>NZ_JAQLDQ010000002.1 GCF_028209395.1 Collinsella aerofaciens
GCTAGAAATCATATGACGGGGCGCGGGCCGTGTTCCGCTATGCGGTTGTCAATTTGCGAAAGAAATTATGCGTCACCTATGGTCGGCCCTCTCGAGTTAAACGTAGTAAATAGGCCCTTTTCTTGGCGTGCGGTCAGCTTAATGCTAATCTCCGTGCCGGAACTGACCCAGTTGTTTGTAAGTTGTGGTGATATACGGACTGTTTGGCGCTTTGGAGCCTCAAAACAGTCCCTATATCACCGCAACTTGGAAGGGCGGGCGGTGTCGGATGAGTGGCGCTGGCTGGTTGGGGCGGTTTAGGCCTGCTTGCGGCACTTCCATTGTTTGCGACACCAGCGCATGAGCGCCTTTACGATGGGAATCGTGATGAGGATGATCCATGCAGGATGGGGCTGTCCCAGGCAAAGCCACATATAGAGAAACCATGCAATGGCGGATGCTGGGTAAACGCCGTCAATCAGCTTGGACAGGCGGCGTCGATCGATAAAGTCGCCAAGCGCGTAATAGACGGGAATCAAAAAGACGAGGAAGAGTCCCGTAGCCCATGTGCCGTAGACAATGCCGAGCGCCAGATAGGCGAGAGTGACAAGTGCGGGAAAGGGAAACTTGTTCCATGCACGTCCGACCTTGGTGTGGAAATACTTGCCATGATGGTCGAGCTTGTCGTGTGCTTCCTTCCAGCTGGAGAACGTCTCGCCGTCGATGGTGACGGTGCCGTCGTCATTGGTACGCACGCTATGTCCATCGTCCTCAAGCGTATCGATATGCACGCCGCCCGGCCCCACATGCACCTCTTCGCCCTTGCGCTCGTTGGTCACATGGATGCCGCTCCAGCCAACATGGACCTCTTCGCCTTTGTTGGGATCAATAACGTGGATGCCGCGCGCGAGGGAAATATCGACAAGTGGTTTGTCGCCGCAATCGGTGTGCTCGGCAGAATCCTCAGCCTCGTCAGCCACATCCGCCGTCTCGGTATCGGCGCTACCGTCCTCCAGGTCGTCGGCATCGTTGGCCGCCTCCCCATATAGCAGCTCGTCCAACGACACACCATACAGCGCGGCGAGCGCAATGAGGTTATCGGTATCGGGTGAGGACTCGCTGCGCTCCCATTTACTAACAGCCTGGCGGCTTACGTCCAGCTGGGCAGCAAGCGCCTCCTGAGAAAGGCCGGCAGCTTTACGGCGATTGACGAGGCGCTGTGCCATCGCAAGATCCATGGTGGTTCCTTTCGTGTGGTGACCGTAATCGAATGAGCCGAGTATGCCGAGAACAACCGGTAGCGACCACCATTTCTAGTTAGAATCTGCCCCAACCCTACCGCAACTACCGGTAGCAACCATCATGACCAGCAATTATATGACAAATGTTAGTGCGCACAACAGCTAAGAGCCCGGGTCAAAAGTTGCGGTGGAATAGTTCCTAGATTCAGCCATTTGCGGGCTAAGCAGGAACTATTTCACCGCAACTTAATTTCAGACCAGGCACCCGCAGCAAGAAGACGAATAGCCTCGGCGAGTATGTAGACGAAGGGCCCTCCGACCCCGCCCGACGATTTCGATTGGCGACCTTTGACGGAGTCAAGGGAGGAGCCAAATCGAAATACGTCGGGCGGGGTCGGAGGGCTCGATGGGATGGATTTCGGCCGAGGCTATTCTTCGCCGAAGCTGATGCCCAGCGCCTTGGCCTCGCGCACCAGATCGCTCTGGGGGTCGACAAACTTGAGCTTACCGGCGACCTCCTCGAGCGGCATGTGGCACATCTTGCCGTCGCGCAGGGCGATCATGTAGCCAAACTCGCCGCGTAGGCAGCCGAGCGCCGCCTCGACGCCGCACTGGGTCGCAAAGATGCGGTCCTGAGCGTCGGGCTGGCCGCCGCGCTGCGTGTGACCGGGGATGGCGACGCGGGTCTCGCGACCGGTCTTGGCCTCAATCTCCTTGGCGATGTCGTAGACGATCGACGGGCTCGTACGCTCGGTGAGCTTCTTCTTGTACTCCTTCTTGGGCAGTGCCGCGTCCTCCTTGGAGATGGCGCCCTCGGCGACGGCCACGATGGTAAAGCGGCTGCCGGTTTCCATGCGATGCTCGATGGTCTTGATGACGTTATCCATGTCGTAGGGGATTTCGGGGATCAAGATGACATCCGCGCCGCCCGCGACGCCGGCATACAGCGGGATCCAGCCAACTTTGTGGCCCATGATCTCGATAACGAACACGCGCCCATGGCTCGAAGCGGTGGTGTGAATGTCGTCGATGCACTTGGTGGCGATGTCGATGGCGCTCGTAAAGCCAAAGGTCATCTCGGTGCCCCAGGTGTCGTTATCGATGGTCTTGGGCAAGGCAATAACGTTGAGGCCCTCTTCGCGCAGGCGGTTGGCAGTCTTGGTGGAGCCGTTGCCGCCCAGCATAAACAGGCAGTCGAGCTGCAGCTTGTGATAGGTGTGGACCATCGCGGGCACCTTCTCGACGCCGTCAGCCTCGGGAATGTCCAGACGCTTGAACGGTGTGCGGCTCGTGCCCAGGATAGTGCCGCCGCGGGTGAGGATGCCGCTAAAATCGGCCGGCGACATGACGCGGAACCTGCTGTAGATAAGGCCCTGGTAGCCGTCCTCAAAACCGTAGATCTCGATAGGCTCTTCGCTATTGGTCATGAGCGTTTTGACGATGCCGCGCATGGTGGCGTTGAGCGCCTGGCAGTCGCCGCCACTAGTAAGAAGACCGATCCTAAGCATTATGAATCCTTCCGGGCAAGTTATAACATGCGCATAAGTTTACCCCCGCACACTGTTGATGCGGGGGTAAAACGTGTTAGCTCAAATGTATAGAAATGTAAGCAATGTCAGACGAGCGTAAGGACGACGGTGTCAGCTCCTTACAGTGCGAAGGCGTCGACGTCGCCCCAGTGGCGGCGCAGCGTGATGGCGGCGGCGGGTTCGGTATTGTCAAAGACGACCGACCATTGCGTATTGCTGGTGATGTCTTCCGGATCGGGTTCTTGCGCCGCAGCGCGTAGGGCCTTCCAAACGACTGCCTCGTCCTGGGCACCGACATGGGCGTCAAGGACATCGGCGATTGCGACGGCGCGCTCTTTACCATGGCCCAGCTCGCCATTCTTTTGGTTGGGCAGCACTTCGTCACCATAGCAGGCGTAGAAGTTCGTAACCTGTCGTACAGGAGTCGCTTTGAAAGCGCGGTCCGGATCGTGCGGATCCCACTCTACTACGCGCGCATCACCGGCGGCGTCGTTGATAAAGAAGTGGTAGTCGCGTCCGGCCATGGCGTGCATGTCGTAGGCAGAAAGCAGGTCGGCAGCTTCTTGCGTGGTGGCGGCGCGGTCGAGCACCAGGCGGATGGCGAGCGAAGTATTGATGACGGGACGCTGCGTGTCCTGGTCACAGGGTTTGGAATCCAGGGTGAGCACAGCAATGGATACGCCGCATTCGTTAACACCGTCGAGCTGGGCAAACGGGCCCATGAGTGCGGCGGCACGTCCGGCGACGGAGTCAAGCGGAGTATTATCGCCCAGGTTGTTGAGGGCCGCAAAACCGATGGAGGCATAGCCGCCGCGCGGGTGATTGCGCACCAGCAGCGCCGAGGTGTCGTCCTTGAAGTCGTAATTGCGACCGGTGCGCACGCGGCCTTCGGCATCTACGGCGACAAAAGCGCTGCAGGCAAACTGGGGCGCCTGGACACGTGCCGGCACACCGGGCAGCACCTGCGCCACCACGGCATCGATGTAGGCCTGGTCGTCGCGCACATCGGCTGCGATGATGCGGTCAAGGTCGTAGTCGTAGGCGATGTCGATGCCGTACAGGTCATAGCCGTCTGCGTAGCCAGTCAAGCGTTTGAGCGACGCGGCGGACTTGATTTGTTTGCGGTAAACGATGCCGGTGGCAGCGGCAAGGCCGACGGCGACGCCCGCGACACCGCAGGCGATGGCAATGTTACGTGGCTTCATGACGGCTCCTCTCGTCCTGTTAGCGCAATTGTCGCAAAAGGAGCGCGGGCATGACGGCTCAACTTGGTGAGCGGCGCGGAATTAAGCACGGAATGAAGCGTGCGGCACTGGCGTGGCGGAGTATGCTGGAGGGGACCATCAACCCAGCGAAAGGGGAGAGCATGACGGATCAGGAAGCGCCCGAGCGCGTGCACGTGACGGCCGACGATATCGAGGCCGCCAACGACCTTATCGACTTTATCGAGGCATGCCCCAGCATGTTCCATACGGCGGCGACCATTATGGCCGAGCTCGACGAGGCGGGCTTTACCTATCTGCCCGAGAACGCGGCATGGGATATCGAGCCGGGCGGGCGTTATTACACGCAGCGCAACACCTCGAGCGTCATTGCCTTTAAGGTGGGCGAGGACCTGGCTGCTACGTGGGGCGAGGACGGCGTTGCCGGCGACTATCATTTTCAGCTCACGGCGTCGCACAGCGATTCGCCGACGTTTAAGGTCAAGGCCGTGCCCGAGCTCGATGGCGCAGGCGAGACGTTGCGCCTGAACACCGAGGCTTACGGCGGCATGATCGACTACACCTGGTTCGATCGCCCGCTGGCGCTCGCGGGCCGCGTGCTGGTGCGCGAGGGTGACCGCATTGAGAGCCGCCTGCTTGCCACCGAGCGCGAAGTCGCCATCATCCCGAGCCTTGCCATCCACATGAACCGCGGCGTTAACGAGGGCTTTGCTCCCAACCGAGCCGTCGACCTGTGCCCGCTCATCAGCGCCGGCGAGCTTAAGCAGGGTGACTTCGATGCCCTGATCGCCGAAGAGCTGGACGTTGAGCCCGAGCAGATTCTGGGCCGCGATCTGTTCCTGGTCAATCGTCAGGATGCGCGCATTTGGGGCTGGGCCGACGAGTTTATCTCGACGCCCAAGCTCGACGACCTGGCCTGCGCCTACACCTCGCTGCAGGCATTTTTGGGTGCCGAGAATGCGCACGACGTTTCGGTCTTCTGCTGCTTCGATAACGAGGAGGTTGGCTCCGAGACCAAGCAGGGCGCCATGTCGACGTTCTTGGCCGACGCGCTGCGCCGCATCAACGGGTCGCTGGGCTTCGATGGCGAGTCGTACCACCGCGCACTTGCCGCTTCGATGCTCGTGAGCTGCGACAACGCGCATGCCGTGCACCCCAACCACGCCGAGAAGTGCGATGCCCGCAACCGGGTTGTGCTTAACGGCGGCATCGTCATCAAGGAAGCCGCCAACCAGCACTACTGCACCGATGCTTTTAGCCGCGCGGTGTTCCAGGCTATCTGCGATGACGCCGACGTGCCCACGCAGGCCTTCGCCAACAAGAGCGATATGGCCGGCGGCTCCACGCTCGGCAATCTGTCCAATATGCAGGCGAGCATGCATGCCGTGGACGTGGGCCTGCCGCAGCTGGCCATGCACTCGAGCTACGAGACCGGCGGCGTGCGCGACGTGATGTACGCCATCCGCGCCCTTACCGCCTTCTACGAGCGTGACCTGACCATCAACGGAGCCGAAAGCGTGGAGCTCTAAAACCTGCCAAAAAGGGATGTTAATTTCGGCAGGTTTTATCTGGGCGAATGCAAAAGGTGAAACCGAACTGGATTGGTGATGCGTAGCCGCCGAGGTGCAGTGTGCCTCGGCGGCTTTTTGTGTACAGAGTACGGCTGATGCTTGTAAATGCTATACATGCTTTACGTATCTACCATAGAGTTTTATGATAGTTTTGAAGTATTAAGGAGGGGTCATGACCACAACAGCCGCTCAGATCAACGTACGTCTCGATGCCGATCTTAAAAGGAGTGGGGACGCCGCTCTCTCCAAGGCCGGTATGACGCCGAGCCAAGCGGTGCGAGCGCTCTGGCAGCTTGCAGCGTCGCTGGCCGATCGCCCCGGTGCGCTCGAGGATATCCTGCTGCCCAGTCGTGCCCGGGCGGAACAGCGCGAGCGCGAAAAGGCTGTCAAACGTAAGCTCGAGCTTATGGATCAGGGGTCGAAGCTGTTCGCTGCCGCTTGCTGTGAATCGGGAATCGATATGGTCAAGGCTCAGCCATCGGACGACGAAGAGCTCAAACGGAATGCCTATGCGGATCGCTATGGCGAGGAGATGAGCTGGCTCTATGAGTGAGACTCCAAAGCGCATCTTGGTTGACACCAACGTGTGGCTCGATTACTTCATTCCCTCACGACGTGGTCGTTCGGTGGCGATTGAGTTTTTACGCGATGCATGCACGGCGCAGGTTGATTTGCTGTATGCGGCGACATCGTCCAAAGACCTGTTTTATTTGATTTCAAGCGAACATAAGGCATGGTATCGGCGCGAGCATGGCTCACTATCCCAAGATGCCGCCGTGGCGGCGACATCACTTGCATGGGATTGCCTCGACGTGTTGTCGCAACTTGCCACGCCGGTACCCTGCGACCTGAGTGACATATGGATGGCGAGCAAGCAGCGTAATCTCCATAGCGATTACGAAGACGATTTAATCATTGCGGCAGCGATGCGCTCCCAAGCAGATTTACTGGTCACCAACGATGTCAAACTCTGTTCACACGCGCCTGTCGCAGCAATGAGCGTAGAAGACGCAAAGAATTACTTAGCAACGCTCTAACAATTTGAAGACCCCACAGGTTGAGCAAAAGTCAGCGAGAGCCTGCCGTTTGAGCCAAGGTGCCGTGAAATGAAAAGGCGCTGACCTTCTGGTCGCGCCTTTGAAATTGAACGGCAGATTGGCCAAACGGCGGGCTCGCAGCGTCGACCGGTCCGCCGTTCGTTAGAACGGCGGAACCCATGGGGCTCGCAGCGTCGAGGGGTTCCGGCGTTTGGCAAAACGCCGGAACAATTAGTGTTCGATCCAGCAGCGCAGGGTCTCGCCGGCCTGCAGGTGACGCAGATTCTCCGCGGCGATGTCGACCACGTTGTTGAGCGTGGCGGCCAAGTGGAACCAGCCGGAGATGTGCGGCGTGATGAGCATGTTGGGCGTATCCCACAACGGGCTTGTCTCAGGCAGCGGCTCGGGGTCGGTGACGTCGACCGCGGCGCCGGCGAGATGTCCTGATTCCAGGGCGGCAACTAGGTCGTCGGCAACCACAAGATCGCCGCGGCCGCCGTTGGCAAAGAAGGCGCCCGGTTTCATCGCGGCGAAGAACTCGGCGTTCGCCAGACCGCGGGTCTCGGGCGTGCTGGGCATAAAGGATGCGACGATGTCAGCCTCGGCCAGGCGCTCGGGCAGGGCGTCCATGCCGTCCATGTCCTCAAACACAATGGGGTAGACGAGTGGATGGCGCTTGATGCCGCGGACGTGTGCACCCATGCTGCGGCAGAGCGTGGCAAAGTGGCCGCCGATATCGCCCGCGCCCAGCACCAGCACGTTGGCATTTTTGAGCGAGGTGACCGGCCCCAGGTCTTCCCAGCGATGTTCGCGCTGTAAATCTTGGTAGCCAGGCAGGCGCTTCATCATGGAAAGGACCATGGCAAACATGTGCTCGCTTACGGCCTGACCGTAGGCGCCGATCGAGCAAGACAGCTTGGCGTCAGCCGGCACGGTGCCAGCAGCAAGGTAGTCGTCATAGCCGGCGGTCTGCAATTGCAACAGCTGGAGATGCTCGCATGCCGTGAGCATGTCAGGGTCGATGTTGCCCAAGATCACGTCCGCACCGGCGACCTGCTCGCGCGTGGCGGCGTCGGCGCTCGTGTAGATAAAGTCCTCGCCCGGAGCGCTCGACTCAAGAATTGCGCGATGGCGATTGTTGACGGGCAACAAAACCAGGATGTTCACAAGCAGTCCTCTCCGCTCAACCTACCAAAAAGGGACAGGTTTATTTTTGGCAGGTTTTATCAGGTAAAACGTTCAAACAAAAACGCCGGATGCAAGACGAGCGTGCCCGTCAGCATCCGGCGCATCCGCGGCTACCAGCTCAGCAGCTCGTAGCCGTCCTCGGTCACCACGAGCTGTACCTCGCACTGGGCCGAATCGCTGCCGTCCTTGGTGCGCACGCACCAGCCGTCACCCTTGCTGATCTTGATGTCGGGCGCTCCGGCGTTGACCATGGGCTCGATGGTAAAGACCATGCCCGGGGCCATGATGGTGTCCACATCGGGCGCCTCGGTGGTAAAGCCCACAAACGGGTCCTCGTGGAACTCCTTACCGATGCCGTGCCCGCCGTACTCGCGCACCACGCTAAAGCCGGCGTCCTCGACGGTCTTTTGCACTGCCTCGGCCATAACGGAGAGCGGTAGCCATGGCTTGACGGCTGCCAGACCCGCCTCCACGCTGGCACGGGTGACGTCGACCAGGCGCTGGCGCTCGGCCGAGACCTCGCCGATGCAGAACATGCGGCTCGAATCACTAAAGTAACCGTCCAAGATCGTGGAGCAGTCCACGTTGATGATGTCGCCCTCGTGCAGCACGTCCGTATCGCAGGGGATACCGTGGCAGACCACATCATTGATCGAGGTGCACACGCTCTTGGGGTAGCCCTCGTAGTTGAGGTCGGCCGGCGTGCCACCGTGCTCGACGGTGTAGTCGTAGATCATCTGGTCGATCTGGTTGGTGGTCATGCCCGCGGCGATGTGCTCGCCTACGTAATCGAGCACGCCCACGTTGATGGCGGCCGATCGCTTGATGCCCTCGATATCGGCGGGAGTCTTGTAGAGCGTGCGGGGCAGAACCTCCCAGCCCTCTTCCCACAAGCGTTCGAGGCGCTCATCAAAGGCGCTATGGCATTTCTTATATTTTTTGCCGCTGCCGCACCAGCAAGCGTCGTTGCGGCCAGGCACGGGTCCTTTGTCATACATGGCTAACTTCCTTTCATTCGCAGCTAGTATAGCCCACCCACGCGTCCATAAAAGTTGCGGTGATATAGTTCCGATTTAAGCGGTTTAACAGCACAAATAGGAACTATATCACCGCAACTGATGGAGCGGGATGGCTGACACTAGCCGCTGCGTGGTTTTGCTAGTAGCTCACCTGGCAGGGAATGCCGAGGGCTTGGACGCGCGCGGCAATGGCGTCGAGCACCTCGGGCGCTGCTTTGGCAAGGCCGGCGACCGGCGTCTCGCGTGCCACCGTGTAGATGGTCGCCTCCTGCGGACGAATGCGCTCGAGCGCCGCGAGCCAAGGGCCGACGTACTCCTCGCCGGTGTTATCGAGAGACTTGCCCCGGTACTCACCGCTCAAAAACATCGTCTGGATAATGACATGACCGTTAAAGCCTGCGAACGTCTCGATCTGGTGCTCGACGTCATAGGGGCCAACGGGCTGGTCGAGCAGCTGGATAAACGCCGGGTCGACGGTATCGAGCTTAAGAATGTTGTCGTCGACCATCATGAGCGCATCGTGCACAGCGGGCTGGTCGGCGCGCGTGCCGTTGGAAAGCACGGCAATCTTGGTGTTGGGGGCTAGCTGATCGCGCAGCGCGACGGCGCCGGCGATGGCCTGTGGAAACTCCGGTGCGGCGGTGGGCTCGCCGTTGCCTGCGAAGGTGATTACATCGGGGGGCTCGCCCTCGGCTGCCATCTCGCGCAGCTTTGCCTCGAGCGCTTCGAGTACCACGGCAGCCGTGTTATACGGCTCATGGCAGGGGCGCTCGGCGTTGAGGCCGTTCTCGCAGTAGATGCAGTCGAACGTGCAGATTTTGCCGCTGGCCGGCATCATGTTGACGCCGAGCGAGAGACCAAGGCGACGGCTGCGAACGGGCCCAAAGATGGGGCTGGCATTCAAAAACGTAGACATAGGCATATGCTCCTCAAGACAATTGTGCCTAAGCATAGCATCGGCTCCAAAGCAAGGTGTGGGCTCTTGCTTTACAAGTTTCGTTTTTTCACGTCGCTCATGATGCCGTGCCATGAAAAGCCTCGGGTCGGGTACAGTTAATCTGTTAACAAGGCGTAAAGCAATGCGGGTCCATCCAACCGTGCTGACGTGCAACTGGATGAGCATTGATGATGGGGGCACAACATGGATTTTACGGTCGAGAATGCGGGCACCACGATTGCCTGTCGCGAATATGCCGGCCCGGATGTGTCGCCTGATACTCCTGCCTTGGTGTGCGTGCACGGCGCTTGTGTTGACGGCGTCTTTTTTGACGGTATCGCCCGCGAGCTCGCCTGTGACTACCGCGTCATTGCCTACGACCGCCGCGGCTGTGGTGGCAGCAGCGAAGCGGCAGACGGCAGCTATGATCTTGCCGCTCAGGCCGCCGACCTGCAGGCCGTGATCGAACACGTTGGCGCTCCGACAAATGTGCTTGCGCACAGCGCCGGTACGTTGGTGGCGCTGGAGCTTCTTCGCACTGAACCCCATCTCGTCGCCCGTGCGATTCTGCATGAGCCGGCTGTGTCGGCCGAAGGCGTCGGCATGGGCGCAGCTCCGGTTTTGCTCGATATGATTGCGGCTGGAAAGGTTTCAAGGGCGCTCCGGCTTTTCTTGGGAGCCCTCGGCGACTTGGACCCCGAGGCTCCTGGAACGACCGAGGCAGAAGCCAAGCATGCCCTGCGCAACGGCCGCAGTTTCATGGCAAACGAATACGGGATTACTATGACCTGCGTTCCCGATTGGGATAGCGTTCGCGCGTCGAAAACGGTGGCCGCCGTGCTCCTAGGCGAGCTCTCGATTGGCACGCCCCGCGAGGCTGGCACGCGAGCGGCTGCCGAATATCTCGATTGCCCTCTCGTGACGATCCCGGGCGCGCATAACGGTCTGCGCGATCGCCCGGCAGCGGCTGCCCGGGCTGTCCGTGGCATCCTGGGGCTCTAGCATCCGCAATAGCCAAAGCAGGCTTCATCCGCAAACGTTTCGGCCGTATTAACAAACGTGCTCAAAACCTCGCGTCTGCGGCTTCAATCGCGCCGTCTGCCAACTCATAAGAATGTGGCAGCATTCACGTACTTACCTGCATCGACAAGGTGTTACCCTTGTAACATTTGGAACCCACCGCTCCATGCGAAACTATCGAAAGGGCCCCATATGCTCAATACTCACGAGGTCAATCTAACCGACGAGGAGGCTGCCGTCGAGGTCGCCCGCGTCGCGAAGACCTACCCCGTGGTGCGTTTACTGTCGGCCGATCAGATTAAGAGTGAGCCTAACTGCTTGCTCGCCGGCGATCGCTGCCCTTGTCTGCGTCAGTCGAGTCTTGAGGCTTTGGCAGACTCCGATGAGGTGTCGGAGCAACTGCTCAATGATGGCACTGAGTACCGCGCCCGTCTACGCCCTCTGAAGGTCGAGGGCGAGCCTCACGTCTTGCTGATGGTGCGTCCGATTGATGAGCAAGAGGCCGCGGAAGAGGACCTTGTCTACACCGACGTGCTGACGAGCGTGCGCAATCGCCGATATTACGAGGAAAAGCTTCGCAGCGCCCGCATGAATGCCGGCGTTGCGATGATCGACGTTGATGATTTTAGGGCCTTCAACGATACGTGTGGCCGTCATGCCGGCGACCTTGCGCTCGGTGCTGTGGCGACAGCCATACGCAGCGGAATCCGTTCGACTGACGAGCTTGTGCGCTATGGCTGCGACAAGTTTGTGGTTGTCATGCCCAATATTCCCTCCGATGACTTCACCCGTCGCCTGCATCAGGTGTCCGATGCCGTTCATTCCACGATTATTCCGGGCCATGAGTACGTGAGCTTGACGGCATGTGTTGGTGGCGTTCGCATTCATGGCGAGACGGTCGATGAGGGCGTTGGCCGCGCTGCTCAGTTACTGAGCCGCGCTAAGGCAAAAGCCGGTACGGTCGTGACCGATGCCGATTCCATCGAGGCCTTCCAAAGCGAAAAGCCTTTGGTGCTTATCGCCGATGACTCCGAGATGAACCGAGCCATTCTCAGCGAGATGCTCAAGGACGAGCATTGCATCCTCGAGGCCGATAACGGTCGTGCGGCGCTCGACATGGTCGACCGCTATGGCGATGAGTTGTCGCTCGTGCTGCTGGACATTGTGATGTCGGGCATAAGCGGCTTTGAGGTGCTGGCCGATCTGTCGCGCCGATCGGGTATCGATAATCTGCCTGTCATCATGATTTCGAGCGAAGATTCCGATGATGCGGTTCTGCGCGCGTACGAGCTGGGCGCCTCAGACTATATCAACCGCCCGTTTGACTCCCGTGTCGTGCGCCGCCGCGTAAGCAACACCATCCGCCTGTACGCCAAACAGCGCCGCCTGACGAACCTGCTGTCCCAACAGTACAACGAGCGCGTCAAGAACAGTCGCATGCTCATCGACATCATGGCCGGCGTCATGGAGCTTCGCAACGGCGAGAGCGGTAGGCACGTTACGAACATCGAAAAGCTGACCGAGCTGCTGCTTGGCTATCTGGTCCAGCGTAGCGGCACGATCTCCCTCGACAATGAGGAACGCTCCACGATCGCCCTGGCTTCGGCGCTGCACGATATCGGCAAGATGTCGATTGACGATGCGATCCTCAACAAGCCCGGGCGCCTCACGCCCGAGGAATTCGAGATTATGAAGACGCATACCACGATTGGCGCCAACATGCTGCTCGAGCTGGGCAGCCATCACGCCGGCAATGCGCTTATGGAATATGCGTACCAGATTGCGCGTTGGCATCACGAGCGCTGGGACGGCAAGGGTTATCCCGATGGCCTTAAGGGCGACGAAATTCCCATCGCCGCGCAGGTGGTTTCGGTGGCTGACGTGTACGATGCACTGACGAGCGTGCGCGTGTACAAGGACGCTATCCCGCACGAGGAGGCGATCCAGATGATCCTGGACGGTAAGTGCGGCACCTTTAACCCGCTGCTGCTCGATTGCCTGCTCGAGGTGCAAGACCAAATTGCCGAGACGTTGGCACGCCCCGCCGACGTCGTCGCGTTTCCCACGATTTAGTTTGACCAAAGGAGTTTTTAATCCATGATTTCCATGCGTGAGGCGTATGAGAAGATCGGCGCTAATTATGACGACGCGTGCGCTCGGCTGATGGGCGGGGAAATGCTTGCCCGCTTTGCCCTCAAGTTTTTGGATGACGAGAGCATGGACAAGCTGGAGGCTGCCATGGCGGCAGGAGACGCCGAGAGTGCGTTTATGGCAGCGCACACGCTCAAGGGCGTGAGCCAGAACCTGGGATTCGATAATCTGTACGAGCCGGCGGTCGTGGTAACCGAAGCGCTGCGCGGCGCTGATGCCGTTGACGGCGCCCGCGAGGGGATGCATGCGTTGCAGCAGCAATATGCGGCTACGATGTCGGCTCTGCGCGAGGCGGCCGAGTAAGAGGCTGTGAGCCTTGATGACTATGAGCGTGGATAATCTCCCGTTTTAGGCCCGGTGGCGGCCTCAAAGTGGGAGATTATCCACGCTCGTTCGATACGTGTCCAAAAATCCACGCTCACCTCTTCTGATTAGTGAATTGCCTATGCACACTGTCGGGGCTTTCCGCATGCAATCCATATCGTTGTTCGATAAACTGTTCGAATAACGATAGAGTCGATGAGGGTGAGTGTATGTCCAACAGCGTTCAGCGTATGGCCAAGGCGGGCGAAAATATCAGGAAGCTCGGTTTTTGCATGGCAGCCGTTTTTGCAGGGATGCTCGTCGCTTTTGCCGCGTTGGTTGTTTACGTGATCTGGTATGCGGTTACAAACGTTGCTTCTGTCGATTCTTTCGGTGTCGTGACGCTTCTCGATGGCGGGTGCATCGTTATCCCAAGCGGACTGTGCATGGCGCTTGTTATGGGTATTTCGCTTGTCGTTCTGTGCGGGATCAGCCGTAACATCTCGCGAGGCGTCTCGCCCTTTACCAAGACGCATGTGCGGCTTATCCGTGTTCTCGCGCTTGCCTTTGCTGTTAACGCCGCGGTTTCGCTTGTTGGTGCCTATGGATCGGTCAATCTCACCATTGGCGGACTGGAGCTTTACATCGTGCCTCATTCCTTCGTTATTGAGATTTGCCAAGGCGCTACCTTTGATGCGGGGTCGTTTATCGGCGCAGTTGTCTGTTTATTTATCTCGGCGATCTGGAGTTATGCCTCGCTGCTCCAAGAGCAGTCTGACGAGCTTGTGTAGGAGGAAACATGAGCTATCTCATCATCGAGCTTGAGACGCAGCTGCTTAAGACCGGAAAGACCAGTGCTGATCTGATTCGGGCGACGGGGCATACTCCGGCTAATATTTCAAAGCTTAGAAACGGAAAGATAAAAGCTATTCGCCTAAAGACGCTCCTCGATATCTGTGATGAGCTTGATTGTCAACCGGGAGATATTATTCAGCGCGTGAGTGAGAAAGAGCTTGAGGAGCTTATTGTTGAGCGTGCAAAAAACGTTGTGAGGCAGATGCGGGACGGCGGAGGCAATGAGGCGTCGCTTCCGACATCAGTCTTTGCTGTCGATTTGAGCGACGAGTAGCTTAAGGCGAACAACTAAAACGAAATATCAGCGTGAAGGGACCCGTGTCTAACACGGGTTCTTTCTTTTAGATTATCTTGACAAATATGAGTTATCGAAAAACAATAACAACTATGGAAAACGATAAAGTAAAGAAGGAACGATATGAGCGGTTTTGCTATCAAGCGGAACGGGAGGCCAATGAACGCATCGACGATAAGGCTATCAAGGGTGTCAAAGCGCTATGGGAGGCGCCGCGTTTTGCATGACGTTTCCTTCGAGGTGGATCAGTCTGAGCTTTGCGCCCTTGTTGGTGCAAACGGGGCGGGCAAAAGCACGCTTATTAAAATAGTGCTGGGCCTCTGTGAGCCATCGTCGGGGAGCGTGGAGCTCTTTGGAGGCAAGTCGAAAAAAGAGCTGAGCTTGATGCGGACGCGTGTCGGCTATGTGCCAGATTCCTGCGGAGCATACCAATCTCTCAGTGCGGCTGAGAATCTTCGGATCCGATGTGCGGAATGGGGGCTCGATGAGAAACGTGAGGTTCCTCGCGTCTTGGGCCTAGTCGGGCTGGACATCGATGAGAAAAAGAGCGTAGGCAGTTTTTCTCTGGGAATGAAACGGCGACTGGATATAGCTACGGCTTTATTGGGCGACACCGACGTACTAATTTTCGATGAGCCGGCAAATGGATTGGATCCGCTGGGCATCGAGAGTATATGGGCCCTTATCGGTCGATTGAATCGAGAGCAGGGTAAGACCATGCTCATCTCTAGTCATGATTTGGATGAGTTGGCATCGGTTGCAACAAGCTGCCTGTTTATTCATGACGGCGAACTGCTAAAAAAGGAATCGATGGACGTCATAAGGGATGAGGCGTCGTCCCTAAAAGAGTATTACAGGCGCTTGATGAAGGCGGTCTCGCTATGAAGCGGGCGATCCATCCCATAAAGGCGGATATGATGCGTTTGCACAGGATATTTCCGGCGCAGTTTGGTCTTGCGCTTATGCTGACGTTCGGCCTTCTCTTCGGCATCTTTCTAAAAAACGGAACAACGTTGCTCGTCTTTGGCTATGGCGTTTGTGGGGAGGATATTGGTTTCCTCTGGAATGCAATCGATCCTTCTGCGCCTGATGAGTCCCTTGCGCGCAGCGCTTTTGCCGGTACATCCCTGTTCGTTCCACTCATCGTTTGTTTGGTGCTTTTACAGGAGCATGGCTATAAAGAGGGGCACCGAATTTCTTCGGCAAGAGGTCTCAACCGCTTTTATGGGGCTCTAGCCCATGCATTTTCGTCTGCTTTAATAATTGGCGCAGCGTATAGCGCGCTTTGCCTTCTTCTTTTTGCAATAGCCATAATACGTGGAGGGCATAACTACTCGCACAACATACTAACTGTATTTTTGCCTGCAATGGTAGTCAACGCCGTATTGGTGATATCGGTTGCGCTGGAGACGGTGACCATCTATCGGATAACGGGCAGCGCTGTATTGAGCGGGGCCGTGGTGATAGTTGGATTTGTCATGAGCTTGACGCTCTACGGAGCCTTCCTTCAGGCACCTATACCATCCTTGCGATGGATCTTCTTCCTTCCGGGGCCGTACCTTGGAGTCGGATGTGCCCTTGGGTATAGCGATATGGGGCAGCTGACGCTTCTGGGATATGGCGTGGCAGCCAGCTGTCTATCGGTATTGATTTACGCTCTCTTGAGCTTTCGCGCTGGGGGTGTGCTCAATGGCTCGTCAGATTAAAAGACTTCTCCAGTCAGAATTGAAGCATGTGAGCAAATGGGCGTACGCCTTAATCCTGGTAATTTATGCGTACATGGTGATATTGCAGCTTAATTCTTTCCCGATGTGGTTCTGTAGCCTCCGTGAGAACAGTTTCTTGGGCTTTTTCCCAGACCCGACGCTTCCGCTATCGGCGGAGGATGTCCTTCTATTTGGTAATGCAGAGGTTTTTCGTGGTCTGCTGTTCAACGTAGCCCCGTTGGCTCATGCATTGTTCTTTCCGTTCATCGCGGCTTGCATTGTACCGCGCTTTGTCAGTTCGGGCTTTATTGAGGAACCGTGGGGGTTGTCGGAGGCTCGGGGAGGGAAGCGTGTGTGCGCTATCGTTGCGCGAGCGACGCTGTCTTCTTTCGCGCTTTTGGGCGCTTTTATCCTGTCGAGTGTCGTTTTGTACTGCCTTAATTGCACGATCGTTTTGGATGCTCAACAGTATTTCAACCTGAATATATTTTGCTATCGACTTCTTCTGGCGAGTGCCGTCTGTCTTGCATATGTGGTCTCTTGCGTGATCGCTGTTTCCTATTTTGGGGCCGGCTTCGGTCCGATTGGCATGCTGCTGCTTGTCAACGTCGTAGCGATCTATATACAGCTCTGGGCCAATTCCATGCTTCCGCTTCCAGCCTCGATGCTCATGTGGATTTGCGGCGTGACCCCGTTGGGGAATGGTCAATGCATTTCGATTTTAATTGACTGTCTCATAAACGTAGCAAGCGTTGTTGCCATTTGCTTTACTGTCGACCGATTGCGGTCGAGATTTCTCTGATTGTTTGTGAGGGATAATCATACCGAGCATATCAAATACAGGGGGACGGGCACCGTAGCTGGTGTCCGCCCCCCTGGCTTAGGAGGCTTTAACCTGAGTGGTTCGCGAGCTAGCGGGCCTGCTTTACCTTGGCCGCTGCTTCGACAAACGACTTCCACAGGTTAAAGTCGGTCTCGAGCGTCTTCCACGTGTACTCAGGGTGCCATTGCACGCCCAAGCAGAATGGCTGGCCTTCGACCTCGATGCACTCGGGAACGCCGTCGGTTGCCTTGGCGACCAAACGCGTGCTCTTACCCAGATGATCGACGCAGCAGTGGTGTGCGGAGTTGGTCTGGATCAGCCTGTGCCCGCCAAGCGCGCGCTCCAACAGCGAGCCCGGCACGACCTCGACGGGATGCACGGGGTCGTTGAGCACGTGGCTATGGCGCCACTGCGTGCGGCCCTCGCGAGCGCCCAGGCTCGGCACGTCCATGCACAGGGTGCCGCCAGTGGCGACATTGAGCAACTGCGTGCCGCGGCAGGTGGTAAAGAGCGGCTTTTTGGCGCGGAGTACCTCGCCGACCAGCTTAAACTCAAAGCTATCGCGGATCTCGCAGCAGAGGGTGGGGTCGTAGGGTCGATCATCGCCCCAACGTTTGGGGTTGACATCGGGGCCGCCGGGAATGGCGATGCCGTCGGCGATATCGACGTAATGACGGATGACCTCAATGTCCTCGGTGATGGACATCTGCAGCGGCAGGCCGCCGGCGGCAAGGATGGCATCGACAAAGACACTTGCGATTTCCTCGTTGGGGGAGAGCGTTTCGCTTAAAAACGGCTTCGCCTCTTCCCAGCGCGGCGCCACCAGGATGAGCGGACGGTCGGCGGGGTCGACGTTGACGTGCGGGGTGTATGACGATGAAGTGCGAGTTCCGATCATAGGTGTTGCTTTCGAGTTTGGATGGTCATGGCGAGCGGATATGGCAATTGGGCTAGTGGCCCTTGATGGAGTTGAGGAAGTCTTGGGCGCGCTTGGTCTGGGGATGGTCGAAGAACTCGTCGGGCGTGCCGGTTTCCACGATCTGGCCGTCGGCCATAAACACGACGCGGTCGGCAACGCGGCGGGCGAAGTTCATCTCGTGCGTAATGACGATCATCGTCATGCCCTGCTGGGCCAGGCGGACCATGACCTCGAGCACCTCGTTGATCATCTCGGGGTCAAGGGCACTCGTGGGCTCGTCGAAGAGCATGGCCTTGGGCTGCATGGCGAGCGAGCGGGCAATGGCCACGCGCTGCTGCTGGCCGCCCGAGAGCTGAGCGGGCACCTTGTCGGCCTGTTCGGCAACGCCCACGCGGCTCAGCAGGTCCATGGCGCGCTCACGAGCTTCCTCCTTGGACACGCCCAGCACGTCGACCGGCCCCAGCATGACGTTCTGCAGCACCGTCATATGCGCGAACAGGTTGAACTGCTGAAACACCATGCCCAGCTCGGCGCGCATGCGGGCAAGATCCTTGCCTTCCTGCGGCAGAGGCTCGCCCTCGATGAGGATCTCGCCCGAGTCGATGGTTTCCAGGCGGTTGATGGTTCGGCACATGGTCGACTTGCCCGAGCCCGAGGGGCCGATCACGACGACGACTTCGCCGCGGTCGACCGAGAGATTGATGTCGTTGAGGACGTGCAGATCGCCATAGTGCTTATCGACGTGCTTGAGCTCGATCAGCGGCTGATTACCGGTAGAAGAAGTGCTCTGTGCCATGGTGCTCGGCTCCTTATGACTCGAAATGGTAAATCGTTAGCGAATGATGGTCGCGCCGGTCTTGTGCGAAACGTAGACAGCGGCCTTGTTGATTGCGACGTTGATGAGGATATAGATGACCGCGATCACCAGGTAGACCGACACGAGGGCGTCGTAGTTGGTAATGAGCACGCGGGCGTTTTGCATAAGGTCGGGGTAGCTCACCACGTAGGCGACGGTGGTGTCTTTGACGACGACCACAAGCTGCGAAATCAACGACGGAATAATAAATCGAATAGCCTGCGGCAGCACGATTTTAAAGGTGATTTTAGCCTTGGAGAGACCGAGCGCCTGGGCGGCCTCGACCTGGCCGCGCGGCACGGCGTTTACGCCGGCGCGGAAGATCTCGGCAAGCACGCCGGCTGCAGCGAGCGCGACGGGAAGCGTAAGCATCCAAAACGACGGCAGCGCGATCTTGTACTGGGGCAGCACCAAAAAGAAGAAGTAGATGAACAGCAGGCTCGGCACGCCGCGGAAGAAATCGGTGAGCACGCGGCAGACCAGCTGCAGTGGCTTGATGTCGCTCGTGCGGCCGAGCATAAGGGCCAAGCCCAGCACCAGTGCGATGGCGCCGGCGGTGAGCGCGACCTTAACGGTGCCCTCAAAGCCGGCAAGCAAAAACTTCCAGGTGGTGAGGTGCGTAAAGAAGTACCAGTAATGGACCGAAAGCTGGCCGGTCACATAAAAGCGCTGCAGTACCAGAGCGATGAGCGCGGCCACGGCAACAAGTGAGATGGCGGTGCCGACGCGAATCTTGGCGCGCATCTTGGGGCCGGGAGCCTCGTAGAGCGCATCGCGCATGGTGAGCGCGGAGGTGGAGTGCTTGCTCATCGGAGGATCCTCACCTTCTTATCGATATAGTTGCCAATGTGGCTCACCACAAAGGCCGTGCCCAGGTAGCCGAGCGCCGAGATAAAGAACGCGGCGACGCCGCCGAGCGAGCGCGTGTTGATGTAGCTCACCACGCCGGTGAGCTCCTGCGGTTTAAGCGGCACCTGACTGCCGAGCGCGGTGGTGAGCATGACGGCGATAAAGAGGTTGGTCATGGGCAGCACGCTCGAGCGCAGCGCCTGCGGAATCACGATCTTGGCGAGGATACGGCTGAAGCTCATGCCCAGCGAGCGGGCGGCTTCCACCTGGCCGACACCGACGGTGTTGATGCCGCTCATAAAGTTCTCGGAGCCAAAGGCAGAACCCAAGAGCACTGTGGCGACGATGACGCAGGTGCGGTAGGGCAGGACGACCTTGAGCGGCGGCAGCGCGTAGACGACGATAATGAGCAGCGCGATGCCGGGGATGTTACGGAAGACCTGGACATACAGGTCGCCAAAGACGCGCAGCGGCTTGAGCGGCGACACGCGCATCACGGTGACGGCGACGGCCAGCACCATGGCGATGGCAAACGACTCAAGCGTCATGCCCCAGGTTGCTAGCAGCGCGTCGATATAGTTCTGGCCATAGAGCGACCAGAGCTCGGAGAGACTCATGCGGACCTCCCGCCGGTAAGGAAAGGGGCTCCCGTGTGTACGGAAGCCCCGACAACTCAGTGAGGAAACAGTTTAGCGCAATAAAGCGCATCGTGCGTTTCCGTATGGTTTCGTAGCGGCCGTTACTAGGCTCGCTGCCTAGGCGCCGATCTCGGGCAGCTCGGGAACATTGGTGTCGCCCGTACGGTCGCCAATGCAGATCTGCCACAGCTCGGTCCAGGTGCCGTCGTCCTCGATCTTCTTAAGGAAGTCGTTGACAAAGGCGACGCCGTCGGAATCGAGCGGCAGGCCGATACCATAGGGCTCCTTGCTGCCGAAGGGCTTGCCGGCGATCTTGTACTTACCGGGCTCGCGGACCAGGGCGCTCTGCTGCATGTTGTTATCGATGACGTAGGCGTCAACGCGGCCCTGCTGGAGTGCCTGGCGGGCCTCCTCGTCGGTCTTGAACTCCTGCTGGCTGGCCTTGGGGGCGAACTCCTCCAGGATGGCGGGGCCGTTGGAGCCGGACTGGACGGCGACGTTCTTGTCGGCCAGGTCGTCGACGCTCTTGATGTCGTCGTTGTCGGCGAGCACCAGGATAGCCTGCTGGGTGTAGTAGTAGGGACCGGCGAAGGAGACGAGCTTCTTGCGCTCGTCAGTGATGGTGTAGGTGGCAAAGACAGCGTCGACCTGGCCGTTCTGCAGGACGGACTCGCGCGTGTCCGAGGTCACCTGGGTGATCTCGACCTTGTTCTCGCCCAGAATGTAGTTGGACAGGAGCTGTGCGATACCGGCGTCGAAGCCGCGGGTCTGACCGTCTTTCTCGTTGAGGAGGGAGAAAAGTGTGGAGGTCTGAACGCCACCGATCTTAAAGACACCGGCGTCCTTGACGGCCGTGGCCCAGGTGCTGGCGGCGATGGCGTCGTCATCGGCCTTGGGGCCGTTGTCGACGAGTTTGTCGAATGCCTTGGCATCGAGTATGGTGGAAGCCTCGGTATCTTCGGAGCTCTTGGAGGAGCCGGCGGCGGAACCCTTGTCGGCCTCGGCGCTGGTGTCGGAGCAGCCGGCAAGACCAAGGCCGGCAACGGTTGCGAAGGTGGCGGCGACAAAGCCGCGGCGGTCGAGAACGACCTGCTGGGAGAGGTTTTTGCTCATGGTAGAACACCTTTCTCAATAAAATCCCTAGCGGTTGAGTAGAGTTATACCCTATCGCGCTCAAATGGGTCAACACGAAATAACTCAGAAACATACTTACCTTATGGGTTATTCTACCTACCATAAAGGGACAGGCACCTTTGTGGTGGTTCTTGCAGATGCAGCGGCATGCCTTGCTGTTTTGTCTCGATCTGTAACATCTGCAGCCATTTTTGCCGAGTAACTGTTACAGATTGAGATTTTCTCTTCAGGGGAATTCGAATGTCTCGATCTGTAACAGGTAGACGGCCAGAAGGTCTCTATCTGTTACAGATTGAGACAAAGGTCAGGGACTAAGACGTCTTGTATAGATCTGTAACAGTTAGACGGGAATTCGGGCCCTAGATGTTACAGATTGAGATAGTTGAGCTCAAAAATAAAAACTTCCGCAGGGGTGCTTCCCTTGCGGAGGTTTTTTACTCGTTGAGTAGCCTTACGGCCTCGGCGGCCATGTTCTCGACCGTCATGCCGTTCTGAGCGAGCAACTCGTTGGGGTCGTAGCGGTCGGGGAAGCCCTTGGCGATGCCAAAAGTGCGCGTGCGCACGGGCGTGCAGGCCAAGTAGCACGCGACACGCTCGCCCCAGCCACCGTCCAAGATGCCGTCCTCGAGGGTGACGACAACGCGATGCTCGGCGGCAAGGCTGTCGAGGAACTCGCGGTCAAGCTTGGTTGCAAAGCGAGGGTTGACGAGCGTGGCCTCGATGCCGTACTCGGCAGCCAAGCGATTTGCCACGTGCTCGCCCAGCTCAAAGAAGTCGCCAAGTGCGAGCACGGCCACGTCGCGGCCCTGGCGCACCACGTTGTAGCGAACGGCGCTGTAGTCGGTGTCTTCGGCAGGCGCCAGGTCGGGGCGGCTTACCAGGCCAATGCCCGGTACACGGATCGCTACGGGATGCTCGCGGTGGTCGAGCGACCAGCTCAGCATGGACAGATATTCCTCCATGCAGGCCGGTGCCAAGTAGTGCATGTTGGGAAGACCGCCCAGCATGGAAATATCAAAGAACGAAAGATGCGTCTCGGATGTGGTGCCAAAGATCGACGCGCCAAATACAAGGATCGTCGCCGGGGCATCGTTGAGGCACAGGTCGTGCCACAGTTCGTCGTAGGCGCGCTGCAAAAACGTGCCGTACACGCCAAAGACCGGCTTGGCACCGGCGCTGGCGAGCGCGGTGGCAAAGGTGACGGCGTGCTCCTCGGCAATGCCCACATCGACGAACTGTTTGCCGGCGGCAGCGCGAAGCTCGGGTGTAAAGCCCATGATGTAGGGCGTGGCGGCCGTGATGCCCACGACCTGCGGATCGTGCTCGATGGCGGCGCTGAGCGCCTCGCCCGTAATGTCGGCATAGGTGCGCGGCGCAGGCTCGCTCGGATGGCCCGGGCAGAGCTTGCGCCCAGTCGCCATGTCAAACGGACCCACGTGGTGCCAGCGCTCGGGGTCGCTCTGGGCCGGCTCAAAGCCCTTGCCCTTGGCGGTGGAGACGTGCAGCACGATGGGATGATCGATATTGCGCAGTTCCTGCAGCGCGTCGACCAGGGCCAACACATCGTTACCGGCGTCCAGATAGCGGTAGTCGAGCCCCATCGCGCGGAAAACGTTGCGCTCGCAGGTGCCGTTGCTGGCGCGCAGCTCGGCCAGATTGCGATACAGGCCACCGTGGTTTTCGGCGATGGACTGGTCGTTGTCATTGACGATGATGATCAGGTTGCTGTCGAGCTCGGCGGCATTGTTAAAGCCCTCAAACGCCAGACCGCCCGAAAGCGAACCGTCGCCAATGATAGTAATGACGTTGTAGCTGTCGCCCGCCAGATCGCGGGCGTGTGCCAAGCCGCAGCCCAGGCTCACCGATGTGGAGGTGTGGCCCATGGCGAACAGGTCGTGTTCGGACTCGTCGGGATTGGCAAAGCCAGAGGCCTCGCCGTAGCGTGCCGGGTCGATATAAGTGTACGCGCGCCCAGTCAGCGCCTTGTGGGCATAGGTCTGGTGCGACACGTCAAAGACAATTTTGTCGGTGGGGGAGTTAAACACGCGATGGAGCGCAACCGTAAGCTCAACGACGCCCAGGTTGGGGGCAACGTGCCCGCCGACGGCGGCGGAGCTTTCGAGGATGGCGTGGCGGATCTCGCCGCAGAGCAGCGGAAGCTCGGCGCAATCGAGAGCCTTGACATCCTCGGGCGTTGTCGTTTGCGTAAGCAGCATCGTTGTGGGTTACTCCATGTGAATCGTGCGCCGGCACTCCCTCGGCCGGCACAATTGCACAAGACAGTCTCGCACATTTTGGCGTTTGATATGTGACGGCGGCGCGGTAATTCGCCAACTGGTGGGGCAAAACGTTTTGTCCGATGCCATACTGGTAATTTCGATGATGATTTTATTCATTGCGTGCAGGCTGCGGCTTGCCGCCGAGCGCCGCCGGAAGGAGGCCGCATGTCCGATACCGTTCGTGCCGAGAAAATCGCGCGCGAGGTCGACGATGCCGCCCGTCAGCTTGCCCAGGCGGGCCGCTTGGACCTGATGCATGAGTTTATCCAACATGGCGATGTGACGGTCTATACACATGTGACCTCGGTAGCGCGGGCAAGTCTGTCCTTTGCCGAGCGCCTGGGCCGCGTCGGTATCTCCGTCGACCGCTTATCGCTGCTGCGCGGGGCCCTGCTGCACGATTACTTTCTCTATGACTGGCACGACCCCGACCCAAGCCATCGACTGCATGGCTTTCGTCACCCGTTTTTTGCCCTGGCGCGTGCGGAGGAAGATTTTGAGCTGACGTCGCGCGAGCGGAATATCATCGCGCGCCATATGTTTCCGCTGGTGCCGGTGCCGCCGACGTGTCGTGAGGCATGGATTGTGTGCCTGGCGGATAAATGGTGCGCACTGCGCGAGACGATTGCCGGCCGTCTGCCGCGCAAAGGCGGCGCGAACGATTTGAACGAGGGCCCGAGTGACGGCTCGAGCAAAGAATCGAACGAAAAGAGGAGTGAGTAGACGGTGGGAACCGCGATCGACATGGCATTTGACGGCGCGACGCTTGCCGCCTGTCCGCTCTCGGCGCTGGTACTCTCGTTTGCCTTCTACGGTTTTTGCGGCTGGGTATGGGAGTCGACAGTCTGCGCCATGCTCAACCACGGACGCTTTGCCAACAGCGGCTTTTTGCTAGGGCCGTGTTGTCCCATCTACGGTGCGGGCGGCATCGCGTGCTGGCTGCTGCTGCGTGGAATCCCAGACGCCTCGAGCCAGTTTGTCGCTGCCGCGCTCGTATGCAGCCTGATCGAATATAGCGTGGGCGTGCTGTTGGAAAAAACGACGGGTGCCCGGTTTTGGGATTACTCGCATCTGCCGTTTAACCTGCACGGACGCATCTGCCTGTACTGGGCCTGCGCATTTGGCTTGGGTGCGTTGTGTATTTGCCGTTTAGTGGAGCCGGCATTGCTGGGGCTGCTTGGCCATCTGCCGGTGCTGATTGTGCGGCTGTCCGCCTTTATCGTCGCGGTCGCGATGATGGTCGATGCGGTGTGCTCGTTGGCCAGCTGGCGCCGCCTGTCCGATCAGCTTGAGCGTGTGCGTGCCGACCTTGCCGACCGCATCAATGAGTCGCTTGCCGACGCCTCCGACTCTATGCTCGAACGTATTCCCGATTCGGCGATCGACTCGGTGGCGCAGACGCATATCCGCGGTCGCGCCGTTAACGCTTGGCTGGCCGAGCTGGGCGACGCGGCGCTCGATGCCCTGCGCGAGAAGGCTTCGATGCCGACGTTTATCTCGGATGGTGCTCGCGGCCTGGCGCTTGCTGCCCGCCGCGTTGCCGATGCCGCGCCGAGCATGCCGCGTCCGTCGCTCAGTCGTCGCCTTGCCGGCAAGCGCATGAGCCGTCCGGTGCCGAGTGTGTCGCTCAGTCGTCGCGACCTGCGCTTCTTCAATGCCTTTCCGCGCTTGCGCATCAATCGCTACGAGGGCGTCATCCGGGCCACCGATCTCCGCGACCGAGCTCGCGAGCTGTTCCGGCGCTAGGCGGGGCGGGCGCGCTCACGGCTTCCTTGCTCGCGTATTTCCCGTTCGTTTCGCGCCCGTTGCCGCGCCGTTTCCAAGATTGCGGCACCGTTTCCATTCGACAACGCAGCGTTTAACAACGCCGTATCTGGTCTACACCAGTTGCCCCTCGGCCGCATTATGGGCGCCGACAACGTTCATGCGACCAAGGGGGACGAATGTACGATACGGGATCGACAACGTTTATGCTCATCTGCACCATGCTCGTGTTTTTAATGACACCGGGCCTGGCGTTTTTCTATGGCGGTCTGTCTAGGCGCAAAAATGTCATCAACACCATGCTTATGTGCTTTGGCGCCATTGGCCTGGTTGGTGTGCTGTGGATTGTTGCCGGCTGGTCGCTGGCCTACGGCGGCGACGGCTCGAGTCCGTTTATTGGAGGCCTTGACCAGTTGCTGTGCCTACCGGTGCTCAACCAGGTGCTGCAGGCGGCCGAGGGCAATGCCGCGGGCGGTGCCGTCTACCCTCAGATCATCAACATCGCCTTCCAGATGGCGTTTGCCATGATCACCGCCGCTATCGTTACGGGCAGTCTGGCAGGCCGCGTTAAGTTTGGTGCCATGACGGCCTTCCTGGGCATTTGGCTGCTCGTGGTCTATGCGCCGCTCGCCCACATGGTTTGGGGCGGCGATGGTTCCTTTATCGGCGACATCATCGGCGCGCTCGACTTTGCCGGCGGCGACGTGGTACACATTTCGTCTGGTCTCACGGGCCTGATTCTCTGCTTAATGCTCGGCCGTCGTCGCGGCTTTGGCATGGTGAGCTACCGTCCGCATAACGTGCCGTTTGTGGCGCTGGGCGCCGGTCTACTTTGGTTTGGTTGGTTTGGCTTTAACGGCGGCAGCGAGTTTAAGGCCGACGCCGTGGCGGCACTCGCCATCCTCAACACCGTGACGGCCAGCGCGGCGGGCATGGTCTCGTGGCTTGCCGTCGAGCGCGTGCACACCGGTCGTCCCACGCTGGTGGGCGCCAGCACCGGTCTGGTTGCGGGCCTTGTGGTGGTCACGCCGGGCGCGGGCTTTGTCGAGCCGTGGGCGGCGCTGGTCATGGGCCTGATCGTCTCTCCCGTCTGTTACCTGGCCATCAGCCATCTCAAGACCAAGTTCGGCTACGACGATGCGCTCGACGCGTTTGGCTGCCATGGTATCGGCGGCATCTTGGGCGGCGTGCTCACGGGCCTGTTCTGCGTGCCGGAGCTTTCGTGGACCGGTAAGGGCGGCCTGTTCTACACGGGTGACATGTCGCTGCTCATCTCGCAAATCCTGGGCATTGTGGTGACGGTCGCTATTGTGCTGGTGCTCGACTTGGTGATTGCCGCGGTGGTCAAGGCGCTGTTCCGCGGCAGCCTGCGCGTGGACGAGGCCGATGAGGCGCTGGGCTTGGATGCGAGTCAGCACGGCGAGAGCGCATATCCTTCGTTCTCCGGACTCGATTAGCAGCACGGCTTTCCCAGGCACCCGACCTTGCCCCTCAAACCGTCGCTTGCGTACCGAAGTACGCGGCGCTCCTCTTTCGGGGCAATCTCGGGCACCTGGAAAACCCGTGCCATGTGAAGGACAATTCATTTCTTTTATTGAAGAGAGGAATTCACTATGAAGAAAATTACGGCTATCGTGCGCCAGGAGAAGCTTGAGGTTCTCAAAGATGCGCTGTTTGCTGCTGATGTTCGCGGCATGACTATCAACCAGGTGCAGGGCTGCGGCGCACAGCATGGCTGGAAGGAATACGTGCGCGGCAACGAACTGCTCGTCAATACCATCCCCAAGGTGCAGTTCACCCTCATCTGCGCTGATGAGCACGTTGACGGAATTGTCGACATCATCTGCAATGCCGCCCGCACCGGTGCCGTCGGCGACGGCAAGATTTGGGTCGAGCCGGTCGAAGAAGTCATCCGCATTCGCACCGGCGAACACGGCCCGGCCGCGGTGTAGAATCGACCGTCTGCCATCCGCAACGTTAAAATGCTGCAATGAGGCATAAGGCTTGCGTTGCGGATGGGCGGATTATGGGTCGCAATAAATATCCCGAGGAGACGGTCGCGAAGATTCTCGACGCGGCACTGGAGCTATTCTGCGCACAGGGTTATGAGGGGACGAGTATTCAAGATATCGTTGACCGTCTCGACGGCATGACCAAGGGCGCTGTCTATCATCACTTCAAGAGCAAAGAAGAGATTTTCAACGCCGCGTTTGATCGGGCGATGACTCCGATTGTTGAGCACCGCCGCTCGATGCTTGGCGTCGGTAATATGACCGGAGCCCAAAAGCTCAGGCGGCTGTACGCGCCCGAGTCCGTTGTTCCGCAAATTGAGCTATGGGCACGCATGCATCCTGCGGCGGATCCGGTAAAAAGCTCGCGTCTACTGGCGATGCAGTACCAGGGCTCGTTTGACGAGTCAGCCGATGGCTGTCTCTTGCCAGTGATCGAGGAGGGCATCGCCGACGGCTCCATTGCGTGCGAATGCCCGCGCGAAGCGGCGGAGGCCGTATCGTTGTTGGCGAATCTCTGGCTGCTGCCGCTGTTCCGTCCGCTCGAGCCCAAGGAGCGAATGCTCGCTCGTGCACAATGTCTGGCGCAGATGGCCGCTGCGGTGGGACTCGATTTGGGCGAGGAAGTGCTCCAGACAACGGCACGGATTTGGGACGTATGGGACCGCGCTGGGTGGTAATATAGATACCAACGGTATGTAATTGATTTGTGAGGGTAGCCACGGCTGCCCTTTTCAAGTCATTAAATACATACTAGTGGTATGTATAGGGGGTGGGCTTATGGCTGGGCTGAGAGACGTCGGCGTCTCGTTGAAATCAAAAACAGTGCGGTCAATCAGGCTCGCGGAACTTCTGGTTGCGCAGCTGTGCACGTATTCGATGCTGTCGGCGCTGTGCTTTGCGTATCCGCTTTACTTGTTCGATTGCAGCGGATCGTCAACGTTATATGGCGCCGCCGTGGCGATAGCGTTCATACCCGGCGTACTCGCAACTCCGATTGGCGGAATCTTGGCGGATAGGGGAAGACATCGCGAGGCCCTCGTGGCCCTCGGCATTGCTCTGATGACTGCATCACTGCTGTCTATCCCCATGAAGCACTCATTGCCTCTTGCGGTCGTCGTAGTAGCGATACTTTGTGTTCAATATGGCGCTCAATCGCTGCTAAAGCCAATACTCCAAATTGAGACGGTGCGCATGGCGGGTGAAAAGAAGGTTGAGCGGGCCACTGCATTGGTTTCGCAGGTGACCATGGTGAGCAATATCTTGGGTCCTGTGGTCGGGACGGCAGTCTATGGGTGCTTTGGCATCGATGCTCTTTGCACAATCGCGTCGGTAACGTTTGCGATTTCAGCTCTGTTGTTTGGTGGCGTACTCAAGCAAAATGCCTCATCTGAAACGATGGGAGACGGCGCGACTCGTACGACATGCCGAAACGATTTTCGGGAGTCGATTCGGTATCTGTTGCAAAATGCATCATTGGTCGCTGTGATTTTGCTTGCGGCAGTTTTGAACCTTGCGTTGGTTGGGCTAACGATTGGCGCTCCCATTATTGTTACAAAGCATCTCGGCATGCAATCGTCCTGCGTTGGGATAGTTGAGGTTGCTCTGGGCCTGGGTGGTCTTACCGGCAGTGGCTTGGTCGGCATTTGGCCGCATCGTTTTTCTTTCAATGGCATATGTCGATATGTTGCGATGATCTGTTTTGGAGTCGCGCCGATTATTGTTACGCTGCTGTTCGGCGTAGATGTATGCGTGTTCACCGTGTTTGCGGTTGGTTCGGCATGGATCATGGTGTGGGCAAGCATTGCGTCGGTTGAAATCACCGCGTTTGTTCAGCGGGCAGCGCCGACTGAGCTCTGCGGAAAAGTGCTTTCGGTCGTTTACATGGTCCTTTCCTGCGCAACACCTATCGGCCAATTGACGTACGGGGTTGCATATGATCGATGGACACCGGCGATTGTATTCGCAGCCATGTTGGCGGTGCTGACGTTGACGACGGCGCTGTTTTATCGTCTGAAAAATCGCTTGCGGCGATTGTCTTGACGCGCTGGGGCACCGTGAATTTGCGGAGGCAGTGGCCCGCCGCGCCGGGACGGCATTGTTTGGGCATGCCTCTCCTTCGTCTACAATATCGGGCAGACGAAGGAGAGACATGCCCATGATCAAGATGTTTGCGAGTGACTTAGACGGAACGCTGCTTAACGCCCTGCACGAGGCAGATGGGACTATCCGCCGCGCCATTCGCGAGCTGACTGAGGCTGGCCTGCACGTGGTTCCCGCGACTGGACGCTCGACGTTGCCGATCGGCGAGCATGGCTTTACGGGCCTGGCGCTTGACGCCTGCTGCTCCAATGGATCCATCGTGCGAGACAGTCATGGCGAGGTGCTCAAAACCTGGACCATCGACCCGCAGGTTACCGAGGAGCTGCTCAAGGCGTTCCCGGACATTTGCTTTGATTGCTCCACGCCCGATGGCATGTTTTCGAGTGGATCGTTCGAGATGCATCAGGCGGGCTTTAAAAAGGACAGCCCCATCAAGCGCATCGTGATGCGCGGTATGCGTGCGCGTGGCGGGTACCACGAGGAACAGTATTTCGACCAGTCGATCGGCGATATCTTGCGTCACGATGTATGCAAGATCAACTGCCGCGTGATCTCGCCCGAGTTGGAGCGCGACCTTAAGGCGTATCTTGCCGAGCGATCGGACCGCGTGGTCAACGCGCCGTTTGACCCGGTGATGTTCGAGATCACGGATGTGGCATGCAACAAGGGCGAGAGTGTGGCCTGGCTGGCGGGCTACTACGGCATTGCCGAGGACGAGGTTGCGGTTTATGGCGACGGCGGAAACGACATCGCCATGCTCAAGCGTTTCCGCCACAGCTACGCGACCAAAAACGCTAGCGATGCAGCTAAAGCCGCCGCGAGCGCGACCATCGGCAGCTGCATGGTCCACGCCGTTCCCAAACACATGCTCGCCACCATGCGCAAACAAAACTTCCGCACCGTCATCGAATAATAATGTGACAAAGGGACTGCCCCTCGTCACATTCTAAATATTGCCTTTACGTGTTGATGCACACGGTGTGCAATAATACTCGCACTGTGCAATAGTGCACAGGTTGAGTAACAGGGAGGACGCTTGTCCCAGCTCGAGAAATGCGATCGCCGATCCCTTCGCTCGCAGCGTGCCCTTCGCCAGGCACTTGCCAGCGAGCTTGCCGAAAGCGGCGACCTTTCGCGCATTAACGTTGCGTCGCTCACCGAGCGCGCCGGTCTTACGCGCCGCACGTTCTATTCGCACTACCGCGATATTCCCGACTTTATCAATCAAATCGAGGACGGCTTGCTGGCCGAGATTCGTGAGCGCATTGAGCTCATCACTGCAGCTCAGCTGCCCGATCTCTATCACAACATCGATGAGCTCGAGCCGGCGCCCGGTTCGGTTGAGCTGCTGCGTTATCTTGCGGCCAACCGCGACTTAATCGGTGCGCTGCTGGGTCCGGGCGGCGACCAGGCCTTCATTAAAAGGATTATCGACACCGCGCGTGAGGCTGTGGTGCCGCGTGCGCAGACGGGCATTTTGGGCCTGGCGCTGGGCACGTTCTTTGACTACTACGTTACCTACGTCGTGAGTGCCGAGGTCGGCATGATTCAGCGCTGGTTCGAGCGTGGACTCACCGAATCGCCCGAGGCCATGGCGCGCATTATGACGGTGCTCGCTTTTGTGCGCCCTGGTGACCTGTATGGCCAACCCATCGATATCAACGTGCCGGAATACGGCATGAAGCTATTGAACTTGCAGCTTGAGGACGCGGCCGACACCGCCGCAACCGTCGAGTCCAACAACTAAGAGGAGAGACAATGAGCAAACTCGTCGAGGGCATTAAGGACCGTATGGTCGCTGCCGCACGCGAGGCCGCGCCCGCCGTGGTGGATGCCGCGCAGAAGGCCGCGACTGCCGCTGCCGAGAAGGTCGCCGAGGCAGTTGCCGATGCCAAGAACACGGCAGGGGAGACGTCCGTTGCTAGCGAGCCCGCCGCCGCCGAGCCCGTAGCCGCCGCCCACGCCCCCGAAGGCGCGATCTTCAACCCCGAGGTCGCCCGCGGCAACCTGCATCTGGGCATAGACGTGGGCTCCACCACCGTCAAGCTCGCCGTGCTCAACGACGACAACCAAATCGTCTATGCCAAGTACCAGCGCCATCACACCGACGTCCGCGCCTGCGCCCGCGACCTGTTCGAGGGGGCCGCGACCGTGCTACCGACGGCGCAGATGACCTGCGCCATCACCGGCTCGGGTGGCCTGCTGCTGTCCCAGTGGCTCGATCTGGAGTTTGTCCAGGAGGTCATCGCCAGCAAGCGCGCCGTCGAGACCCTTATCCCCGCCACCGATGTCGCCATCGAGCTGGGTGGCGAGGACGCCAAGATCATCTACTTCGATAACGGCATCGAGCAGCGCATGAACGGCACCTGCGCCGGCGGCACGGGCGCGTTCATCGACCAGATGGCAACCCTGCTGCACACCGACGCGAGCGGCCTCAACGAGCTCGCGGCCAACGCGACCACCATCTATCCCATCGCCAGTCGCTGCGGCGTATTTGCCAAGACCGACGTGCAACCGCTGCTCAACGAGGGCGCCCGTCCCGAGGACGTGGCTGCCTCCATCTTCCAGGCCGTCGTGACCCAGACCATCTCGGGCCTGGCGTGCGGCCGCCCCATCCGCGGCAACGTCGCCTTCCTGGGCGGCCCGCTGCAGTATCTCTCCGAGCTGCGCCACCGCTTCTACCTCACGCTCAACCTGGACGAGGAGCACCGTATCGTGCCCCAAAACGCCCACCTGTTTGTGGCGAGCGGCGCTGCCATGGCGCACGAGTCCAACAAGCTCAGCACGTTCCCACAGCTTATCGAGGCCATCGACAGCTTGGGCGACACGCAGGGTGCTGAGGTCGAGCGCCTGGATCCGCTCTTTGCCACCGACGAGGACTTTGCCGAGTTCAAGGGTCGCCACGACCAAGAAGTCGTCCCCAAGGGCAAGCTCGACGGCTACACCGGCCGCGTGTTCATCGGTATCGACGCCGGCTCCACCACCATGAAAGCCGCGCTCGTGGGCGAGGACGGCCAGCTGCTGCACACCTGGTACGGCAACAACAACGGTGACATCCTGGGCACGGCCAAGGTCATCATGGCCGATTTCTACAACCACATCCCCGCCGGCTGCACCATCGGCCACGTGACCACCACGGGCTACGGCGAGGCGCTGCTCATCGAGGCCCTCAAGGCCGACTCCGGCGAGATCGAGACCGTCGCGCACCTGCGCGGTGCCAAGGCATTCCTGCCCGGCGTCGAGTTTATTCTGGACATTGGCGGCCAGGACATGAAGTGCCTGCGCGTCAAGGACGGCGTGATTGAGCACATCATGCTCAACGAGGCCTGCTCGTCGGGTTGCGGTAGCTTTATCGAGAGCTTCGCCGTCTCTATGAACATGGACGTGCGCGCGTTTGCCGATGCCGCCATCCATGCCAAGGCCCCGGTCGATTTGGGCAGCCGCTGCACGGTCTTTATGAACTCGCGCGTCAAGCAGGCGCAAAAGGAAGGCGCCACGGTGGGCGACATCGCGGCCGGCCTGTCCTATTCCGTCATTAAGAATGCCCTGTTCAAGGTCATTAAGCTGCGCGACCCCAAGGAGATCGGCAGCCAGGTGATCGTCCAGGGCGGCACCTTTATGTCCGATGCCACGCTGCGCGCGTTTGAGCAGCTCACGGGCGTTGATGCCGTGCGTCCCGACATCGCCGGCTGCATGGGCGCCTACGGTGCGGCCCTGCTCGCCCGCGATCGCGCCGGCGCCGACGGCACCTCGACCATCCTTTCGGCCGAGGACATCGCGCACCTCACCGTGACGCAAAAGCATGTTCGCTGCGGCCGCTGCTCCAACAACTGCCAGCTTACCGTCAACGACTTTGGCGGCGGCAGGCGCTTTATCACCGGCAACCGCTGCGAGAAGGGCGCCGGCCACAAAAAGCAGAAGACCGAGGCCCCCAACCTCTTCAAAAAGAAAAACGAGTTGCTGTTTAACCGCGAGGTTCTGAGCCCCGACGAGGCCCCGCGCGGCACCGTGGGCATTCCGCGCGCGCTCAACATGTACGAGAACTACCCCTTCTGGCACGCGTTCTTTACGCGTCTGGGCTTTAGCGTGCAGCTGTCCGACCAGTCGAGCAAGAAGACCTACCAGGCGGGCATCGAGTCCATGCCGTCCGAGAGCGTGTGCTATCCGGCCAAGATGAGCCACGGCCACGTGATGAACCTTATCGACCGCGACGTTGACTTTATCTGGATGCCGTGCGTGCGCTGGGAGCGCAAAGAGGACCCGACGGCCGGTAACTGCTACAACTGCCCCATCGTCATGAGTTACCCCACCGCGTTGGCGCTCAACATCGACGAGATCCGCGAGCAGAACATCGAGTTCCTGTACCCGTTTGTGCCCTATCACGATAAGACCGAGCTCAAGCGCCGTCTGTACCAGGTGCTCGCTGTCGACCGTGTGGCCGATGCTGAGGCCGGGCGCGGCCGCGTGCGCGGTCCCAAAATCACGCGTTCCGAGGTCGATGCCGCCGTCAACGCTGCCTTTGAGGCCGATGCGCGTTTCCACGAGGACATCCAGACCATGGGCGAGGAGGCTCTTAAGTGGGTCGAGGACCACGGCGGTCACGGCATCGTGCTCGCCGGTCGTCCCTACCATAACGACCCCGAGATCAACCACGCCCTGCCCGAGCTTATCTCGAGCTTTGGCTTTGCGGTCTTTACCGAGGATTCGCTCGCGCATCTGGTAAAGCCCGAGCGTCCGATTCGCGTCGTCGACCAGTGGATGTACCACAGTCGCCTGTACGCCGTCGCCCGTTTTGTGACGATGCGCAACGACCTGGACCTGATCCAGCTCAATTCCTTCGGCTGCGGCCTCGATGCCTTGACCACCGATCAGGTGCAGGAGATCCTGGAGGCCAGTGGCAAGATCTACACCGTGCTCAAGATCGACGAGGTGTCCAACCTGGGCGCCGCGCGCATCCGCATCCGCTCGCTCATGGCGGCGCTCAAGGACCAGGAGGCCGAGCGCTTGGCCGAGGCCACGGCTGCGGGCAAGGTCTTTGAGCAGGGCGACGCTGCGCCGGTGGCGCCCTCCACGGATGCCCCCGCGTTCGCGAGCCGCAAGTACACGTTCGAGGCACAGCGTGAGAGCGCCTCGACCGCATGGCCCAAGGTGCCCTTTACCGAGCAGATGCGCGACGAGGGCTATACCATCCTGTGCCCGCAGATGGCGCCGATCCACTTTGACCTGGTCAAAGAGGTGTTCCGCGGTGCCGGCTACAACTTGGAGCTGCTGCCCTCGACCGACCACGATGCCGTCGAGGCTGGCCTGCGCTATGTGAACAATGACATTTGCTACCCGTCGATTCTGGTGACGGGCCAGATTATGGAGGCCATCGAGAGCGGTCGGTACGACCTGTCCAAGACCGCCGTGGTCATCAGCCAGACCGGCGGCGGCTGCCGTGCCACCAACTACATCGCGCTCATCCGCAAGGCCCTGCGCGAGAGCGGCCACCCCGAGATCCCCGTGATCTCGCTTTCGGCCGTGGCGCTGGGCGAGGACAACCCCGGCTTTAAACTGACGCCGGCGCTGCTTAAGCAGGCAGTCTACGCGGTGCTCTTTGGCGACGTGATGATGCAGATGCTCTACCGCTGCCGCCCGTACGAGGCCACGCCTGGTGCCGCCAACACGCTCTATGAAGAGTACATGGCGCGTGCCCGTAAGCTGGCGCCCAAGTTTAACCGCCACAACTACACTAAGCTGTGCCGCGAGGCCATCCGCGCGTTCGACACCATGCCGCTCGTGGGCGAGGGCACCAAGCCGCGCGTGGGCGTGGTCGGTGAGATCTTGGTCAAGTTCCATCCCACGGCTAACAACCACGTGGTCGATGTCATTGAGCGCGAGGGCTGCGAGGCCGTGGTGCCGGGCCTGCTCGACTTCTTCCTGTACTCCATGAGTAATGCCGAGCTGCAGAAGGACGAGCTGGGAAGCTCTGCTACCACGCGCGCTGGTATGCAGGCGCTCATCAAGCTCGTGGACTGGATGCGTACGCCGGTGGAGGAGATGCTCGAAAAGTCCCGACGCTTTGAGGCGCCCGAGCGCATCGGTACTATGGCCGACAAGGCCCGTACGGTGCTTTCGGTGTGCAACAACATGGGCGAGGGCTGGCTGCTCACGGCCGAGATGCTCGACCTCATCGACCACGGTGCGCCCAACATCATCTGCACGCAGCCCTTCGCGTGCCTGCCCAACCACGTGGTTGGCAAGGCCGTGATCAAGGAGCTGCGCCGCCAGCATCCCGAGAGCAACATTGTCGCGGTGGACTACGACCCCGGTGCGTCCGAGGTCAACCAGCTCAACCGTATTAAGCTCATGATCAGCGTTGCCAAGGAAAACATGCGCGCCGGCAAGGGCTTTAAGCTCGAGAAGGTGGCGCCGCTCGCGATGGACGAGGTCACCGGCCAGATGCGTGCCCACGATGGCTGCGTGAGCTGCGGACCGGCCAGCGAGGAGGCCGTTGCATCGGTCGCCAAGCGTCTGGGACGCGGCATTAAGAAGTAGCTTGCCCGCTATGGGCTAGATATGAGACAAACGGGTGGTAGCCATACCGGCTACCACCCGTTTTTACTAGACATCTGTTGCGTAAACGCCCCAACTATCACCCTTTGCGAACTTAGATTTCGGAAGTATGCGGCAAAATCTGAATAGGCCGAGCACATCGGATATGTCCAAGCTCTGTACCTGCGGTTTTATTGGCGAAAAACCAGGATGTGCTCATGAGTTCCGGAATTTGCCGCATACTTCCGAAAACGACGTCTCGGTGGCACCAAAAACTGCCCTCGGAACCCTGAGATAATGAACATATGTAGCCGTTTGCCGCGAAATACCGCCCGTTTATAGAACCTACCCCCAGCGCGCGTCATCCTTACGGTTGAATAAATACACATCTATGGAATTACGTAAGAGAGGACCGTCCTATGAGCTACAAGACCGTTTGTGTTGCCGGCGGCGGCGTGTTGGGAAGCCAGATTGCCTTTCAGGCTGCCTACTGCGGCTTTGATGTAACGATTTGGCTGCGCAGCGAGGGCAGCATCGGCCGCACCCGGCCCAAGATCGATCATGTGCGCGAGGAGTACATCGCGGCAATCGAGGGCATGGCGGACGGTACGGGCGAGTGGTGCGCCGGTATCGCCGATGGCACCCAGCCCTTCGACAAGGAAGCGGCGCTCGCCGCCGTCGAGCGTGCCTACTCCACACTCAAGCTGGAGCTCGATCTTGCCAAGGCCGTGGCCGACGCCGACCTGGTCATTGAGTCTATGGCCGAGGACACCCAGGCAAAGATCGACTTCTACAAGAAGCTCGCCCCGGTTCTGCCGCAAAAGACCGTCATCGTGACCAACTCATCCACGCTGCTGCCGAGCACCTTTGCCAAGTACACCGGTCGTCCCGAGAAGTACCTGTCGCTGCACTTTGCCAACTCTATCTGGAAGAACAACATGACCGAGGTCATGGCACAGGACCAAACCGACAAGCGCTACTTCGACGAGCTCGTCGACTTTGCCAACGATATCCGTATGCTTGCCCTGCCCGTCAACAAGGAAAAGAACGGCTACCTGCTCAATTCCATGCTGGTGCCGTGGCTGCTTTCGGGCCTTGACCTGTATGTCTCGGGCGTGAGTGACCCCAAGAGCATCGACCTCGCGTGGACGCGCGGCACCGGCGCTCCCAAGGGGCCGTTCCGCGTGTTCGACACCGTGGGCATCCAGACGGTGTACAACATCGTTATGCAGTACCAAAAGGTCCCGGGCTTGGTGAGCCCGCTGCTCAAGAAGATGATGATGCCCTACAACTTTAAGGCTATGGCGTCCGTCCTCAAGAAGATGCTCGACGAAGGTAAGCTGGGCGAAAGCTCGGGCGAGGGCTTCTTTACGTACTAAAAATGATCTCTTGGGGGCGGAAGCGTTGAGGATCTACGGTAGTATGCGACAAGATCTGAATAGGTCGAGCAAGAGCTGTAGCGCGCGTTGACGTTTGCCCAATAGAACGCAAAAATGCACCGTTCGCCGATACTCCTCTCGCGAGTGGTTGCCATATGGTTTGATGTTGGAAACATATGATTGCCGACAGGCCGTAGGTGACATTCGCCATGATATCGGAGGTACCAAGTATGTTTCGTGCTCCGTTAAACAAGTATCGGGCTGGTTAATATGGGCCGCCGTACTATCTCGATAACCCTTGCAGTGGTTTGCCTAGCTGTGCTCCTGGGCGCTATAGGGCAGTTCGCTATAAGTCGAGAAACATCCTATATGCAGGAATGTGCTTCCGAAGGCTTTGCCATTGACGGTTACTATCGGGATGACGAAACAAGTCGGGAAACCCTGGCTTTTCTTGAGGAGGACAACTGTCGATGGCAGCTGGTCGACCAAGACGGAATCTGCACAGACGGGCAGTTTAAGCGTACGGATGACCCCAACATCCTGATATTAAAGAAGGAAAACGGCGAAGAATTCGGTACGGTCCACGTGGCGTATATTTCGCGCCGACGCGATCAGGGCTTGCTCTACCTATTTAGAGATACCAGGGTGACCCGTTTTTATCTGGTGAGTACCGGTCCGGCGTTTACAGTGGAGTCTGGCGATGTCGATGCGGACAGCTGATTCACGGCAATAAATCAGCGAGCGGAGCGCGGCCATGGACCGCGTCCCGCTATTTGCTCGTGGCCCGCGTCACGTCTGCGCCATGTCGTGACTCGCGGCTGCGCGCATCCATCCCACGTCGCGTATTACTGCACATCAAACTCCACGCGATCGAGCTCGGGCACATTGAGGTCGATGAGCTTGCGGGCTACACGGCGGTCGTGTGCCCCAAGCGCCTCGCTTGTCGTCACATGGGCGACAACCTCGCGCTCGACAAGGCCCTCCTCCTCGCCTTCGGTGGCCGAGGTCTCGACGGCAACGGTGTAATCCTTAAAGCCCGGCAGCACCGCGGCAAGCTCGCGCGTGGTTTCGGTGACGCCATAGCCGTCCTGCACGCCGGCCTGCGCCGAGCCAATGGATCCCGCGGTCATAACGATGCAGGGGATGGCAAAGATCACCGTGCCCACGATGATGCGGAGGCGCACCTTGTGTGACAGCTCATCGACCTCGGCGTTTTCCTCGGCGGTCACAATGCCGTCGCCGTTGAGGTCGCGCTTGAGCGGCACGCGCAAAAGAAGCAGCACGGCTTCGGCAGCCAGTGCGATAAAGACCACGTTGATGCCAAACTCGTAGAGGGCTGAAAGAAACAGCGACCCGCTTGCGATGGCGATGCCATAGCCCGCCGCGCACAGGGGCGGCATGAGCGCGGTCGCCACGGCCACGCCGGCGATGAGCGTGGCGGGTTCCTGGTCGCGCGAGTTGCCCAGTCCGCCCGCAAAGCCGCCCGCGAGCGCGACGGCAAGGTCCCATACGGTGGGTGTCGAGTTATCGATGATGGCGGCCGTGGTGGTGCCAAGGGGCGAGAGCTTAAAGTACAGCGTGGACGTGATTAGACAAAAGACCATCTGCAGCGCGAGGCCGGCAATTGCCTCGACGGCAATCTCGCGGTCGAGCGTGGCAATGCCGTATGCCATGGCAAGGACCGAGCCCATGAGCGGGCAGATGAGCATGGCACCTACAATGGCGATATCCGAGTCGATATCGAGGCCGATGCTCGCGATCAGCATGGCGATGATGAGGATGCACAAGTGCGAGCCAGTCAGGCGCGCCCCGTTTACAAAGCGCTTGCGAATCACGTGATAGGGCGCGCGTCCCTCGCGTATGTTGAACGCCTGCTTAAGGAAACGGGTGGCATTCTCCATGGCCTCGCTGTGTGCAGGGCGTATACCGTGACGACGATGATGACGCTCGCGCAGCCGCTTGATCTGTTGTTTGTCGAGTTCCATGCTTACCTCGTTTAGCTTCTGAGCCGCTTCTTGCGTCTGTCGTCTTTACTCTACACCGCGTTAGGCGAGGTGTCAGACAAGGTTTGTTGACCTGGAAGTCAGGCTAATCGACATGGCTAAAACGCCGTGAGGATCATAAGAGTCAAATAGACAAAAAAGCGCGGGGCCGGTTTGATTCCGACCCCGCGCTCTGCGCTGGTGCGTTGTTGTTCGTCCTACCCTAGCAGGCTCAGACCAACAGAGACAAACGCCAGGATAACGCCGACGATGGACTCGCCGCCGAGCAGGCCGCTGGCGACGACCAGGCCCTGCTCCTGGAAGGCGGCATCCTTGGAGGCCTTCTCCTCGTCCGAAAGACCGGCAGCGGCGTCGCGGCGTGCGGCCCACTTGTCGTAGGCGAGCTTGGCGCAGGAGCCCAAGAAGGCCGTGAGCGACATGTAGAACGGCAGGTACACGCCTAGGCCGATCATCATGGCCGGAATGCCGAGCCAGTACATGACGATGCCGGCGATAAAGCCGCCTGCGAACCACGGCACGCTCGGGATGCCCGAGACCATGGTGGCGACGACGCTTGCCTGCGCGGCCACAAAGCTCTTGTCGGGGCCGAAAGCATCCGGACCATAGGCGGTGACGAGCGCGACCATGACGGCAGCGGCGACCAGGGCGCCCACGATGCCGCCGATGGCCTGGCCGATCCACTGCGCACGCGGATTGGTGCCCAGCACGGCGCCGGCCTTAAAGTCGTTCATGACGTCGCCCGCAAGGCCGCATGCCACGGCCACGATGCCGGCGATAAAGAACAGCTTGACCTGGGCGATCTGTGCGAAGGCAGCCACGATGAGCATGACGATGAGGCCGAAGATCTCCATGGGGTCGATGCCCGTCTGGCCGCAGCTCTGCGCGCTCATGATAGTGGTGACAAAGGTGAACAGCGTGACGATGACGGCCGGGACGGGGCCCAGCTCGAGCGCGATGGCGACGATCACGGCGATGGCGGCAGTACCCAGGCCGATGATGCCGGCGTCGAGCTTAAGCGAGCCCGAGATGAGCGACTGCTCGTCGGTGTCGCTGGAGCTGTCGGCGGCGAGGCCGCGGGCGATGCCGGCGACCTGCGGCAGGATGTCCTTGAGGACGACGGCGACGCCAAAGCCCATCATGAGACCCATGCCGAGCGATTTGACGATGCCCTGCGCAGTCACAACGTCGAATAGACCGGCAGCGGTGCCGCCCACGATGATGCCAAAGTTACCTAGCAGCGCGCCGGCAAACCAGAAGGCAACCGGGGCGAAGCCAACCAAAAAGCCGATGGAGAGCAGCATGGGCGAGTTATAGATGGCAAAGGTCACGCCGGGGATATTGAGCGTGCACAACATGCTGGGCACCACGCCCAGAGCGTCGCGAAGCACGCTGTAGATGCCTGCGATGGCCATGGAGCCAAAGAGCTGTTTGCCGGTCTTGCCGCCGGCCTCGGTGGCGCGCAGTGTCTGAGCTGCGGCATTGCCGGTGGGAAACTCCAGCGCGGCGTCCACGATAAAGTGGCGGTGGATGAGCGCCGTTGCCAGCAGGCCCAAGATGGTGCCGGCGAGTGCCACGATAAACATGTCGAGCCAGCTGATCTGGTCGGCATAGCCCAGCATCCAGGCGCCCGGGATGGTAAACGCCAGGCCGCCGGCGACCATGGCGCCCGCGGACATGATGGTGTGGGTGACGTTGGCCTCGTTGAGGCTGGCGTTGCCCATGAGCTTCAGGAAGAACAGCGAGATGACAGCAGCGAAAATAATCGGCCAGGGGAGTGCGCCCATCTTGAGGGCGGTGTAGGCCGAGCTTGCCGTGATGACCACGCAGCCAAGGACGCCGATGACGACGCCGCGCAGCGTGAGTTGCCCGCGCATCGAAGCGCGGTTCGAGGGATTGCTCATATAAAACTCCTTTGCGTATATCCGCTTCCCCCGGGAGCGCCGCTACGGATACGGCGCGGGAAGTCGGGTTACCAAGGGCCGCCGCATGAGCTCGCAAACGACCGCGCACCAGTATAGCGGCACGGCAGTTAATTTGGGACTGGGCTTTTTTAGCTATCCCAAGCGAAGCCGAAGGATGATTATTCTGGGACGGGGATTTAAAAATCATCAGGTACGCAATGATTTTTATATCCCCGTCCCAGAATAATCATCGGGATATACTGCTGGGCAGACGAAAGGAGCGCCGACGATGCTTAATGGGTGCGCATATATATTGACGGTCGACGTGGGCAACACGTTCATTCGCTTTGGCCTGTTTGCAGAGGATTCGGCCGCGGCGCAGGAATGTCCGCTTGCGACATGCGAGATCACGACGCCGTCGAGCATTACGGCCGACGAGGCACGCATGCGACTTGTACAGGTCATGGGCGCGCTCGCCGCCGATGCAGGTGTGCCCGGGGTGCTTGCACCCGCCGCGGCCGTGCTGAGCTGTGTAGTCCCGGCGCTCGAGCGCCCTTGGAAGACGGCGCTTTCCCGCACCTGCACGGGGCGCGTGCTCACCGTGGGGCCGGGTCTCAAGACCGGCATGCCTGTGCACTACGATGACCCGGCCGAGATCGGTCCCGACCGCATCGCCGATGCCGTGGCGGCCCGCGCCGTCTACGGCTCGCCGTGCATCGTGATTGACCTGGGCACGACGACCAATATCGAGGTCATCGACGCGCACGGTACCTTTGTGGGCGGCGTTATCGCGCCAGGCCTGGCCCTCGGCGCCCGTTCGCTTTCGGCGGCAGCAGCGCGCCTACCCCAGGTTGAGCCCTCGGCGCCAACGCACGTCATCGGACGCAACACGCGCGAGGCCATGCGCTCGGGTGTGGTTTTGGGCGAGGTAGCCCGCATCGACGGCATGCTCGACATGGTGCTTGCCGAGATGCGTGCGACCAAGGCCGCGGGGGAGGGCGATGTGCCCATTGTCATTACCGGCAACGATGCCGAGGCACTTGCGGCCCTGGTCGGTCATAGCCTGACGGTCGATGACGCGTTGACGCTGCGGGGTCTCGCCGAGCTCTACCACATCAACCAAAAGCCCCGCCGCGTGTAAAGTGAGGGTGCCGGTGGGACAAACGCCCCCACCTTTCACCTGCTACAATGGGTCAAACTATTGCGATTTCGGAGGTGTCTGCCATGTCGGACGATCTTCATCAAGCCGCGTCGGGCAAGCGCCGCGACGTTATTAGCTGGGATGAGTTCTTTATGAGCGTGGCCATCGCCGCTCAGCGCCGCAGCAAGGACCCCAACACGCAGGTGGGCGCGTGCATCGCCAGCACCAACCACCGCATCCTTTCGGTGGGCTACAACGGTACGCCCTCGGCGCTCAACGACGACTTTTTCCCGTGGGGAACGAGCGATGACCCGTTGCAGGACAAGCACAACTACGTGGTGCATGCCGAGGCAAACGCCGTGCTCAACTACCGCGGCTCGCTCAAAGATCTTGAGGGTTCCACAGTCTACGTCACGCTGTTCCCGTGCCACGACTGTGCCAAGATCCTGGCGCAGGTAGGTGTAGGCGAGGTTGTCTACCTGGACAACAAGTATGCCGACACCGACGACGGCCGTATCAGCCGCCGCATTCTCGACTCCTGCGGCATCAGCTACCGCCAGGTTATCGTCGATGTCCAGATTGGTACCGGGGGACAGGCTCGGCGGTAGCGCGTGGCAACGCTAGCTGGCAACAAAAGGCAGCTAAAAAAGCCACGTCCCAAATTGACTGCTCGTGAAAGTAGCGTCTGCGCGCATGGACGGCTCGCGAGCGGGTACATGGCTGTAGTAACATAGCTTTCTGTCCGCGGGCGTGCCCGCGTTGTTGTGAGAAAGGAGCCCCTGTGGCTGTTAACGAAGAGCTGCTTAAGAAGGTTCTTGAAGAGATTCGCCCCAACCTGCAGGCCGACGGCGGCGATATGGAGTATGTGGGCGTCGACGACGAGGGCGTCGTCAAGCTGGAACTGCAGGGCTCCTGCGCCGGCTGCCCCATGAGCTCGCTGACCCTGTCTATGGGCATCGAGCGCATCCTGAAGGAGCACGTGCCCGGCGTTACCCGCGTCGAGCAGGTCAATGCCTCCGGTGAGGCCGACGACCTGTACGACGAGTACGCGCCGTTCTAAGATGCGAAGGCTGCGGACGACATACTCCGCATAGACGTTACGTCCAAATATGCGGCTGCGAGCGCAAGGCCCGCGGCCGCATTTGTATGTAGGGAGTAGGAGGGTCGACATGCTCAACGACTTCTACCATATGCTTGATCCCGTCGCGATTTCGGCGGGGCCCATCACGATTTACTGGTATGGCCTGGCCTATGTGGTCGGCGCCCTGCTCACGGCGGTCGTTATGTACCGCACGCAGCGTCGTTGGGGCTTTAACATCACGATTGATGACCTGACGAGCGTCGTGGTCGGCGTGGTCTTTGGCCTCATTATCGGTGCGCGCCTGTTCTACGTCGTCTTTTACGGCGATGGCTACTATTGGGCCCACCCGCTCGAGATCTTTGCCACCAACGAGGGCGGCATGAGCTTCCATGGCGGCTTGGTGGGCGGCATTATCGGCGGCATCATCGTGTGCCGCATGTACAAGCTTGATGCATGGACCGTCGCCGACCTTGCCGTGATCGGCGCCCCGCTGGCCCTGTGCCTGGGCCGTTGTGCCAACTTTGTCAACGGCGAGCTGTGGGGCAAGCCGACCGATTTGCCCTGGGGTGTTGTCCTTGGCGGCACCGCGGGCGATATGCCGCGTCATCCCTCCCAGCTCTACGAGGCATTTCTTGAGGGCATCGTGCTCTTTTGCATTCTGCAGGTGCTCAGCCGCAAAAAGCCGCTGCTGCCCCAGGGCACGTTTATGGGCGTGTTCGTGATGGGGTACGGCATCGTCCGCTTTCTCGTTGAGTTCGTGCGCGTGCCCGATGCCCAGCTGGGCTATCTGCTGGGCGGTGTCATCACCATGGGCCAGTTGCTGAGTTTGCCGCTCGTGATCGCCGGTCTGGTGCTCATCATCTTCGCCCGACACCGCAATCGCCCCCAGCGCATCTACCTGGACGCCTAACCACCAAAACCACCAAAAGGGGACAGGCGCCTTTGTGGTGGTTCGCTGGACAACGATGACAAAACCGTAACGTTTTCCCAGATAAAACCTGCCAAAATAAACCTGTCCCTTTTTGGCAGGCTTCTAGAAAGGCTTTCGGACTGTGAAGGATTCCGACCTCTCCACAACGGCTGCGCGCGACGCTGCCCGCATCGTCTGGTTTAAGCGCTACCCCGCCAAACAGACGCTCATCGCATTTTTGCTCGCGCTGTTGGCGACCACGGCGTTTTCCATCGATCCCGCCCCGGTGTCAAGCAACGCAGTCTTGGCGATTGACCCCAAGGCGACGGGTGCGCTGTACGTGTGCTACGAGGTGCTCCTCTCGTTTGCCGGCCATACCGACGCGGTCATGCTGCTTGCACTTGCCTGCCTGCTCACGCTGCCGTTTCGCTACGTATTCTTTGGCCGCGGCGACGCCTGGCGTCCCTCGGTGGTCCTTCCGTCGCTGTTCTTTGCCGTCTGCATGGTGTTTGGCCGCAGCTACGACCTCACCGATTCGGCCGAGATCGTGCTCGGCGACAAGGCCCGCATCATCTGCGCCTGGATAGGCGGTGTGGGCTGGATGCTCTTGGCGGTCGTTGCCTTCTACCTTGCCTTTGAGTGTCTAGATTGGCTGAGCTCTCGGCGCATTCCGTTTTCCGAAGCGCACTTTGGCCGCGTATGGCGCGTGGCTCACGCCGCGCTCTCGGTTCATCCCTTTGCCGGGCCCTTCCTGGTGCTTATGATCGCCTGGGCGCCCACGCTCATCGCTTCGCTGCCCGGCCTTTTTATGGGAGATACGGGTGCGCAGATTCGCCAGTGGTTCAACTACCCCAACGGCACGAGTGACTACCTGCGTCTGCTCAATCCCAATGTGTTGCTCAACGGACATCACCCCGTGGTGCACACGGCTATCATCGGTTCGTGCGTCCAGCTGGGGCTTTCACTGTTCAACAGCGCCAATGCAGGTCTTGCCATCTACACCTGTACTCAGTTCGTCATTACGGCCACCTGCATGGCCTATTCCATCTCGTCGCTGCGCAAGCTGGGCGTGAGTCTGCCAGTCCGCGGCGTGATCTTGCTGTTCTTTGTGTTTATGCCCATGTTCTCCAACTACGCGGCCCTGCTTACCAAAGATGTGCTGTTTGCCGACGCGTTTTTGGTGCTGTTGGTTCAGACCGTGAAGCTCGTGGCCTGCGGCCTGCCCCATCGCTATGCCAATGCCGAGCGTGCGGGCGATCCCAGGCCCGTGCTCTTTGCACGCCATGACTGGCTGCTGCTCGCTCTGGGCGCCATGGGTTCCACGTTTCTGCGCAACGGCGGCCTGGTGTTTCCCCTGGCGGCATGCGTAATCGCGGCGGCGTTTTGCGCATGGGACGCGCATGTGGTCCATCGTGCAGCCAAGCAGACTGGTGCTGCGCCTTCGGGCGCCATCCCGCGTTTCCGCTGGGTGGGAGTTCTTGCGGTGCTTGCACTCTGCCTTGCCTCTAATATGTACTTCACTAAGGTCTTTATGCCGGCGCACGACATCACGCCTGGTTCCAAGCGCGAAATCCTCTCGATTCCGTTCCAGCAGACGGCTCGTTTCGTCCAAAAGCACGATGGCCTCAACTCGGGCGTCAACCCCACGGTTAAGGAGGACGGCACCATCGTGGAGGCTCCTTGCGACGGCTTGGTGACCGATGAAGAGCGTGCCGTGATCGACCGGGTACTCAAGTACGACAATCTGGGCCGCCGTTACAACCCGAATAAGTCGGACGCCGTCAAAAATTGCTTTAACGAGTACGCCTCGCAGGAGGACATCAAGGCCTATTTTGAGGTGTGGGCCCAGATGTTAAAAAAGGATCCCGAGTGCTATATCTCGGCGCTCATCAATAACTACTACGGCTACTTTTATCCGAGTGCCCGCGATGCGTGGGTCTACAGCACGGCGCGCAGTGCCGAGATTATGGCACGTCCCAATAATCTCAAGTACTTCGACTTCCATCCGGTCGATAGCAAGGTCGTGCGCTGGTGCGACCACCTGAGCAACCTGTATCGCGTGGCAGTACAACGCGTCCCGTTTATCTCGCTCACCATGAGCTCGGCCACCTATGTATGGATCATGATCGCCGTGGTGGTCTATCTGTTACGTCGTCATTCGTGGCGCGGGCTGGCCATTTGGGTGCCGCTGCTGGGCGTGCTCGCCATGTGCCTGATCGGTCCCTGCAACGGCTCGACCTACATGCGCTACCTGTACCCGGTCATTGCCTGCATGCCGTTTGCCGTCGGTGCCACTATCGCCCGCAGCGATCTTCTATGGACCTAGCGGCTGCAGGGCATGTCGGTGCATCGGAGACAAGATTGGTGCATTGGGGACAAGTTATTTTGCACCAACTTGGTGCAGATTAACCTGTCCCCAATGTACCAAGGGTTTGCATCATCACGACGCCTTCATTTTGGGGTTTATCTTGCAGGCTGGTAGGTATATCATAACGACGTTTGTTTATATTGCCCGAGCATTCGCGCTGGGCTTTAGGTCGAAACCGATAGGAGACACGTATGTCCGGACACTCTAAGTGGGCCACAACCAAGCATCGTAAGGGCGCGCAGGACGCCAAGCGTTCCGCCCTCTTCTCCAAGCTGAGCCGCAACATCACCGTTGCTGCCCGTCTCGGCGGCGACCCGCTGCCCGAGAATAACGCCAGCCTCGCCGCTGCCGTCGCCAAGGCCAAGGCTCAGTCCATGCCTAAGGACAAGATCAAGTCCGCTATCGATAAAGCCTTTGGTTCGGGTGCCGATGCCGCAGTCTACGAGAACATCGTGTACGAGGGCTACGGTCCTGCCGGTGTCGCCGTCTATGTTGACTGCCTGACCGACAACCGCAACCGTACCGCTGCCGACGTCCGTTCCGCCTTCTCTCACGCTGGTGGCAACCTGGGCACTTCCGGCTCCGTTGCCTTCCAGTTTGAGCGCAAGGGTCAGATCGTCGTCGCCAAGGAGATCCTGGACGAGAACGCCAAGAAGGAGACCATGATCGCCAACGGTGCTGCCGGTGACGAGGACGAGTTCATGATGGCAATCGCCGAGGCCGGTGGCGAGGACTACGAGGACGCCGGCGAGGAGTGGATCGTCTGGACCACTGCCAACGAGGTCATGGCTGTTTCCAAGGCGCTCGAGGAGCAGGGCGTCCAGGTCAAGGGCTCCGAGACCACCATGGTCCCGACCACCCCGACCGAGGTCTCCGGTGCCGATGCCAAGAAGGTTCAGCGCCTCATCGACCGTCTTGAGGAGCTCGACGACGTCCAGGATGTCTACAGCACCATGGACATGACCGACGAGGTCATCGCTGCCCTCGAGGAGGAGTAGCGCCCGCACGGGTTAAGCCGTGTATATCTGGGCATAATGAAGCGAGCATGCAAGTCTCGTGGAATAGATGAGCCGGATCCGCGTGCGTATGGCACCGGACCCGGCTCTTTTATAATGATGCGAATCGTTTTGCAGCCTGTCGCCAAAAGAAGGGAGCGCCGCATGCGCGTGCTCAAACGAGCTCTAGCACTTGTGTATCTTGCCGCAGCCATCGTGGCGCTGGGTACGTTTGTCTGTCTGTACTGGGGTCCCTATACGTATCGATTTATGCTGCTCATGCGCGACCCCGCGCCCCGCATTGTTGTTACGGTATGCGGCGCCATTGTGGCGCTCGGTGTGTTAGTGGGCGTCGGCCGACTTATGTTTGCGCGCCGCGAGCCGCCTTGCGTGCATCCGGCGGGCGAGCGCAGCATCGAGGTCACCCTTGCGGCGCTCTCTTCGTGCGCCCGTGCCGCGGCGGAGCGCGACGACCGCGTGATGGTCGAGCATGTCGAGGCGCGCGTCCAGGGTTCCGATGAATCGCGCGTTCGGTTTAAAGTCGATGCCATTGCGCTCGACGACAAGGATGTGGTCTCCCTTGCCGCTGCGATGCAGCAGCGCATCGAGGAGGCCTGCGACGCCATGCTCGGTATGCCGGGCACGACCGCGCGTGTCCGTTTTTTGCCGTCCAAGACTACCGTCCAGACCGTGGAGGTTTCCGGTGAGTGATACCAATCAAGAAAAGATCGTCCGCACACCTCGCCTGGCAATCGATCAGAGCACCGCGCCGGCTAGCGAGGCCGTCGATTCCAAGGAAGAGGGCGCCGAGTCGCATGACGCGGTTGCCGATGATTTTGATGAGGCCATGGGTCTCATCAAGGGTACGGGGGCGGCTATCTGGAGCTATGCCGTCCGTCATCCCAACACCACGCTTGGAGCCGTCGCGGGCTTTGTGCTCGCCGTGCTGGTGCTCACGCTTGGCCTGTGGGACACGCTGGTCATCGCTTTCTTTGTGCTGATCGGCGCCGTGATTGGCCAAATTCGAGACGGCGAGAACGGGATCGTCAACTTCTTCGGCCGTCTGTTTAGCGGCCGCTAGCATGTATTCGACCGCCGCGTGTGCGGTGGGCATAAGGAGGAACCATGGCTTTTAACACGAAGGTCGATGTGGCCGATACCGAGCTCGAGGCAGACGAGACCGTCGCCGCCGAGGTCGAGGACGTAACGCTCGAGGATGAGGCACTCGTCGAGGCCGAGCCCGCCGACGATGCGGATGAGGATGATGAGGAAACGGACGAGTCTGAGGACTCGTTGACCTATTCCAACGGCGTGATCGAGAAGATCGTCGCCATGGCCACCCGCGAGGTGCCGCACGTCTTGGGCATGAAGGGCAACCTCATGCACTTTGTGCAGGAGCAGTTTGGTGCCGAGAACTTGACCAAGGGCGTGACGGTCGAGGTCACCGACGATAATCGCGTGGTCGTCAACATCTCCGTCATTATCGAGTACGGCGCCTATGCGCCCGCGATTTTCGACGATGTCAAGGCACGCGTGACCGAGCGCCTTGCTGCGATGACCGGCCTTGAGGTGGCAGGCGTCAACCTGAGCATCGAGGATGTCATCACTCCCGAGGAATACGAGCACCGCACCAGCCAGCACGAGTAACCTGCCAAAAAGTGCCAAAAAGGGACAGGTTTATTTTGGCAGGTTTTATCTGCGAAAACGTCAAACGGCCGGCCGCGCACGCAAAAGCGCGGCCGGCCGTATTTGTATGTCCCCGATGAAGGCATGCCGCTCGTCAAATGAGGGGTTGCAATCGCTGCGTTCCGCGTTACCCTAATGGGCACATTGTTTCTAAATTGTTAACGAGGGGCTGCCGTAATGGCCGACGAACACGAAGCAGAGAGCAAGGCATGGACTATTGAGGCCGCTGCGGTAGAGGCGGCGTCGCGTGCCGCCGAGGAGGCACATCGTCCTCCCGTGGTGCCGATGGAGCGCGTGGTCGATCGCGCCGATATCGAGCGCGGCGAGCGCGCCGGCCAAAAGCGCAGCCAGGAGCCGGGCTTCCCGCGCTTTTTCGCCGAGCTCAATCTGGGCCTGATTCTCACGGCATTCGCCATCGTCGCATTTAAAACCCCTAATCATTTTGCTTTTGGCGGCACCTCGGGCGTGTCGGTTATTCTTTCCACGCTGTTTCCGACCCTGCCTGTCGGCGTCTTCATGTGGATTATCAACGCGGTCCTGGTCGTTTTGGGCTTTATCTTTTTGGAGCGCAAGGCAATTCTGTGGAGTGTCTTCGCCTCGTTTGCGCTTTCCGCCTATGTTTCGCTGTTTGAACTCTTTATTCCGACCGATGTCTCGATGACGGGCGATATGTGGCTCGACCTGTGCTTTGCCGTGATTTTGCCGGCGCTCGGCAGCGCCATCGTCTTTGACATCGGTGCCTCGACGGGCGGCACGGACATCTTGGCGATGATCCTCAAGCGGCGCACCACGCTCGAAATCGGTCGCGCGCTGCTGCTGGTCGATATCGGCATCGTGACTATTGCGGCCTTCTTGTACGGACCACGCGTCGGCCTGTATTGCGTGCTCGGTCTGTTTGCCAAGACGCTTGTGGTCGACAAGGCCATTGAGAGCATTCACCTGCGCAAGGTCTGTACGGTCATTTGCTCAGAACCCCTTAAGGTCGAGGAGTTTATCGTCAAGCATCTCAACCGTACGGCGACCATCAGCCGCGGCTATGGCGCCTTCTCGGGCAAGTGCGTGACGGTAATCATGAGCGTGCTGAGCCGTCGCGAGGCCGTGCAGCTGCGTCGCTATGCGCGCGAGATTGATCCGGGCGCATTTATCACCATCGTCGACAGCTCCGAGATTGTTGGCAAAGGTTTCCGCGGAACGAACTAATGCGGGTACGCATATCGAACAATCGAATAACGCCCCGTGCGTTGCAAATCCGTCATGTTGGAGTATTTGTCCCCACATTGGGCGATAATGTTGCCAAAGACATCGTTTGCGATCCAGGTGATTCGCTCTAGATACGAAGGGATGATTTCGATGTTCTGTTCGCAGTGTGGCGCTCCCATGGGCGATAACGACAAGTTCTGTGGCGTGTGCGGTGCTCCTAATGCCGGTGCTGCAACCTCCAATCCTCAGGGGCAGTCTCAGCAGTTTGAGCCTCAGCCTGTCATGAACGTGCCCAAGGGCTGCACGGCTCAGGCGTTCGAGGATATGACCAAGACGCCGGGCGTACTGCAGCGCGTGTGCCAGATCGCCTTTTTGCCGGCGCTTATCTGCGTCGTGTCGGTGCTCGTGCTGTTTATTCCCGTTATCGGCGGTATTGCAGCTGCCATCGGCTTTTTGGCCGCTTACGTGGCGAGCGCGTGCGGTTCGGGCTTTGGCATCGAGTGGGGTCGCGACCTGTCGCTTAAGGTCGATATCGGCATGGATCGTCCGCTGATGCGCTCCACGTCGTTTGGCCTTGGCGTCTTTTCGGGCGTTATTTCGAGCGTGCTCAAGGTTATCGCGGCTATTCCCGTTATTGGTGTAGCGCTTTCGCTGGTGGAGAGCGTGGTAATTGGTGCCGCGGGCTCGTATTCGTATTACGGCACTTATGCGCTTGAGGCCGCGCTGTTTGGCTCGCTGGGCCTGTTTGTTCTGGCTATGATTGCCACGGCGGTCCTGGGTGTCTTCTTTACTATGTTCGCCGACATCGCCGTGATGCACTTTGCGGTGACCGGTCGCGTCGAGAGCGCGTTTTCGCTCGATAAGGTCTGGGCGGCCTTTAAGAACAATAAGACCAAGCTGTTCTGCGCATCGTTCCTTCCCGAGTTTTTGACGGGTCTGGTCGCCAACGTTGTCACATGGATCCTGGCGCTCGTCTTTGGCACCATTGCCTCTGTCGGTATGTATAGCTACTACTACCGTCCTACGGCTATTGAGGCGCTTGTTACCGGCGGTGGCATTACGCTCGTATTGTTCTTGGTGCTGACGGCGTTTGTCACGGTATTCCTCACGGTTTTTGGCAAGATGCTCAAGTACCGTGCCGTTGGCTATTGGGTTGCACGTTATGCAAGTGAGTGGGCCGACGAGGACAAGGACGACGTCCTGACTTTTGTATTGCCCTTCGAGAAGAAGTCCGCTCCTTCGGGTTACAGCGCTCCGGATGTCACGCCTGCTCCCGCACCGGCACCCGAGCCTGAGCCGACACCTGCGCCTGAGCCGGCACCTGCACCTGAGCCGGTGCCTGTGCCCGAGCCCGAGCCTGTGCCCGAGCCCGAGCCTGAGCCGGCGCCCGAGTCAAGTTCCGATGAGGACCCTCAGGACGAGTAGCCATGCCGTCTGCCATTTGGGGACGGGGTAGAAATGGTAGAAATAGCGCTTGACAAATGAGCGGGGGCGGACGTCTTCGAAACGTCCGCCCCCGCTTTGTCATTGCGATGTGGCTATGACTGTGCGCTGGCCGCGAGCCGACTATTCGTCATGGCTTTCCTCGTGACGAGCGGCAGCGCGTGCATCATGGATACCTTTGATTGCTGCGTGGCGCGCGGCGCGGGCGTCGTGCATGGCGTCGCGGGCCTCGGCGGCTGTGGCCTTGGCAGAGCGCAGCTTGGCGGCCAAGTCGGGGTTGGTCTCGGCAACCGCGGCGATCGTGGGGCCGTCGAGTTCCTCTTGCGTGGGCTCGGCCAAAAAGTCGATGGCATACTGGGCGGCTACCATGGAACCCTTGGCCAGTACCGACTCGTCAATCTTGTAGAAGCAAGAATGTTGGGCGTACGTGGCGCCAATCTGGGGGTTGCGCGTGCCGATAAAGGCGAGCACGCCCGGCACGCGGCGCAGATACTCCGAGAAGTCCTCGCCCGAAAGTGTGCCGCGATAATGGCCTTCGCCAGCTGCACCCAGGCACTTGACCACGGCCTGACGGCAGCGCTCGCTCGAGGCGGCATCGTTTTCGACCTTGTAGTTGGCGATGGTGTAGTCGGTAAGTTCGGCCTCGGCGCCCAAGGCGGCCGCGGTATGCTCCACGATGCGGCGCATAAGCTCCGGCATTTCCTCGTGGGTCGAATTGCCATAGGTGCGCACCGTGCCGGCGAGGTAGGCCGTGCCGGCGATAACGTTGCGCGCGGTGCCGCCGTGCAGCTCGCCGACGGTGATGACAGCCGGCTCGTAGGGGCTGATCTCGCGCGAAACGATGGTCTGCAGGGCATTGACGATCTCGGCGGCCACCATAACGGCGTCGTGGCCGCGCTGGGGCATGGCGCCGTGGCATGAGGTGCCGCGAACGTCGATGCGGAACCAGTCGGTATTGGCCATGCGCGGGCCGGGCTCGCAGCTTACGGTGCCGGCATCGACCTCGCTCCAGATGTGCGCGGCGTAGGCGCCATCGACGCCATCGAGCACGCCGGTGCCGATCATGAGCTTGGCGCCCTGGCCGTTTTCCTCACTGGGCTGGAAGACGATACGGACCTCGCCGTGGATGTCGTCGGTCATATGGCGCAGGATCTGCAGCGTGCCGAGCATCATGGCGATGTGGCAATCGTGACCGCAGGCGTGCATGCAGCCCTCATTGACGCTGGCGAACTCCTCGCCGGTCTGCTCGGTGACCGGTAGGGCGTCGATATCCGCACGCAGCAGGACACGGCGGCGCGGCGTGCCGTCCTCGCGGTAGGCATCCGGCGCGGTACCGCGAAGCGTTGCCACCAAGCCGGTCTTGAGCGGACGCTCGTAGGGGATATTCATGGCGTCGAGCTGGTTGGCGATGTCGGAGGTCGTGCGCTCCTCGGCAAGGCTCAGCTCGGGGTGCTTATGAAAGTGCCGGCGCTGCTTGATGATGTAGGGCTCAAACTCGGCGGCGATATCCTGAATGGCTGCGGTGACGTCGTCTGCCGCTCGCGCCTCGGTCGCCGCCATAATTTGCTGTGCCTTGGTCTTCGTCATGGTCGATTTGCTCCTTGCTGGGTTGATCGCAAAATCGTACAGGCTTTCTCCAGTATGCCACCTGCCACCTGGGGACGGGGTAGAAATGGAAGAAATGGATGCCTCCGTAACCTTGACAGGTCCAGATTGCTTGCGCATGCAGCTTCAAATGCGATTGTCAAGCTTGAAATCTACCATTTCTACCCCGTCCCCAGGTGGCAGGTAGGGGCCGTTGGGGTGGGGAAAGTCGCCGTTTGCCGCTTGGCGTTTTGTATCAGGGGTGGGGGAGTACACTCGAGGATATTGAATTTCCTGCCAGAGATGGGGGCGCCCATGCTACATATCGATCGGATTATCCGCTCCAAGAACGTCTTTACCGCGCAAGACGGCATCGATACCGCCCGCGAGCTGGCGATTGCCATCGCAGGCGACCGTATCGTCGCAGTCGGCAAGCCCGATGACGTGATTGCCGCCGCTCCCGCCGCCACGCCGGTTATCGACTACGGTGAGCAGTTTGTCTGCCCCGGTTTCCATGACGCGCACTTGCACTTCTTTCATACCTCGGTTGGCTCCTCGCCGTATATGCTCATGGATATGGGCACGTCCGAGGCAGCGCTGGTCCAGCATGCGCTCGAGTTTTCTCAAGACCTGCCCAATGACGCTTGGGTCGTGACGCAGGGCTGGCGTGATTACCGCTGGGACCCGCCCGAGCATCCCACCAAGGCATCGCTCGATGTTGCTTTTCCCGATCGCCCCTGTGTGATGTACTCGGGTGACGGGCATACGCTGTGGCTCAATAGCCGCGCGCTCGAGGCGCTTGGCGTGACGTGCGACAGCGAGCCGCCGGCGGGTGGTAGCTACGACAAGGATGCAAATGGCGAGCTCACGGGTATTGCCCACGAGGCTGCGGCCATGCAGCTGCTGCCGCGTTGTCTTGAGTGGCTGGGCGAGGATCGCATCGCGAGCGCCTACGCCGATCAAATGAAGCGCATGGCCGAGCAGGGCATCACCTCGATCTGCGATATGTCGCTCATGCCCATGCCGGGCTGCGACTTTATCCGCGATGACGTTTACGACAAACTGCAGGTGGCCGGCAAGCTGGGCATCCGCGCTCACCTGTTCCCCACGCTGCTGGATGACCAATCGCGCTTGGAAGAACTTCAGACCCGTTACGCAAACAACGCGTTGCTCTCGGCTCCGGGCTTTAAGCAGTTCTTCGATGGCGTGTCGAGCGAACACACGGCATATCTCACCGAGCCTTATGCTAATCCGCGCTTCCCGGGCGACCAGGGCCGCCTGACGGTTCCCGCCGAGCGCATGCGCAAGTTGGTTCTGGCGGCAGCCGAGCGCGGCCACACCGTGCGCATCCACGTTATCGGCGACGGCGCCATCCATGCCGCACTCGATATCTTTGAGGAGGCGGCAGAGCTCTACGGCTTGCCTCACCACGGCCATAACACGCTTGAACATCTCGAGAATCTACTGCCCGAGGACATCGATCGTCTGCGCAAGCTCAATGTGATCGCCTCGAGCCAGCCCTGCCATATCACGCTCGATCCAGGCGGCCCCGAGCGTGATTTGGGCTTGGAGCGCAGCCACATCATGTGGCCGTTTGCGACCTATAAGCAGCGCGGCATCCGCCAAGCCTTCGGCACCGATAGCCCCATCACAGCCGTTACTAGCATGAACGTGCTCTACACGGCTATCACGCGCCAAGACCCCCGCAGCCACTGGCCCGAGGGCGGCTGGTTACCGAGCGAGCGTATCGACGCGGCAACGGCCCTGCGCAACTACACCTTGGGAAGTGCCTATGCGGCAGGCGACGAGCAAAACCTCGGCAGCCTAGAACCCGGTAAATACGCCGACCTGGTAGTCCTAGACCAAAACCCGCTCACCATCGACCCCCAGGAGCTGCAAGCTACCAAGGTTCAGGCCACCTACCTTGCAGGTAACCTCATCTACGAGCGCTAACCCCATATCCCACCCATAAGGGGCACGTTTCAGCAACGTGCCCCTTTCTTGTTCGCACCATCCGCATCGCCATTTTGCTGCACTGACTTTTCTGAATGCCGGGCCCGAATTAGTTAACCTGCCTCCCGTGTGGCTCCGGAGGGGCGGGGCATAAGGTTTATCGCGAGTTCCGCACGAGCCGAAGGCCACTTAATGTGGCCTTCGTGCGAGCAGGACTGCCCGAGCAGAAAACCTTATGCCCCGCCCCTCCGGAGCCACACGGGAGCCACTGCTAAGTTATCCCCCGGCATTCAGAAAATCTAAGTGCCAAAAAATAAGATTTTTTGACTCTGTGTTGTATAACCCGCCATTCGTGGGTACCATTCAACGCGTACGCAAACAAAAAGGGTTAATTCGCGTGGTATAACCGCGCGGCCCAAAAAGGAGGAGACAAGCATGTCGTCTTTGAAGCCGCTTGCAGATCGTGTTCTGGTCAAGCCCGACGAGGCCGAGCAGAAGACCGCTTCTGGTCTGTATATCGCCAGCAACGCTCAGGAGAAGCCGCAGCGCGGCACCATCGTTGCCGTGGGCGCCGGCAAGGTCAACGACAAGGGTGAGCGCATCCCCATGGACGTCAAGGTCGGCGACGTTGTCATCTACGGTAAGTTCGGTGGCAACGAGGTCAAGGTCGACGGCGAGAAGTATCTGCTCATGCGCGCCGATGACATCTACGCTGTCGTCGAGGCCTAGTCTCGTCAGAATCTCTGATTCGTCTTTGAACGCGCCCGCCGCATAGGACTCGGAAGCGGCGACGCGAGTCACATTTCTTTTGGAGGATTACTCACTATGGCAAAGAACATTACGTTCAACACCGATGCCCGCGCTAAGCTCGCCAAGGGCGTCAACACTCTGGCCGACGCCGTTACCGTCACCATGGGCCCCAAGGGCCGTTACGTTGCGCTGCAGCGCACGTTCGGTGCCCCGACCATCACCAACGACGGCGTTTCCGTCGCTAAGGAGATTGAGCTCGAGGACAACATCGAGAACATGGGCGCCCAGCTGGTGAAGGAGGTTGCCACCAAGACCAACGACACCGTGGGTGACGGCACCACCACCGCAACCCTGCTCGCCCAGGCCATCGTCAACGACGGCCTGCGCAACGTCGCCGCTGGCGCCAACCCGCTGGCCATCCGTCGCGGCATCGACAAGGCCGTCAACGCCGCCGTCGCCGAGATGAAGAAGCAGGCCAAGCCGGTCGAGACCAAGGAGCAGATTGCTTCCGTCGGTACCATCTCTGCCGGTGACCCCGAGGTCGGCGAGAAGATCGCCGAGGCTATGGAGGTCGTGGGCAAGGACGGCGTCATCACCGTCGAGGATTCCCAGACGTTCGACATCACCATCGACACTGTCGAGGGCATGCAGTTCGACAAGGGCTACGTCTCCGCTTACTTCGTCACGGATAACGACCGCATGGAGGCCGTGATGAAGGATCCGTACATCCTCATCACCGACCAGAAGATCTCCAGCGTCCAGGACATCATGCCCGTTCTCGAGGCTGTCCAGCGCGCCGGCCGTGGCCTGCTCATCATCGCTGAGGACATCGACGGCGAGGCCCTGCCCACCCTCGTCCTCAACAAGATCCGTGGCGCTCTCAACGTCTGCGCCGTCAAGGCTCCGGGCTACGGCGATCGCCGCAAGCGCATCCTCGAGGACATCGCTGTTCTCACCGGTGGTCAGGCTGCTCTCGACGAGCTGGGCGTGAAGGTCGCTGACATCACCGCCGATATGCTCGGTACCGCTAAGTCCGTCACCATCTCCAAGGACAACACCGTCGTCGTCGGCGGCGCTGGCTCCAAGGAGGCCATTGACGCTCGTATCGCTCAGATCAAGGGTGAGATGGAGAACACCACCTCTGACTTCGACCGCGAGAAGCTCCAGGAGCGCCTGGCCAAGCTCTCCGGTGGCGTTGCCGTCATCAAGGTCGGCGCTGCTACCGAGTCCGAGCTCAAGGAGATCAAGCACCGCGTCGAGGACGCCCTGCAGGCTACCCGCGCTGCTGTCGAGGAGGGCATCGTCGCCGGCGGTGGCGTCGCCTTCATGGACGCTGCTCCTGCGCTCGACGCTGTCGAGATCGACGACCCCGAGGAGAAGATCGGCGTCGACATCGTCAAGAAGGCTCTGACCGCTCCGGTCGCTACCATCGCCAAGAACGCTGGCTTTGAGGGCGCTGTCGTGGTCGACAAGGTTGCCGAGCTGCCCGCCGGCCAGGGTCTCAACTCTGCCAACGGCGAGTGGGGCGACATGATCGAGATGGGCGTCCTCGACCCCGTCAAGGTCAGCCGCGTCACCCTTCAGAACGCTGCTTCTGTCGCCAGCCTGATCCTCATCACCGAGGCTACCGTCTCCGATGTGCCCAAGAACACTCAGCTTGAGGACGCTATCGCTGCTGCTACCGCTGGTCAGCAGGGCGGCGGTATGTACTAAGGCCGACAAGGTCTAGAACTCCCACCGGGAATCCGGGGGCGTGACGGGGTTTCTCTCCGGAACGTCCTCGGTTAGATTGGGACCCCTTGTCCTGCTCCTTTGGAGCCGCGGACAAGGGGTCCTTTTTGTGCTGAATTATTGTTCAACTTTTCGAAATCTCTCATTTGTTCGACTTTAATCGACTGTCTGCTCAATTGAGTGGCGGGCTCGTCTCGACTCGCGTCTTGCAAGTTCTTGGGTAGACGGCTTGCTCGAGGTTTATGAAAGGGGCCGTCCCGCGGGACGGCCCCTTACTTGCTATCTGACTTTGGCAGGATCGAACTCATTCGATATATCTTCGATGCCATCAGATTGAAGAATGAGCTCGCTAGGCAGATGGTGGCCCATCGGATCGATTAGGAAATCGAGTCCTGCCCTTCTGGCCGTTTTTGCGACTGGGATGAAGTCTGTGTCACCAGCTATGAGAACGATTTGATCAACAGTTCTCCCATGGGCGAGCGAGGCGACATCGAGTCCGATTCTCATGTCAACACCGGATTGCTTTAACCCAACGAGGGTGAAATCTTCCTGCCCGAGGTCGGTTGTTGTCAACTCACCCTTGAGTAGCTTCTTGAGCGATTCTTGTTTCAAGTTGTAATGCGCGTTCGCTGAGCGTAGTTCGCCCATGCGCATCGCAACTTTCCTCTTCTCCCCGAGGGCTGCGTGGAAATCGGACATCCATACATTGGAGGGATGCTTCCGGCTGAACACGGTATTGTGTTCGTCCCAGGGCTGCTTAAAAGTGCCGTTTTCTAGTGGTGGACAGTTGTAGAAGAAGATTCTGTATAGGGAGCGGTCGCCGTATTCTAGCGTCATCTTTCGTTTAGCGGATATGTGCCGCAGGGCATAGGCATGACATTCCGATGCGCGCTTTTCGGGTGAAGTGTCTCCCCATAGCCTGCGCGCTCGTTTCAGGAAGAAATTTCCATCGATTAGGACAGCGGTTCTTGTCATGATATCTCCTGCTACATGAATTGACCCCCGAGCTGTGGTACTCCGGCTAAAGATTGGAGCCACTGTCGGAGGTCTTCAAAAAACGGAGGACAGGGAGATGGCAGAAAACCTAATTTCTCTGTCTGGCTTGAGTCTACATCCATTGACTCAGCAATTTGTGGTGGAATTCGGGTTAGATTGTGGAATCGCGCCCTTTGCACTTCGGGGAATTCTGTGTTGACTGCCCTTCTTGATCTTTCGTACTTGCCTGCGATCAGTTGTTAGCGTGCTGCAGCATTGTTGTTGCGCCGCTCTATCCCGGGCGTATTTGTGGGGCGTTTCCCTACCATAAATTACCCTTGGCATACTTGCGCGAAAGCCTACTGGTGCTACACTTGCAAGTGCTGTTTCAGGGCGGGGTGGAATTCCCCACTGGCGGTAAATCGGGCGGTGCCAAAGGGGTGCCGTGGCGCAGGCGAGGCGTCTGCGACCGAGCCGATGAGTCCGCGACCCGTGTGTGCGTTGGTTCGCATGTCGGCTGAACTGGTGAGATCCCAGTACCAACGGTTAGAGTCCGGATGAAAGAGGCAGGTGATCTTATGTCTGAACAGTCGCAGCATATCCATTTTGAGAACACGAATAGGTGGAGCACCAAACAGCTCGTTACCATGGCGTTGATGTGCGCCTTGGGCGCCCTGTTTATGTACGTGCAGCTGCCCATCCTTCCTTCGGCGCCGTTTTTGACGTATGACCCGTCGCTGGTGCCGGCGATGGTGTGCGGGTTTGCGTACGGTCCCGGTGCCGGTACTGCTGTTGCCGCCATGGCGATCGTTATCCATGCGCTCACCACGGGTGACTGGGTCGGCGCGCTTATGAACTTGGTCGCTACGCTGGGCTTTATTCTGCCCGCGGCGATCGTCTACCAAAAGATGCACACCTACAAGGGTGCCGTGATTGGTCTGGTGCTCGGCGTCATTGCCGCTACGGCGCTGTCCATGGTTGCGAACCTGACCATCGGCGTTTGGTTCTGGTATGGCTCGGTCGATGTGATCGCCCCGCTCATGATTCCTGCCGTGCTGCCGTTCAACCTTATCAAGACCGTGCTTAATTCGGTATTGACGCTTGCGGTGTACAAGGCGGTCTCCAACCTCATCACGCCTAAAAAGGACCAGGTCAAAGGCCGCGCATGATTGAGTGTCGGGGCGTTTCCTTTAGCTATGACGGTGCCGTACCGGCGCTCGACGGCGTCGATCTGAATATCGAGGACGGCGAGTTTTTCTGCATCCTCGGTGGTAATGGGTCGGGCAAGTCGACGTTTGCCAAGCATCTGAATGCACTGCTGCAGCCCGACGCGGGCACGGTACGCATCAACGGCATGGATGCGTCCGACCCCGAGCTGGTCTACGACATTCGTTCGACCGCGGGCATGGTGTTCCAGAATCCCGATGATCAGCTGGTGGCAACGCTTGTCGAAGATGACGTTGCGTTCGGTCCCGAAAACCTTGGCGTGCCATCGGCGCAAATTGCGCAGCGCGTACGCGAGGCGCTGAAGGGCGTGGGCCTGGTGGGCTTTGAGCACCACGAGACCCATGCACTCTCGGGTGGTCAAAAGCAACGCGTGGCGCTTGCCGGCGTGCTCGCCATGGAGCCGCGCGTTCTCATTTTGGATGAGGCCTCCTCGATGCTCGATCCGCGCGGGCGCAAGGGCCTTATGAAGGCCTGTCACGCGCTGCACGAACGCGGCATGACCATCGTGATGATTACGCACTTTATGGAAGAGGCCGCTGAGGCCGATCGCGTTGCTGTCTTCCAAGCGGGCCGCGTTGCCATGTTGGGCACGCCCGAGGAGATCTTGACGCAGGCGGACGAACTCGCGCAGCTCAACCTTGATATGCCGGAGTCGTGCCGTTTGGGCATGGCGCTTCGTGCGAAGGGCGTGCCCGTTTGCGCGCAGGTGCGTGAGGCGGATATGGTCGCCGAGATTGCGCAGGCTTATGCCGAGCGAAGTAGGGCAGGCATCGCGGGGCAGTCTTCCGTATCCCAGTCGGAAATCGCTGACGGCACTGTTCCGGTAGGCAACGAGGGCAACGCGTCGGAGCCCGTCATCGAGCTATCCCATGTTTCGTACAGTTATTCGCTCAGTCCGCGCGAGCGCCGCCGCTGGCATAAGCGCTCGGTCACTGCGGGCAAATCGAACAAACAGACCCTCTGGGGCAACGACCCTAGCAGCCCGTGGGCGCTGCGCGATGTATCGCTGACGGTGCGTCGCGGCGAGTTCCTGGGCTTAGCAGGTCATACCGGTTCGGGTAAGTCGACGCTGGTCCAGCATCTCAACGGTTTGATTCGCCCCCAGGAGGGATTCGTTCGCGCGCTGGGGCTCGACCTGGCAAACAAGAAAGATGCCGCTGCGGTTAAGGCCAAGGTCGGCGTGGTGTTTCAATATCCCGAGCGTCAGCTGTTTGCCGAAACCGTGACGCAGGACGTGGCGTTTGGCCCGCACAACCTTGGCTTGCCGCAAGATGAAGTCGACCGTCGCGTCGAGTCGTCGCTCTCGCGCGTGGGCCTCGACCTTTCCACGGTCGGCGACAAGAGTCCCTTTGAGCTTTCGGGCGGTCAGCAACGGCGTGTGGCATTCGCCGGTGTGCTCGCCATGGAGCCCGAAGTCCTGGTGCTCGATGAACCCATGGCGGGGCTCGATCCGGCTGCGCGCAGGGATTTCCTTGAGCTTATCGATCGACTTCACCGCGATGGCCTGACCGTTGTCATGGTTTCGCATAGTATGGATGACCTGGCCAACTGCTGCGACCGCATCGTCGTGATGAACGAAGGTGCGGTGTTTGCCGAGGGAACCCCCGCGCAGGTGTTTGCACATGCCGATGAGCTCAAGTCGATCGGCTTGGGCGTTCCCGCCGCCCAGCGCATGGCGTTGGCGCTCGCGGAGGCGGGCGTGCCGCTGCGTTGCAGCGGGCTCTATACGGTTGAGTCGCTGGCCGACGAGCTGGCAGATTTGCTGATCGGTCGCTCAGACGGTCCTTCTAACGTCGCGGACATTGCTAAATCCAAGACGGTCGCGCGAGAGGAGGGCTGCTAATGGAGGCGTTTTCGTTTGGCAGCTACTATCCGAGCGATAGTGCGATCCATCGCCTGGATCCGCGCACCAAGCTGCTCCTGGGCTTTGTGTTTTTAATCACGACGCTGACCGTCGGCGGCTTCCGCGGACTGGCTCCTGTCGCAATTTTCGTCGTGCTGATCTATGCCGTGTCCCGGGTGCCGGCTCGTCGCGTTCTGTCGTCGATGGCGCCGCTGCTGGCAATCGTCGTCGTGGTCGCGGTGCTCAACTTGTTTACCGATCAGAGTGGGCGCATCCTGTGGCAGCTCGGCTTTCTGCAGATAAGCGAGGGCTCACTGCGTTCTGCCGCCTTTATGGCGTGTCGCCTGACCCTGATGATGGCCGGCATGAGCGCCATTACGCTCACCACGCCTACGCTCGACCTCACCGCGGGCTTTGAGCGTCTGCTCGCACCGTTTGCGCGCGTGGGGCTCCCTGCGCATGAGCTCGGCATGATCATGGGCATCGCGTTGCGCTTTATGCCGCAGTTTGCCACCGAGATGAAGCAGACGGCGGACGCGCAGGCAAGCCGCGGTGCACGCGTAACGGGTGGCCCGCTCGGCGGCGTGCGTATGCTCGGCAGTGTGGCGATTCCACTGTTCACGGGCGTGTTCCGTCATGCCGAGACGTTGTCTGCCGCCATGGATGCACGCTGCTATCACGGCGAGCAGGGCCGCACGCGTCTGCATGCGCTTGCATTTCGCCGCGGGGATGCGCTGGCTGCGGTTGTGACGATGCTGCTGTTTGCGTGTGTCATCGTCGTCAACCTTCAACTTGTTTAGGCGCGATTCGAGCGCAAGAAAGGGGTCCCTATGACCGACAACGACCGCACGGCTCAGCTTGAGCGCGCCTGTTCGTATCTCAGGCGCATTCCGGCGTGGTATCTGGCCACGACCGATGTGACCGACGGGCATCAGCCTCGCGTGAGGCCGTTTTCGTTTGCCATGGTCGATGACGGTAAGCTGTGGTTTTGCACGTCGCGCGACAAGGATGTGTGGGCGGAGCTGAGTGCGAATCCCAAGTTTGAGCTCTCGGGCTGGAAGCCGGGGGAATGTTGGATCGTGTTGACCGGCGAGGCCGCACTTGAGGACGACGCGGTTGCGAGCGACAAGGTGCGTCAAGCGGGTTTTAAGCACATGGTGGGCATCGGCGAGGAACACGAGAGTGCCAACGACGGCCGCCTTGCTTTCTTTTCGGTCCGCAACATTGCCGCGCGCTTCTGTGATATCGACGGCAGCGAGGAGCGCCTGGAGCTCTAGAGCGTCTCAAATTAACTACCCGTTCCGAATTAGCTAGCGCCAGGAGGACACATGGACGGATTGAATACGGTGTTGGAGTATCTGACGTCGGTGCCGGCATGGTATTTGGCGACGAGCGTTGACGGACAGCCTCATGTGCGTCCGTTTTCGTTTGCGCAGATCCAGGATGGCAAGCTGTGGTTTGTAACAGCGCGCACCAAAGATGTGTGGCAAGAGCTGCTGCAAAACCAGCGCTTTGAGGCCACGAGTTGGTGGCCGGGCCATGGCTGGCTCATCTTGCGCGGGCGTGCCGGCTTGGATGACCGGGCTTTAGGCGAAATGCGCGAAGCTGGGTGGAAGCATCTAGAGCGCCTGGGCGAGCACTATGAGGGGCCTAACGACCCCACGCTCGTCTTCTTTAGCGTCGAGGATCCCGAGGCTTTTATCTGCAATCACGACGAATGGGTGCCGGTCGAGCTCTAGCCAGCTGGCTCATCCTAACAACTTGGTTTTCGCATGGGCGGGCCCCGTATTGCCCGGCGCCGTTAGGAGCGCCGGTCAATACGGGGCCCGCTCCATTTGTCAATTCCTTCAAGCGAATGTGTCGGGAATGTTTCAATGCATGAATATGCAAGCCATTTACGTATTAATGCATCTTTTGGTGCTAAAGTTTCAACTCACTTCATAACGACCGCTGCGAAATGCGCATCGGTGCATAAATCGCAGACAAGGAGTCTGATATGTCTTTGAAGGTTGGAATCGTCGGCGCGGCTGGATATGCCGGAGCCGAGCTCATTCGCCTCGTCCTCGGTCATCCCGAGTTTGAACTTGCTGCCATTACGTCCAACGCCGATGCCGGCCAGCCGTTGTCTGCGGTGCACCCGAGCTTCACCGGCGTAAGCGATCTTGTCTTTACGACGCATGATGCCCCTGAGCTCAAGAACTGCGACGCGGTCTTTTTGGCCGTGCCGCACACGGCTGCCATGGCACAGGTGCCCGCGCTGCTTGCATCGGGCGTCTCCTGCTTTGATCTTTCGGCCGACTACCGTCTGAACGACGCGTCCGTTTTTGAGGCTTGGTATGCCGCCGAGCATACGAGCCCCGAGCTGCTCAAGACCCGTGCCTTCGGTCTGCCCGAGCTGTTCTGCCAGGACTTGGAGACCGCCGCATCCGACCATGCCGACGGCAAACCCGTGCTGGTCGCCTGCGCCGGTTGCTATCCCACCGCAACGAGCCTTGCCGCCGCGCCCGCCGTGCGCGCGGGCTGGGTGGCCGAGAACGGCCCCGTGATTGTCGATGCCATCAGCGGTGTGACGGGTGCCGGCAAGTCCTGCAACGCTCGTACGCATTTTTGCAGCGCCGACGAGAATTTGGAAGCATACGGCGTGGGCAAGCATCGCCACACGCCCGAAATCGAGCAGATCTTGGGCCTGACCGATCGCGTCGTCTTTACCCCGCACCTGGCACCGCTCAAGCGTGGTCTGCTCTCCACGGTGACGCTGCCGCTCGCGCCGCAGGCTCTCGACACGTTGGCTCTTGAGGATGTTGTCGACTATTACAAGCAGTTCTACGCTGGACGCACCTTTGTGCGCGTGCTCGACGCCGGCCAGCAGCCCAAGACGGCTTCGGTCGTCGGCACCAACGCCGCCCAGATTGGCCTCGCGCTCAACAAGCGCGCGGGCGTGCTGGTGGCGACGGGCGCCATCGACAATCTGTGCAAGGGCGCTGCGGGCCAAGCAGTCCAATGCGCCAATATCGTCTTTGGCTTTGACGAGCGACGAGGCTTGCCCACAGTGGCGTGCCCGGTGTAGCACATTCGATTGTTAACGATTTGGTAGTCGGGCATCGAGTGGGGCGCCACTCTTAAGCTGGTCTCATGATCACGACTGGCATGGCGCACCAACCGATGTCCGTTTTTTGTTTGATATAAGGAGTCGTAAGGACGATGAATACAGAGCAGTTCGATATCAAGATTCGTGCCGTCGAGGGTGGCATTACGGTAGCGGCCGGCTTTAAGGCCGCGGGTATTCATGCGGGTTTTCGCAAGAATCCCGAGCGCTTGGATTACGCGCTCGTCGTGCCCGATAAACCCTGTCCCGGTGCCGGCGTGTTTACGACCAATCGCTTTTGCGCAGCGCCTGTGCAGGTGAGCCGCGCCAACCTGGGCGGTGTGGGCAAGGGCTATGGCATCATCGCCGGCGTTTCAATCAACTCCGGCAACGCGAATGCCGCCACGGGCGAGACGGGCCTTGCCTGCGCGCGCGAGACGTGCAACATCGCCTCGCAGGTCATCGGCTGCGAGCCCCAGCAGATTCTGGTTGCCTCCACGGGTGTGATTGGCCAGATTCTGTCGATCGACACGTTTGAGACCGCCATTCCTGCTGCCTACGAGGCGCTCTCCGCCCACGGTGGCGCCGATGCCGCTCGCGCCATCATGACGACCGACACGCACTCCAAGGAGTACGCCGTATCCTACGTCAGTGAGGCTGCGGGTCATGCGGGCAATGTCTATACGGTAGGCGGAATGTGCAAGGGCTCGGGTATGATCATGCCCAACATGGCCACCATGATCGCAGTTATCACCACCGATGCCCCCGTCGAGCCTGCGGCACTTCATGCCCTGCTGCTCTCGACCGTCAAGCAGACCTTTAACAAGGTAACGGTCGATTCCGACACCTCGACCAACGACACCTGCATCATGCTTGCCTCCGGCGCCGCTGCCGCAGATGCCGAGCCTATCGTCGAGGGCTCCGATGCCTTTGACGAGTTGGCATTTGCCGTGCACGAGGTGTGCGAGAGCCTGGCGCGCAATATCGCCGCCGATGGTGAGGGCGCATCTAAGCTTGTTACGGTCAACGTTACCGGCGCCGTGAACGACGAGGAGGCCGATATCGCCGCCCGTGCCGTTGCCAACTCGCCGCTCGTTAAGACCTGCATCGCCGGCCACGACTGCAACTGGGGCCGCGTTGCTATGGCGCTTGGCAAGTGCGGCGTGAAGTTTAATCAGGAAGACGTTTCCATCGACATGATGGGCATGCCTGTCTGTCGCGATGGTCTGACTGTTCCCTTTGACGAGGACGAGGCTCTACGACGTTTCGAGGCGCCCGAGATCGTGATCTCGGCCGACCTGGGCGCAGGCGACGCGGCAACGACCGTGTGGACCTGCGACCTCACGCATGAGTACATCTCCATTAACGGCGACTACCGTTCCTAGATTCCAGGCACGCTGCGCATCTTGCCGCGATTGCGGACAGCGGAGCACGGCGCGATAACGATACGAAAGACGAGGCAGATTATGAAATTCGCACGCGATTGTCGTTCGAACGAATCCAACGAAGCAACCGCGCAGCTGCTGTTCGAAGCGCTGCCGTGGATTAAGAACCTGACCGGTAAGACGGTTGTTATCAAATATGGCGGAGCCGCCATGGTTGATGAGCAGCTGCGCCGCGACGTGATGAGCGACATCGTGCTGCTCAAGATCATCGGCATGCGCCCTGTTATCGTGCACGGTGGCGGCAAGGCCATCAACGAGGCGCTGAGCCACTACGACATCCCCGTCGAGTTTAAGAACGGCCAGCGCGTGACCACGCCGGCGACTATGGATATCGTGCGCGAGGTGCTGGGCGGCAAGGTTAACCAGGAGCTGGTTGCCGCCATCAACCACCACGGCAACCTGGCCGTGGGCGTGTCGGGCAGCGATGCTGGCACGCTCATCGCCGAGCCGCTCGACCCCGAGCTCGGTCGCGTGGGCAAAGTGACGCACGTTAACACCGACTATATCGAGCGCTTACTCGATAGCGAGTACATCCCCGTTATCGCTACCGTCGCGGCGGGGGAGGACGGCGGTTTCTTCAACATCAACGCCGATACCGCCGCCGGTGCCGTTGCGGCAGCGCTCCACGCGCACAAGGCGATCTTTTTGACCGACGTCGACGGCCTGTACAAGGACTTTAGCGATAAAGACTCACTCATCTCCAACCTAACACTCGACGAGGTTAACGAAATGCTCTACGGCGGCGAGGTCGATAAGGGCATGATTCCCAAGCTGCGCGCGGCCGTCGATGCGCTTGCCGGCGGCGTATTTCGCGCTCACATCATCAACGGCACCACGCCGCATTCGCTGCTGCTGGAGCTGCTGACCGATGCCGGCGTCGGTACCGTGATCCATTCCACCGAGACGGCTTACGAGTTCGATACGCATCCGCATCCGCTTTCGACGTTTGCTGCGCGTCTGACCGAGAATCTTGACGAGGTCGAGAAGCTTCAGACGGTCTAGCTGACCCTCAGCCGCCCCATTCCTACACCCATAGGCCTGCGCCGTCCGGCGCTCAACGAAAGGCATCCCATGTCACTTGCAGCTCAGCAATCGCTTGAATCCCATTACGTTATGCATACCTTTGGCCGCTCTCCGGTCGAGTTTGTCGAGGGTCACGGCATGAAGCTCACCGGCGACGATGGCCGTGAGTACCTCGACTTTCTTGCCGGCATCGGCGTGTGCAGCCTAGGTCATGGCGACCCGGCTGTGCTCTCGGCGCTCGAGGCACAGACCAAAAAGCTCATGCATGTCTCCAATTACTTCTACATTGAGCAGCGCGGACAGGTCGCGGCGCTGCTGTCCAAGCTTGCTAACGACGACGTAGATGGTGCGCGCGTGCTTGCCGATGCCATTGCCGCCGGCGATGAGACCACGGCAGCTGCTCTTGGTGCCCCGGCTGCGGATGAGCAGGTTTGGGAGACCTTCTTTGCCAACTCTGGCGCCGAGGCCAACGAGGGCTCGATGAAGCTCGCGCGCCTGTACGCCAAGCGTGCCGGTAATGGCGGCAACACCATCGTGTGCATGCGCGGCGGCTTCCACGGCCGTACGCTCGAGACCATTGCCGCCACCATGCAGGATTGGCTGCAGGACAGCTTCCGCCCGCTGCCGGGTGGCTTTGTGGCCTGCACGCCCAACGATGTGGATGAGCTGCGTGCGATCTTTAAGCAGCTGGGGAGCGAAATTTGTGCCGTGATGCTCGAGCCGATCCAGGGTGAGAGCGGTGTGCATCCCATGACCGAGGAGTTTATGGCTACGGCGCGCGACCTGGCACACGAAGTGGGCGCCGTGCTTATCGCCGACGAGGTCCAGTGCGGCATCTTCCGCTCCGGCAAGCCGTTTGCGTTCCAGACCTATGGCGTGGAGCCCGACATCATGAGCCTTGCCAAGGGCATTGCTGATGGCGTGCCCATGGGTGCCGTCGTGGCGAAGAAGGAGATTGCCGACGTGTTTAAGCCGGGCGACCACGGCTCGACCTTTGGCGGTAGCTGCTTGGCCATCGCGGCGTGTGCCGCGACGCTCTCCGCGCTTGTGCGTGGCGATTATGCCGAGCATGCTGCCAAGGTGGGTGCCTATATGGAGGCAAAGCTCGCCAAGCTGCCGCACGTGACCGAGGTACGTGGTCGCGGCTTGATGCTCGGCTGTGATTTGGATGATGCCGCGGGCGACGCGCATGGTGTTGTTGCCCGCGCGCTGGCCGCCGGTGCCGTGATCAACGCTACGGGTGCGCATACGCTGCGTTTCCTGCCGCCACTCGTCTGCGAGGAAGCCGACGTGGACAGTCTGATCGAGATCCTGTCGGGTGTTTTGGGCTAACGCGGCGCAATAACTCAATTTGGACCGAGTTCCGGACTGCGGACGTGCCCTATGCGGCATGATTCAGCGGTCTGGAGCCCGTTTTGCCTTAGATTTGCTAAGGCAGGGAGACCTGCTGGTCAAAAAACATCAAATATGAGTACTGTTACCGATTTGGTAGCAGCAATTTTGGACTAATAAGGCCAGATGGCAAGTCGAAATGGCGATGAATACACGATTTTGATCTGACTGTTAGTCCTTATAATGGACATATGTTGCGTAACCTAAGCAAACACTATCTGTTTATATGTTGCAAGCAAAGTAGCAGTACTCATTTTTGCCATTATTTGGCCACGGCCTTTGTGACAGATGTGCTGGCGGGTTCGAATCCCATGCGCTGGGCCCAAAAAAGAAAGGCTCCCATTGCTGGGAGCCTATCAAATCAGTGGTGGGCGATGAGGGATGTCGCGTGCGGCTGACGCCGCCCGCTTTCGCTTCGGGCCTACGGCCCTCGCGTGCTGCGCTGGAAAACGCTTCGCGTTTCCTCAGCTCCGCACCCTTTCGGGTTCGAATCCCATGCGCTGGGCCCAAACAAAAACGGTCCCCTTGCGAGGACCGTTTCCAATTCAATGGTGGGCGATGAGGGATTCGAACCCCCAGCCTTGTGCGTGTAAAGCACCTGCGCTAACCGTTGCGCCAATCGCCCGTGCGGAGAGAGTATAGCAAAACAATCGCCCCATTCACCTCATATCCATTAAAGGTAACCGGCGCGTGTCACAGCGGAGCTGATTCAGTTGAGATTGCCTGAACATTCCGCCCCTCTTTACGCCCTCGGGTATACTTAAAAGCTACTGATTCGATTTGATGCCCAGCAACAGCAGAGGGGATAGTATATGTGCGGTTTTGTCGGTTTTGTCGGTGGGACGGATAACCAATCCGAGGTGCTCACCAAGATGATGGACCGCATCGTCCATCGCGGTCCCGACATGGGCGGTCAGTTTATCGACGGCCGCGTTGCCCTGGGCTTCCGCCGCCTGTCGATCCTCGACCTGACCGAGGCCGGCGCTCAGCCCATGGCCAATGAGGACGGCAGCGTCGTCATTGTCTTCAACGGCGAGATCTACAACTTCCAAGAACTCCGTTCCGAGCTCGAGGCCAAGGGCTACAAGTTCCACTGCGGCGCCGACACCGAGAGCCTCCTGCACGGCTACGAGGAGTGGGGCGAGGCCGTACTCGATCGTCTGCGCGGTATGTACGCCTTCGTCATCTGGGACAAAAAGAAGAACAAGCTTTTTGGCGCCCGCGACATCTTTGGCATCAAGCCGCTCTACTACTATCCCATGGCCGATGCGGGCGACGGCGCTCCGGGCGTGCTCTTTGGTTCCGAGATCAAGAGCTTCCTGGACTACCCGCACTTCCACAAGGCGGTCAACAAAAAGGCTCTGCGTCCGTACATGACGCTGCAGTATTCGGCGACTGAGGAGACCTTCTTCGAGGGTGTCTACAAGCTGCCGCCGGCGCACTACTTTACCGTCGATATCCCGACCGGCAAGATGAACATCGAGCGCTACTGGGATTGCGATTACTCTGCCGTCGAGAAGCCGTTCGAAGAGTATGTCGATGAGCTGGACGAGGTCGTGCACGAGAGTGTCGAGGCCCATCGCATCGCCGACGTCAAGGTCGCGTCGTTCCTCTCCGGTGGCGTCGACTCCAGCTACATCGCCGCTTGCCTCATGCCCGACAAGACCTTCTCGGTGGGCTTTGACTACAAGAACTTCAACGAGACCAACTACGCCAAGGAACTTTCCGATAAGCTCGGCGTCGAGAACGTTCGCAAGATGATTACCGCCGACGAGTTCTTCGGTGCGCTCGAGGACATCCAGTATCACATGGACGAGCCGCAGTCCAACCTGTCTTCCGTGCCGCTGTGGTTCTTGGCCGAGATGGCCCGCAAGGACGTTACCGTCGTGCTTTCGGGCGAAGGCGCCGACGAGCTCTTTGGCGGCTACGCCTACTACGAGGACACGGTCCCGGTGCGCAAGTACAAAAAGATGGTGCCGCTGCCCATCCGTCGCGCGCTCGGTAACCTGGCGCTGCATATGCCGTACTTCAAGGGACATAACTTCCTGGTCAAGGGTGCCGAGATCCCCGAGAAGTCGTTCCTGGGACAGGCTCTGGTATGGCCGGAGCGCGAGGTCGACGGCGTGCTCAAGCCCGAGTACAACACCGGCGATTGCGCCTTTGAGCTCGCTGCACCCATCTACGCACGCGTGAAGGGTCAGCCCGAACTGGTCAAGAAGCAGTACCTGGACATGAACATGTGGCTCCCGGGCGACATTCTGCTCAAGGCCGACAAGATGTGCATGGCGCACTCGCTGGAGCTGCGCGTGCCCTTCCTGGACCGCAAAGTCATGGAGTTCGCCGAGCACATTCCCGATCGCTACCGCATCAACGAGAACGGCAACAAGCAGGTACTCCGCCACGCTGCCAACAAGTCGCTGCCCGATGAGTGGGCCACCCGTCCCAAGGTGGGCTTCCCGGTGCCGATTGTCTACTGGCTGCGCGAGCAAAAGTGGTACGACTATGTCAAGGAGTACTTCACCGCGCCGTGGGCAAGCGAGTTCTTCAATACCGACGAGCTCATGCACCTGCTCGATCTGCACTTTGCGGGCAAGGGCGATTTCCAGCGCAAGATCTATACGCCGCTCGTGTTCCTAGTGTGGTACAAGCGCTTCTTTATCGACGAGGACCAGCCCGCTGTTCAGGCTGCCTAGCCTCGGCTTACGAACGCCTGCGCGTAACGGCTCCTCCGGGAGCCGTTTTTGCGTGGGTGCGTTTCAGTTACTATAAAACCGTCCCTGCCAAATGGCTGAGAAAGGTGAAAGATGCACCATTCGGATTCCGCGACCGTGACCACGGTCGATACGCTTGCCAAGCTTCTCGATGTGTGCGGCGAGCTGCGCGCATCAGAGCAGGTTGACGAGCGCGCCGTGACCGGCTGCTCGTTTGATTCGCGCGCGGTCTCGGCAGGTGACGTATTCTTTTGCAAAGGTGCTGCCTTTAAGCCCGCGTTTTTGAGCATGGCGCTCGATGCGGGCGCCGTCGCATTTGTGTGCGAGGAGTCGCTGGTCGAGTCTCTGGAGCCGCTGGCGCAGGAGAGCGGTGCTGCGATGCTGGTTGTTGATAGTGTTCGCACGGCCATGGCCCTGTTGCCGCCGGAGGTCTACGACCGTCCCGACCACGACGTCAAGATCGTGGGCATCACCGGCACCAAGGGAAAGACCACGGCCGCTTTTATGCTCCAGTCCATCATCAAGGCGGCGGGCGAGTCCTGCGGCATGATCGGCTCGGTGAGTACCGACGATGGTATCGAGTGCTACGAGAGCACCAACACCACGCCCGAGGCCCCCGAGGTTTGGCGCCATATCGCCAACTGCCGCACGTCCGGTCGCCAGTCCATGGTCATGGAGGTCTCGAGCCAGGCGCTCAAGTACCAACGCGTCGAGAATCTGCCGTTTGACGTGGCGTGCTTCCTCAACATCGGCCGCGACCACATCTCGCCGATCGAACACCCCACGTTTGAGGATTATTTTGAGAGCAAGCTTAGGATCTTTGACCAGGCAAAGACCGCCGTGGTGAATCTGGGCACCGATGAGGTTGACCGTGTGCTAGAGGCAGCGTCGACGGCCGAGCGCTTGGTGACCGTTGGCGTCGAGCATCCCGAGGCAAGCCTGTGGGCGAGCGATGTCCGCATGCTCGGCTTTAACATCGAGTTCAACTTGCACGGCATGAGCGCCGACGAGCCCGAGGCGGGGGAGAAGGTCCTGCTGGGTATCGCGGGCGACTTTAACGTGGAAAACGCGCTGGTCGCTATCGCCGCTGCGCGCGAGATCGGCATCGGTATCGAGGCTATCAAGAAGGGCCTCTCCAAACTGCGTGTGCCGGGCCGCATGGAGGTCGTGGAGTCGAAGGACGGCCGCGTGATCTGCGTCGTTGACTATGCGCACAACCAGCTTTCGTTCCGTTCGCTTTTCTCGTCGGTCAAGCGCGCGTTTCCCGCTAGCCCCGTCATTGCGCTGTTTGGCGCCGCCGGCGGCAAGGCGCAGGAGCGCCGCGAGCAATTGCCACGCGAGGCCGCACCGTATTCCGACCTGATGATCTTTACGAACGAGGATCCAGCTCACGAGGACCCGATGAAGGTCTGTCGCGAGCTTGCCGAGCATGTTCCCGACGATACGCCGAACAAGATCATCCTCGACCGCGAAGCCGCTGTGCATGCGGCGTTCAAGGCGGCGCGCGAGGAGTACGTCAACCCCGATGCTCCCACCATTGTCTTGCTGCTGGCAAAGGGTGACGAGGAGCTCATGCACGTGGGCGACGAGTTCGTGCCCATCGAGAGCGACCTTTCGCTGGCCAATCGCCTGATCGATGTTACCCAGTTTGACTAATGAACCATGATGGCGGCGGCGCCCTGAGTGCGCTGTCGCCATAAGCGTGTTCCCTCAATCAAAACATGCCGTCCAAGTCCAAACCCTTCTACGTAAACGGAGTAACCATGTCCCACAACACCTTGCCGACCGTTGCCGAGCTTTCGGGCGAGATGCGCGAGCGCTTGGCCAAGGTCAAGTACGTCTTTACCGACCTGGATGCCACGATGCTCGCGCCCGGCTCGTGCGTGCTGCGCGACAACGACGACAACCCCTCGACCAAACTCGTCGAGGCCGTCGTGGCGCTCGCTCGCGCTGGCATTCAGGTGGTTCCCACCTCGGGCCGCAACCGTACCATGATCCACGAGGACGCGCGCGTGCTCGGCCTCAACTCCTACATTGGTGAGATGGGCGGCCTGGTCATGTACGACCTCAAAGCCAACGATTGGGAGTATCTGACTGGCGACATGCCTTACGACCCCGCCTGCGGCCTTACTCCGCACCAGGTGATCGAGCAGACCGGCGTGTGCGAGAAGATTCTTGCCCGCTGGCCGCACAAGATCGAGTATCACAACGACATGTCGACCGGCTACAAGTACCGCGAGGTCACCGTCGGCATGCGCGGCGATGTGCCCGACAATGAGGTCCAGGCCATCCTGGACGAGGCCGGCTGCGGCCTGGTGTGGGCCTGTAACGGTCACCTGACGCATCTGTCCAAGCCGACGACGCTCGAGCTCGATCGCGTCGAGGACGGTCGCGCGTTTAACATCAATCCCGCCGGCCTCAACAAGGGCGTTGCCATCGCGCGCTTCTGCGAGCACCTGGGGATCGAGCGCGAGGAGACGCTCGCGCTCGGCGATTCCGAGTCCGACTTCTACATGGCCGATCACGTGGGCACGTTCTGCCTGGTCGAGAATGGCCTGACGAGCGCCGGTGCGCCCGAGTTCCTGGCTGCTTGCGAGAACGCTTTCGTTACGCGCGGCAAAATTGTCGACGGTTGGGCGGCGACGGCAGAGCTGCTGGTCGCGGCGCGTTCGTAGCGCGGCGTCGCCGCACTTGGACATGTCTTTTCGAGAGAGACTGGTGAGGTAATGTCCGATATCGAGAATCCGACAGGCGACACGCGCCCGATTGGCGTGTTCGATTCTGGTTTGGGCGGTCTGACGGTTGCGCGCGCCATCGCGACGGTGCTGCCGCGCGAGTCCGTCTACTACTTCGGCGACACCAAACGCTGCCCCTACGGCACGCGCACCGAGGATGAGGTGCGCTCGTTTGCGTTGCAGGCGGGCCGTTGGCTGTCGAAGCACGACGTCAAGATTATGGTCATCGCCTGCAACACGGCGACAGCTGCGGCCTTGCGTCTGGCCCAGCAGGTGCTCGACGTTCCCGTGATCGGCGTGATCGCGCCGGGTGCCCGTGCGGCAATCAACAGCACCCGCACGCGTCGCGTGGGCGTGCTCGCCACCAACCTCACCATTCGCTCGGGCGCTTACACGCGCGCCATTCAGGACCTAGATGCCGGCGTCGACGTATACGGCTGCCCCGCCTCGAGCTTTGTCGAGGTTGTCGAACACGAGCTCGCCTCGGGTGCGCATCTGCAAGAGCAGTGGCTTGAGAACGAGGACATCTTCGATACGCCTGCCGTGCGTGCGCTGGTGGGTGCCACGGTTGAGCCACTGCGCGACCACGGTATCGATACCGTGGTGCTCGGCTGTACGCATTTTCCGCTGTTGGTGGGACCTATCCGCCATGCGCTGGGGCCTGGGGTACGCGTCGTGAGTTCCGCCGAGGAGACCACGCGCGAGCTGACCGATATCCTCACGCGCCGCGAGCAGCTGGCGGGCGTCGCCGCCGAGCCGCAGCATCGTTTTGCCACGACGGCCGATAACATTGCCGAGTTTGCGGTGGCGGGCAGCTTTATCTTTGGTCAGCCGCTCAAGAGCATTGAGCATATCGATATCGATGAGCTGAAATAGATGTAAGGCCGCCGTCAGAGCCTTCGCCACACCTTTTGCCGAAAGGATTTTTCTATGGAGTACATGCAGGTCAACCGCGCCAACGGTCGCGCCGCCAACGAGTTGCGCCCCGTTAAGCTCACCCGTGGCGTCATGAAGCACGCCCACGGCTCGTGTTTTGCCGAGTTCGGTGACACGCGCGTGTTGTGCGCCGCCACAATCGAGGAGGGCGTGCCGGGCTGGCGAAAGGGAGCTAAGGTCGGCTGGGTGACCGCGGAATACGCCATGCTGCCGGCGTCGACCGGCAAGCGCTGCAAGCGCGAGCACGCCAACCGCAAGGGTCGCTCCATGGAGATCGAGCGCCTCATTGGCCGCAGCCTGCGTACCGTCGTCAACATGAAGGCGCTCGGCGAGTACACCGTCACCGTCGACTGCGATGTGATTCAGGCCGATGGCGGCACGCGTACAGCGAGCATCACCGGCGCCTGGGTGGCGCTGCACGACGCCCTCGCCATGTGGGTCGAGGCGGGCAAGATCGAGCGCATCCCGCTTACCGGCCAGGTGGCTGCAATCTCCATGGGCGTTGTCGACGGCAATACGCTGCTTGACCTCGATTATTCCGAGGACAGCCATGCCGAAGTCGACATGAACCTCGTCGCCACCGACACCGGTGAGATGATCGAGCTCCAGGGCACTGGCGAGCAGGCGCCCTTTGACCGTAAGCGCCTCAACGCCCTGCTCGACCTGGGCGACAAAGGCATCGCCGAGCTCATCGAGCTTCAGCGCCAAGCCATCGCCTAACCTGCCAAAAAGGGACAGGTTTATTTTGGCAGGTTTTATCTGGGAAAACGTCGAAGTATAAGACTGCCGTTGATTGAGAGGGGAGAGGCGGAGGCCCTCGTCGCCCTCGGCGCGGCATTGCTATAGAGACAAGGAGACCACTCATGGCACTTGAGAAGATCGACATCGACACCCTCGACCCGGCGGCGACCATTGTCGTGGCAACGGGCAACGCCCATAAGCTCACCGAGATCGAGGCCATTTTAGGCAAGGTCATGCCCGAGGTTCGCTTTGTGGCGCTCGGCCAGCTGGGCGATTTTGAGGACCCCGAGGAAAACGGCACGACGTTTTTGGAGAACGCCATCATCAAGGCGCAGGCTGCCGTCGAAGAGACGGGGCTCATGGCCATCGCCGACGATTCTGGCTTGGTCGTCGACGCGCTTGACGGCGAGCCGGGCGTGTATAGCGCGCGCTATGCGGGCGTGCACGGAGACGATGCCGCCAACAACGCCAAGCTTCTCGTTAACCTGGAAGGCGTGGCGGACGAGGACCGCACCGCGCGCTTTATGAGCGTCGTTGCGCTTATCGACACGGATGGTCTGGTCACCTATGGCGAGGGCGCCTGCGAGGGCGTTATCGCACACGAGGGCCGCGGCGATCACGGCTTTGGCTATGACCCGCTGTTCCTGCCGGTCGACACGCCGGGCAAGACCATGGCCGAGCTGACGGCGGACGAGAAGAACGCCATCAGCCATCGTTTCCACGCGCTCGAGCATCTGTCCGCCAAACTGACGGGCGAGGAGTAGGCCGTGCGTGCGGTGGTGCAGCGCGTACTCAACGCCGGCGTGACGGTCGACGGCGAGTGCGTGGGCAAAATTGGGCGCGGCTATCTGGTGCTGCTGGGCGTGGGCCACGGCGACACGCGCGCCGAGGCCGATAAGCTGTGGGGCAAGCTCCGCGGCTTGCGCATTAACGAGGACGAGAACGGCAAGACCAACCTGGCACTTGCCGATGTCGACGGCGAGGTTCTCGTAGTGTCGCAGTTCACGCTGTTCGCCGATTGCCGTCACGGCCGCCGCCCATCGTTTACGGATGCCGGCGCCCCCGATGTCGCCAACGAGCTCTACGAGTACTTCCTGACGCTCGTTCGTCAAGATGTCGAACACGTGGCGCATGGCATCTTTGGCGCCGATATGAAAGTCGACCTCGTCAACGACGGCCCATTCACCATCGTCCTCGATACCGACAATCTGTAAGTAGCCAAATTAGCTACTTGCGCGTGGTCGCAACAGGGTGCTATAGTATTAGAGTTTTGTCTATCTTAGGGGTATTATCCCCTTTTTGAATTGCACCTTCTGGAGGCCCTGTTCATGGAAGAGATGGAAGTCAATCACGTCGACGACATCCACGAGAAGCTGACCGATATGGTGGGCGATCGCGTCAAGGTGAAGGCCAACATGGGCCGCACCCGCGTCGTCGAGCGCATGGGCACCATCAAGAGCGTCCACCCCGCCGTCTTTATCGTCGAGGTTGACGAACGTCGCGGCCGCAAGTCGCGTCAGTCCTACCAGTATATCGATGTCCTCACCGGGCAGGTCGAGCTGTTCGACCCCGAGAGCGGTGAGCACATTTTTACCCCGCTCGGCAATCAGCTCGAGGAGCACTAACGGTGACCGATCGGTCCCTGACTCTTTCCGCGCCGGCAAAGATTAACCTCTACCTGGGGGTTCATACCGAGCGCGATGACCGCGGCTACCACAGGGTCGATTCCCTGATGGCAGCCGTCGGTCTTTCCGATTCCGTGACGGTCGCGCCGGCGCAGGCGCTGACCGTCCAGACGGTTCCGGCATCAGATTTTCCCATGCAAAAGAATACGGCGTATCGGGCTGCGGTTGCTATGGCCGAGCATTATGGTTGCGAGGCAAACATCTGCGTGACGATTGAGAAGCGCATTCCATTGTGCGCCGGCTTGGGCGGCCCCTCGACGGACGCGGCCGCGGTCATTGTCGCCTTGGCGGAGCTCTGGGGAATTGATCGCACCGACCCCGCGCTCGACGACATTGCGCGGGGTATTGGTGCTGACGTCCCGTTCTTTTTGCACGCGAGCCTTGCGTTCTACGTAGGTGGGGGAGACGTGCTGGCAACTGAGTATCCCGCGCTGCCCGCAACGCCCGTCGTGTTGGTCAAGCCGCGCGAGGCAAGCGTTTCAACAATTGAAGCCTATCGACGTTTTGACGAGGCTCCGGTGCCTGCAGACAAGCCCGGCGCGATAGCTTCTGCCTTGCATGCTGGTGATGCCGAGACGGCATATGCGCTCATCCATAACAACCTAGGTGTCATTTCCGCACAGATGGAGCCGCAGATTCAAACGGTTCTCGATTGGCTGCGTAAACAGGACGGCACCGTTGCTGTAGATGTGTGCGGATCGGGTGCCTGCTCATTTGCCATTTGCGACACCGCCGCCACGGCCGAAAGGCTTGCCGACGCTGCCCTGCAAAACGGCTGGTGGTCCTGCGCGACGGAGCTCATTCCCAACACGGTTCGCATCGAAGTGCCAAAGAAGTAAAAATTTCTCTAGCACACGACGGAAATCTTTGTTACTATAGTCGAGCTAACGGGTTGTGGCTCAGTTTGGTAGAGCACTGCGTTCGGGACGCAGGGGTCGCTGGTTCAAATCCAGTCAACCCGACCAGAGCATGAGGAGGGACCGCTTCTTGCGGTCCCTTTTTTTAGCTATTGTTGTGATACCGCGATACCCGCGGTATACTCATTCGAGCTTGTCTCGCTGTATTGTGGAGGTCTACATGTTTGGACTGAGGGCTCCTGAGCTCATCATTATTCTCGTCGTTGTCCTGATTATCTTCGGGCCCAAGAACCTGCCGAAGCTCGGCAAGTCCCTCGGCTCTACCGTCAAGAATATCCGCGAGGGTATGGAGGGCGACGATAAGGCCGAGACCAAGCAGGCCGAGGAGGTCGTGGTCGAGCAGTCCGAGGAGGACAAGGAGATCGCTGAGCTCGAGGCCAAGCTCGCTGCTGCCAAGAAGAAGCAGGCAGAGGACAGCGACGCGGACGCAGAGTAGTCCCATCCCTTTGGGGTGAGCACCTGACCGGCTTGCCCGCAGGCTAGCCGGTCTTTTTCGTTTTGTTGACAGTTGATTGTTTGATCAGAGTTGGGGAGATATCCGTATGGACGCAAGCCAGATCGTACTGACCGCTGAGGGCCGCCAGAAGCTCGTCGAGGAGCTCGCTTGGCGTGAGGGCGATTACGCCAAGGAGATCGTCGAGGACATCAAGGAAGCCCGCGCGTTCGGCGACCTTTCGGAGAACTCCGAGTACGATGCCGCCAAGGACAAGCAGGCCCAGAACGCCGCTCGTATTGCCGAGATCCAGGCCATCCTTGCCAACGCTCAGGTTGCTGCCACCACAGGTGATCTGACCGTCTCCATCGGTTCCACCGTTTCTCTGATTGATCCCAACGGTGAGGTCATGGAAGTCACGCTCGTCGGTACCACCGAGACCAACTCGCTCGAGCACAAGATTTCCAACGAGTCTCCGGTCGGCCACGCCATCATCGGTCACGGCGAGGGCGACTCCGTCGAGGTCGTTACGCCTTCCGGCAAGACTCGCGTCTACACCATCGCCAAGATTGCACGCTAGACCACGGTCCCGCGTAAAGGTATGTTTTCGCTCCCTGGGACCGAATCCTGGGGAGCGTTTTAGTTTGAGGAGCTAACTTATGGCAGAGAACCAGAACGCCGCAGATCAGGCATCGACGCTCAACGACGAGCGCGCCACCCGCCTGGCCAAGCGCGCCGCCCTGTTCGAGGCGGGCCAGAACCCCTATCCCGAGCACTCTGAGCTTGAGGACTACGTTGCCGATATCGAGGCTAAGTACGCCGAGCTTGCCGATGGCGAGGACACCGAGGACGTCGTGAAGATCGCCGGCCGCGTGGTCGCCAAGCGCGGTCAGGGCAAGATCATGTTCATCGTCGTGCGCGATGCGACTGCCGAGATTCAGCTGTTCTGCCGCATCAACGACATGGACGAGGCTGCATGGAATACGCTCAAGTCCCTCGACCTGGGCGACATCCTGGGCGTGACCGGCGTGGTTGTGCGCACCCAGCGCGGCCAGCTCTCCGTTGCCCCTAAGAGCGCGACCCTGCTTGCCAAGGCCGTTCGTCCGCTGCCCGAGAAGTTCCACGGTCTTTCCGACAAGGAGACCCGTTATCGTCAGCGCTACGTCGACCTGATCGCCAACGACGATGTCCGCGAGACCTTCCGCAAGCGTTCGCAGATTCTCTCCACCTTCCGCCGCTTCATGGAGTCCGACGGCTACATGGAAGTCGAGACCCCCATCCTGCAGACTATCCAGGGCGGCGCCACGGCTAAGCCGTTCATCACGCACTTCAACGCGCTCGACCAGGAGTGCTATCTGCGCATTGCTACCGAGCTGCATCTCAAGCGCTGCATCGTCGGCGGCTTTGAGCGCGTGTTCGAGATTGGCCGCATCTTCCGCAACGAGGGCATGGACCTCACCCACAACCCCGAGTTCACCACGATGGAGGCCTACCGTGCCTTCTCCGATCTCGAGGGCATGAAGGCGCTTGCCCAGGGCGTCATCAAGGCTGCCAACAAGGCCATCGGCAACCCCGAGGTCATCGAGTACCAGGGCCAGACCATCGATCTTTCCGGTGAGTGGGCAAGCCGCCCCATGACTGATATTGTCTCTGACGTGCTCGGCAAGAAAGTCACCATCGACACGCCGGTCGAGGAGCTTGCTGCCGCCGCGCGCGAGAAGGGCCTGGAGATCAAGCCCGAGTGGACTGCTGGCAAGATCATCGCCGAGATTTACGATGAGCTGGGCGAGGACACCATCGTCAACCCGACCTTCGTGTGCGATTACCCCATCGAGGTCAGCCCGCTTGCCAAGCGTTTTGAGGACGACCCGCGTCTGACGCACCGCTTTGAGCTGGTTATCGCCGGTCACGAGTACGCTAACGCGTTCTCCGAGCTCAACGACCCGGTCGACCAGGCCGAGCGCTTTGCCGCTCAGATGGCCGAGAAGGCTGGCGGTGACGACGAGGCCATGGAGTACGACGAGGACTACGTGCGCGCCCTCGAGTACGGCATGCCTCCCGCGGGCGGCATCGGCATCGGTATCGACCGCGTGGTCATGCTGCTCACCAACCAGGCCTCCATCCGCGACGTCCTGCTGTTCCCGCACATGAAGCCCGAGAAGGGTTTCCAGTCCGGTGCTGCTGCCGCCAAGGCCGCCGAGGCCGGCAACGCCTCGAGCCCGTTCGTCAAATCGCTCAAGCCTACGCTCGATTACTCTAAGATCGCCGTCGAGCCGCTGTTCGAGGAGTTTGTCGACTTTGATACCTTCTCCAAGAGCGATTTCCGCGCCGTGAAGGTCAAGGCGTGCGAAGCCGTCAAGAAGTCCAAGAAGCTGCTGAACTTTACGCTCGACGACGGTACCGGTACCGACCGCACCATCCTTTCCGGCATCCATGAATACTATGAGCCCGAGGACTTGGTCGGCAAGACCCTGCTCGCCATCACCAACCTTCCTCCGCGCAAGATGATGGGCATTCCCAGCTGCGGCATGCTGATCAGCGCTATTCACGAGGAGGAGGGCGAGGAGCGCCTCAATCTGATTCAGCTCGACGCTTCCATCCCCGCCGGCGCAAAGATGTGCTAACTAGTTACGCGGTTCTACGAACCGCGTAACGGCTCGACGCTGCGCGCCGCCCAGGGCGACAATTTGTCATTCAAAAGGTAAGGCATGACCAGAAGGTCTATGTCTTGCCTTTTTCATGCCAACTTGTTCGCCCTGGACGTCGCTCGCTGTCCGTCCTCTACCTGCGGCGTTGCCTTGGTTGGCACTTAGGGACGTTCTTAAACGACTAGCCATTCAAGAACGTCCCCAACGACTACCTAACGGCTATTGCGTACATGACTCACATGACAGTTGTCTCTTTTATGTTTCCTTTAGCCGTCGCTGCCTAGGATGGGAGTTAGTCGGCAGGAAGGGAGCGTCTGTATGGACGATGCGAGCGAGCGCGCGATCGAAGAGGACATGCTCGATCAGTTCAATTACTTTGATGATGAGGACGAGGAGCTGATCGACCGTCGCGAGCCAGCGCCGCTTGATTCCTTTGATCTGGTCGATGAAGAGGCTGATGAGGTTGAGGATGAATCGACGGAACCCCCACAGCCTTCGCGCCTTGACTCACTGCCTTCGAGAGCCCCCATGCACCACGGTGTCCGTGCCGGCGCGCTCCATATGAAAACTGACTGGCGCCAGATCGTGACCGCGGGCGATGAGCTTGCCGTCGATGCGCCACTTACCGACAAATCATCCATCATCTGCCGCACCGGTATGCTTATGCTCGCGAGCGGAACGGGTGCCTGGCGTGTACGCGATACCATGAACCGCGTCGCCGCCGTACTCGGTGTCACCATCCACGTTGACTTAAGTCTCCTGTCGTTTGAGTGCACCTGCATCGAAGGCGGCCACTGCTTTAACGAGGTCGTCAGCCTGCCAACAACGGGCGTCAACACTCATCGCATTTGGATGATGGAGAGCTTCCTAAAGGAAATCGAGACTTATGGGCGCCGGTTTACCGTGCATGAGTATCACGAGATGCTCAAGACCGTTGAGAGTTCAAAACCTGATTACGCGCCTTGGCAACAGGGCCTTGCGGCGGCCTGCGCCTGTGGCGCCTTTGTCTTTTTACTTGGTGGCGGTCCCATTGAGATGGCATGTGCGTTCGTGGGCGCGGGCGTCGGCAACTTTGCCCGTTCTCATATCCTCAAGCAGGGCCTCGGCCAGTTTAGCGCGTTGACGATTGGCGTCGCGCTGGCCTGTATCTCGTATTTACTGGCGTTGCTCGGCCTTGGCCAGGTCATTCCGGGGGCAATGTCGCACCAAGAAGGCTATATCGGCGCCATGCTCTTTGTCATCCCCGGCTTTCCCCTCATTACGGCAGGCCTCGACATCGCAAAGCTCGATATGCGAAGCGGCATCGAGCGTCTTTCGTATGCTGTGTCAATTATTGTGATGGCGACCCTCGTAGGCTGGATGGTTGCCGAGTGTGTGGGACTGGCGCCGGATGACTTCGCCCCGCTCGGCCTCTCACCGTTGGCTCTTACGCTCTTGCGCATACTGATGAGCTTTATCGGTGTATTTGGCTTCTCGGTTATGTTCAACAGTCCGATAAAGATGGCCGCGGCGGCTGGGCTCATCGGTGCCGTGTCTAATACCTTGCGCCTTACGCTCGTCGATGCGCCGACGCTGTTTCCCTTTCTGGGCCTGAGTGCAGGCATGCCTCCCGAGGCGGCGGCGTTTATCGGCGCGCTGGTGTCGGGACTGCTTGCGAGCCTGGCCGAAATCAAGCTCACGTACCCGCGCATCGCCCTCACGGTGCCATCGATTGTCATCATGGTGCCGGGACTGTATCTGTATCGCTCGATGTACTACATGTGCACGTTTGACACGGTTAATATGCTTGGCTGGTTTGTGCGTGCGGTGCTCATCGTGGCGTTCCTTCCCGTCGGCCTGAGCGTAGCGAGAACTCTCACCGATCCCCGCTGGCGCCACACCAGCTAATTGGTGCAAGGGGGACAGGTTACTTTGCACCAATACGCCGAGCATCTCCACAAACTCAACGCTTACGAAGCGCGTGTTGTTCGTGTTAGGGTAGTTCCACCACATAAGTAGTCGCAGACGCACGTACCGCGGGCGGGCGAGATGAAGTCCCAGTAACTCCATCTCGCCTGCCCGTTTTTTTGCACGCGCCGCGGCGTAACACAGAAAGGATTTCGCCCTTTATGCCTATCAACAAACGAGAGAGCCTGCTGTTCACCTTTATCATGTGTTTTTGTATGGTGCTCTGGATGAGCATCTACAACGTTGCCCTGCAGCATGGGGCCATCAACGGCGAGGTTGTTGCCGCTGCATGGCTTGGCTTCCCCGTTGCCTACGTCTTTGCCATGTGCTGCGACTGGTTTATCGCCAGCCCGCCAGCCAAAGGCTTCGCCTTCAAGTTCCTGGTTACTCCGGGCAAGAGCTCGCCGCTCGCTATGACGCTCGCCGTCAGCTCCTGCATGGTCGTCCCCATGGTCATCATCATGTCGCTCTACGGCGCCTGCGAGGGCCTGTTCCATATGCCCGGCGGCCCGCTTGCCAATTTGCAGGCGCTGCCGATGATGTGGCTCGTCAACATTCCGCGCAACTTTATCATGGCCCTGCCCTGGAACCTGCTGGTGGCCGGTCCGGTTGCCCGGTTTGTCTTCCGTCGCGCCTTCCCCATGGGCACGGTCTTTGCCGAGCCGCACATGGAGCTCGTGCACATGCCGGGTGCTCCCGCTGCCGAGGAGGTTGCCAACATTTCCGAGGGCATGGACGTCGAGCCTGCCTGCTAGGCAACGCTCAGAACCAGACCCCCAAACAGACCGGAGCGATTCCTTTTTTGTAGACGTTGTCGTATGGCTCCGTGCGGAAAAGGTCCCAACGGTTAACATATACTCCATATGGGTAAAGAGACCAAAGCGCTGCCGCGGGGCGGCGCTTTGCGTTTGAAAAAACTAGCTCGTCTAAGAGGAACTAGCATGTTAGACCGTTTTACCGATCGCGCGCGCAAGGTCATGTCCATGGCCAAGCAAGAGGCGCTCGATCTACACTCAAATAAAGTGGGTACCGAGCATCTGCTGCTCGCGCTCGCTAAGGAGGACGAGGGCATTGCCGCCGAGGCACTGCGCTCGCTCGATATCTCCTACGACGACATCATGGACACCCTCAAGGAGGTCCAGACCACCGTTCCCGAGCCCAGCGAGGAGACCGAGGCCGCCAAGCTCGCCTTTACGCCGCTCGTCATTAGCGTGATGGAGCGTTCCTTCCGTGTGGCGCGCGAGAACAACCAGACCTATGTGTCGACCGAGCACCTGCTCATCGGTATCGTCGAAGAGGGCAACGGAATGGCCATGGACATCCTCATGCGCCTGGGTGTTTCGTCCGCTTCTATCAAAAAGGCCATCGAAAAGCTCACCGCCAAGGACCAGGACAAGAAGCGTCCGCTCGCCGGAGCTGGCGCCGGCCGCCCCGGTGCGGGCCTGCCGTTCTTTAGCGGCTCGGACGCCTCACAGCAAAAGGGGGACGGCACCGACACGCTCAAGCAGTTCGCCACCAACCTCACACAGAAGGCGCGCGACGGCAAGCTCGATCCCGTGATCGGTCGCGAAAAGGAAGTCCAGCGCATGATGGAGATCCTTTCGCGCCGCACCAAGAACAACCCGCTTATCTTGGGTGATCCCGGCGTGGGCAAGACAGCCATCGTCGAGGGCCTGGCTCAGCAGATTGCCGCCGGCAACGTGCCCGAGAACCTCATGAACCAGAATATCTGGACACTCGACCTGCCGGGTCTTGTTGCGGGCGCCAAGTATCGCGGCGAGTTCGAGGAGCGTCTCAAGAACGTGATCCAGGAGGCGACCGAAGCCGACGACGTTATCTTGTTTATCGACGAGATGCACACCATCATCGGTGCCGGCTCTGCTGAGGGTTCTATCGATGCGAGCTCCATGCTCAAGCCCGTTCTCGCACGCGGTGCCTTCCAGATCATCGGCGCCACCACGGCCGAGGAGTTCCGCAAGTACCTCACCAAGGATCCGGCCTTTGAGCGTCGCTTCCAGACAATCGATGTCGAGGAGCCGAGCGTCGAGGACACGGTCAAGATCCTGACCGCGCTCAAGCCGCGCTACGAGGAGCACCACCATGTGCGTTACACACAGGGTGCTATCGAGGCCGCCGCGAACCTCTCCAACCGCTACATTCAGGACCGCTTCCTGCCCGATAAGGCCATCGACCTTATCGACGAGGCCGGTGCCCGCGCCCGCATCGCCGCTAACCGCGCGCCCGAGCCGGTGCGCGAGGCCGAGCATCGCGTCGAAGAGCTCAAGGCTGCCGCACAGGAGGCCACCGAGAGCGACGACATGAACAAGGCTGCCGAGATCACTGAGCAGCAAAAGGCTGCCGAGATTGAGGTTGCCGAGGCCAAGGCTGCCTGGACGGCCGAGCTCGACGCGAGCCCGCTCACCATCGACGTCGCCCAGATCGCCGACATCGTCTCCGTGACCTCGGGTGTGCCGGTGTCTTCGCTCACCGAGAGCGAGAGCCGTCGCCTGCTGCAGACCGAAAGCGTGCTCAAGACCCGCATTATCGGCCAGGACGAGGCAGTCGAGGCCGTTGCCAAGGCCGTGCGCCGCAGTCGCTCGCCGCTCAAGGACCCGCGTCGCCCCGGCGGCAGCTTTATCTTCCTGGGTCCCACCGGCACGGGCAAGACCGAGCTCGCCAAGACGCTTGCCGAGTATCTCTTTGGCAGCAAGGACGCGCTCATCAGCTTCGACATGTCGGAGTTTGGCAGCGAGTTCGAGGTCTCCAAGCTTATCGGTAGCCCCCCGGGCTACGTTGGCCATGACGAGGGCGGTCAGCTCACCAAGGCCGTGCGCCGTCATCCGTACTCGGTTGTGCTGTTTGACGAGATCGAGAAGGCGCACCCCGATATCTTCAACATTCTGCTGCAGGTGCTGGAGGAGGGCCGCCTGACCGATAGCCAAGGCAAGACGGTCGACTTCCGCAATACCGTGATCATCATGACGTCCAACGTGGGCGCCCGCGAGATTGCGCAGGATGCGAGCGTTGGCTTTGGCACCACCGGCGAGCACGGCCTTACCTCGAGCGAGATTAAGGGCCGTGCGATGGGCGAACTCAAGCGCCTGTTCCGCCCCGAGCTGCTCAACCGTATCGACGACATCGTGGTGTTCCAGAAGCTTTCGGGCGAGAATCTGACCAAGATCGCGCACCTGCTGGTGGACGACTTGCGTCAACGCCTGATTGCCAACGGCATGAACATCAAGCTCACCGATGCGGCCTACGACAAGATTGTGGCCGAGGGCACCGACCTCACCAATGGCGCGCGTCCGCTGCGCCGCGCCATCCAAAAGCTCATTGAGGACCCGCTGTCCGAGGAGCTGCTGGCCGGCGAGTGGGGCGAGGGCGATACCGTCCTGTGCGATGTGGCCGACGGCAAGTTTGTCTTTAGCCACGGCACGGGCGAGATTCCGGCACCGCGTCCGGTCGGCGCGCTCGGCGGCGATACCGCTCCGGCGGCGCCGCACACCGGCAACGCCACGCCCGTAAGCGGCGGCGTGACCTCGGGCCCCGGCGGCATGATGCAAGCCGGCTCTGGCGCGCTGTAAAGTGTGAAATAGTCTGAATGAAGGGGATGTTCCAGCTGGGACGTCCCCTTTCTGGTAAAGGCGGCATTCATCCTAAATGCTATACTAAGTAAAGGAAAGCGTATAGCAAAAGGAGCCAACATGTCTATGTCGATACTAGACTCACGGCCGGTTCAGATGAACGTGCGCATGGATCGCCAACTCAAGGATGCCGGGGACGCCGTTTTGGCACAGATTGGCATGACGCCGTCGCAAGCCGTTCGGACACTTTGGGAGTATCTGGTCGTTAACGGACATATGCCCTCGAAGGGAGACGCGGCGGCTCCAGTTTCTGACGGAGTGGAGCCCCGGCGCATGGAGTCAAGGGCCGCGCAAGGCAGCCATATCGTTCGCGATTCGTGCCTCAAATACGGCATCCCCATCCCTGAGTTCTCGGGAGACTATGACGACCTCTATGAGGAGGCCATGGCGGAGCGCTATCCCGAGTGGGTGGAACTATGAGCACAGAAGGCGTCCTCAAGCTGTTAATCGATACCAACGTATGGATGGATTATTTTTCTGGCAGGTCCGACCGTACGGCAAATGTCGCCCATCTGATCGAGATTGCCGACGCCTCGGAGCGGATTGCCCTGTTTGCCTCGTCGCTTTCGGTCAAAGACGTTTCATATCTTGTCTCGGCGGCAATCAAGCAGGAGTGCCGAAGAAAGACTGGCTCACTGAGCGATAACGCCATTGCGGCGGCAGACGAAACGGCCTGGGCATGCGTTCGACAGATGCGCGAGCTAGCCCTCATCGCCCCGGTCGGTGCAGATGAGGTCTTCGACTCCTTTGTGTTCAAGTATCATCACAACGACTTTGAGGACGACCTGATACTGGGCGTCGCTAATCGCATTGATGCCGATTACGTCGTGACGGAGGACAAAAACCTCATTAAACATACCAATGGCGTATGCATAAACGTTGATCAAGCTTTGAGGTTGGTTGAAGGGTCCAACGCCCCTTCGGTGCGGCCCGTCTAACCTGCTTTATCTTAATAAAGTAGCGTTTCCCCGCCGTTAGCCGATGATGCGAGGGCGCTCGGCGTTTTCGACTGGTTTATGCACGCAAAGTCTGGGAATATACAAGGCGCATGTCTTACTGTCTAACCAGTTGCGCCAAGGAGGCACCATGGATTACAAGATTACCGGCTACGAGCCCGCCCAGCTGTTCCATTTCTTTGAGGAGGTCAGCGCGATCCCCCGTGGGTCTGGCAACGAGAAGGGCATCAGCGATTTCCTGGTTGCGTTTGCCAAGGAGCGCGGCCTCGATGTGTACCAGGACGAGGTCTACAACGTCATCATTCGCAAGCCCGCTTCTGCCGGCGCCGAGAATGCTCCGGCCGTGATGCTGCAGGGCCACATCGATATGGTGTGCGACAAGTTGGGCTCCGTTGAGCACGACTTTACGACCGACGGTATCGACCTGGTCGTCAAGGACGGCGTCCTCACCGCTAACGGCACCACCCTGGGTGCCGACAACGGCATTGCTGTCGCTCTGATGCTCACTGTTCTCGATGACGATTCGATCGTTCACCCCGCCCTCGAGTGCGTATTCACCACCGACGAGGAGACTGGCCTGGTCGGTGCCGAGACGCTCGACAAGTCCCAGATTAGCGCCCGCACCATGATTAACCTTGACTCCGAGGAAGAGGGCGTTGCCACCGTCAGCTGCGCCGGCGGCGTCGTTGTTACCTACGCCTGTCCCATCGTGCGCGAGCACAAGACCGGCAGCACCCTCACGCTCGACATCTCCGGCCTACTGGGTGGTCATTCCGGCAACGATATCAACCTAGAGCGCGGCAACGGCAACCTCATCATGGCCCGCATCATCGACCGCCTGATGGTTGCCGGCGAGCCCGCCATCGTTAGCTTTAACGGCGGCACCAAGGACAACGCCATCAACCGTGAGTGCAAGGCTGTTCTGGTCTACGCCGACCACGCTGCCGCCGAGGCCGCGGCCCAGATCGCAAAGGGCATCATCGCCGACGTCACTGCCGAGCTCGAGGTCTTCGACCCCGGCTTTACCTGCACCGTCGAGATTGCCGATAACGCTGAGGTCGAGGCCATGGACCAGAAGTCCGCGCTTGCCCTCATCCGCGCCCTGCGTCTTGCCCCTAACGGCGTGATTCGCCGCAACGTCGCCACCGACGGCTCCGTCGAGGTTTCCTCCAACATCGGTGTGGTTGCCACTTCTGACGACGAGGTCAAGATCATGCTGTCCCCGCGCTCCTCGATCACCTCGCTGCAGGACGAGTTCAAGGACCGCCTGCAGACGCTGGCCGATGTCCTGGGCTTCGACGCCAAGTTTGAGTTCGAGTATCCCGGCTGGAGCTATGCCGAGCATTCGCCGGTCCGCGACGTCTTTGTCGAGAGCTATCGTGAGCTCTTTGGCTCCGAGCTGCGCATCGAGTCCATTCACGCCGGCCTTGAGTGCGGCCTGTTTGCCGAGGCCCTGCACGGTCTGGACGCCATCGCCGTGGGCCCGACGCTCTCCGATGTCCACACCCCGGACGAGAGCATGGAGCTCGCTTCTGCCGAGCGCTTCTACGAGCTGCTCATCGACGTCCTCAAGCGCCTTGCCGCGTAAAGGTCACGCCGGCAGCGGTCCGAGCCACGTGCTAGCGGATTGCAAATGACATTACGAGAGGGGACACCCGGTCTTTTGCGACAGGTGCCCCCTCTCTTCTTTTAAGAAATGGGAAATTGCCTGGCGTCTAACCCATATCACCCTTTAGTCAATTTGGAACGTGTCTCTATAGTTTTGTCCACTCTCCCGGGACGACCCCGCCTTCCTTGAGGCGCGTCGGGAGGCTCGGCGTTACAGAGACGGCAAGGCCGGACGGGGATTACCTCTTCGCGATGGAGGGGAACCCCCGGCGCTGGAGGGCGACGGGGAAGAGCCATGCGATCAAAACGGGGAGCAGCGACTGCCGAAAGTTGATCGTCTCGCACAAGCGCCAGCACGACATTCGGGCTTTCGGATCCTAGGGAGCGGATGGCCGGGGCGGAGATTCCGGTTCAGAGTCAGAGAAGAAGAGGTGAAGGCTTGAGCCCCGGTGGAGGGAATTAGTGCCTTCCCGGGCGTAGCGCCATGTCTCCTCCACGGTATCGCCCGGAACCTTTACGTCCCCGCTTCGGAGCAGATTGATGAAACCCTCGGGGTCGTTCCGGTATTTCTTGCCGAAGGCTGCGGAAAGCTGCCTCTTCTCGTCATCGCTGAATTCGCGTACGGAGCCGTAGAGCGCATGCTCGAGGTTGCGGGACATGAAGTAGACTCTGTAGGGGACTGCGTGTTTTCTGTGCTTGAGCTCGCGCGTGCCCGCGAGCTCAAGCAGCGCGGCAGACTTTCTCTCGTTTCTGTCTACCACCCTAGCGGTGTCCCGGGCGGTGATAGAGTCGCGGCCATAGACGAATCCATCGCAGTCCCCCTCGACGATGCACTCGTTCGGTATGAAGGCGCCGTCCAGGTCGACGATGTGGATGATCCGGTCGAGGTCGGTCCATTCGTACTCGTGCCGCGACGCGATGCGGTCGACGACGAACTGGCGCACGGTGTCGCGCACCCTGTCCTTGACGGCGAAGGAGGCCTCCCATGAGAAGGGTCGCACCGTGGTAACGTCGCAGTGGAAGGCGAGCGCCCTCGCCTCGGGCGGTGCACCGTTTGCGGCGAAGTTGAGCGCGGCCTGCATGGGCTCGAGGAGCGCGTTTTCATCGCTCGGCCCCTCCACGAGAATCAGGACGACCCGCTTCTCCCTTGCCATGGTCACTCGCCTCCCATGGAGGACAGAAGGGAGTCGAAGTCGAGGGCCTGGGGGCTTCCAGCCTCAAGGAGGGCGGAGCCTATCGCGGAGGTTCTGGTCGGCTCGTACAGCTGTTCCTTCTGCCCCCCGAGGTTGATGGCTCTCAGGTATTGGTTCCTGAGGTTGTTCGAGGGTGCCATGCCCCGGAACCCGATGTAGCGGTTGTTGGGGTTGGAGGTCGAGAAGACGAGGCATCCGACCGGGAGACATTCAAGCGCTCGCAGGTTGTGAGCGGTGAAGATGAGCTGGCCCTTGCCCTGCTCGGTCACGACTTCGAGGAGCTCGCCGAGCAGGAACTCGAACACTCCGGAGTCGATCTCGTCAACGACGAGACAGGCGCTGTCGTCATTGAAGACGTTTATCAGCCAGCCGAGCATCGATGCGATCTTCTTGATTCCTTCCGATTCTGTTCTGAAGGGGACGCGTACCCCCTGCCGGCATGATAGGAGCTCGACGCGCTCGCCCGGTGTGCCGTCTTCCATCGTTTCGCCGTGGAGGGTGTTCACTTGGATGCTGAGTCCCGGAACGATTGCCCCAAGCGCGCAGTTGATGGTCCCGACGGTCTTGCGGACCGAGTCGCAGACTTCTGAGGGGAGGACCGTTGTCTGATCGATAGGGAGTGACACGTCGCGGATGACAGGGGCCTTTCCGGCCTCCTCGGGTGACCATCCGCCTGTGCTGCTGCCCGGGGAGGCGAGGAGGAAGATGTTGAACGCCAGCGCCGCGCTTCGGCGCGTGTCACAGACCCTCATCTTATCGTCGGCGAACCTGTTCAGGAGCGTCGTGGAGTCCATGAGTGGAACCAATACGCTCTCGTACGCCGTCCTCGCCGCCTCGGATAGGGAGTTATTTCCGAGGCGCTCGAGATAGGACTTTCTCGCGGCGACCGCGAAGGCGACCATGGCGTTCGAGAACAGCTTCGAGGAGCCCTGCAGGTCGGGGGAGCGCCGTGCGACGGTGAGGTCGAGGTCGGCCTCCCTTCCGGCGAGATTTCTGAGTGCCCGCCACCTGTTGACGGGCTTCAGGTTCTGGCTGTCCTCGGTATCGGCCGCATCGTAGGCGGCGAGCCTTCTCTTGACGAGCCCCTCGGCGCGGACGGAGAGGTCCTCGGAGAGGAGGCGCGGTCTGTCGTCGAGCCTGTCGAAGGAGAACGAGTAGCAAACTGTGAAGGGCTTCCCGGCCGCTACGGTGCCGCCGAGCCCGCCTACGAAGCCGAGCGAGGAAGGGGAACCCTCCGTCACCTCGACCTCGATGCTGATTTTGGCGCACTCGGCAGAGGGGCCGATCAGATCGACGCTTTCACGGTCGAGCGGAAAGCCGCACATCAAATCCTGGACTCGCGCGAGGGATTCGACGACGGCGGTCTTGCCCGATCCGTTCTGACCGTATATTCCCATCACGCTGGAACCGAAGGGGCTGTCCTTGAAGCCGATCGTGCCGTTAGCAACGTTTTTCACATTTGAGAGCTCTATGGAGCGAATACGGATCATGGTGCCCTCCTTGAACACAATTTATATTACTATATATCGAATAATCGATATAAAATCAAGATAACAATTATTAAGAATGGAAATGAGATCAACCAATAATTAAAACAAATTTGCATTCAAGCTATTATTTTTACTTGATTTAAGACGGAGTGGAATGTGAGCGCACAAGGAGATGCGGAATCGATGAGAGCCTCGAAAAAAATTACTGCAGTGTTATCATCTTTCATCCTCTCTATTCTTCCATTTCTGATTCTATGGGCGGCTTGGTCAGCCCTCCCTGATACAATTCCCGCTCATTGGAGTGGGGGTGTGGTTGATCGATGGGGTAATAAGCTTGAATTGCTGGTTGTTCCGCTGTTTTCTCTGATTGGTTCTATTGCAATTTCTGTGTACCTTATTGTTTCCACGCGGCGAAGAGAGTTCGCGGATTTCTCTGTTCGAATGCGACGGGACTTTCTTGCGTGCTATATTTCTAGCCTTCTTTTATCGACAACCTGCTCAGTGATAATTGCCGTTTGGGTTCAGTTGATTCTTACGCAAAACACTGCGGTTGATGGGGGGCTTGGACTATCGATCCTGTATTCCCTTCCCGGGCTATATGTGATCTTGTGCGCTTTGCCGCCTTTTTATGCGAGCGGCGAGAGCAAAAAGGCAGAGCGCCTGATAACAGTTCTTATTGGCGGCGCGGAGATTGTTCTTTGTGGAATAGTGTTTGAAGGTTCGGCTGCCTCTTATGCGATGATTGGACTGATGATTCTGTTCTGTGCGTTTGAGATTGTGTCACAGGTAAGGGATAACCGGTCCTTATGAGTTGAATTACGCGCGTGCGGATATAAAGGTTGGCATGTTAAGCTGGTCGTTTTCTCGTTCTGGGACATTTGCAGTAGGATGAGTGGGACTAGGCGCGCTGCGGTGTGATGGTTGAGACTTGTATCGCTGCAATTCCGCTGATGCACATTTTGCTATTGGGCTTGAAGGTGGGACCGACAGGCCTTTGTTTGGGATGTTCTGGTCGTCCAACGCGTGTTGCACGGCTTTATATTGTTACGCTCGTTCGGCGCTCCGTTGGAGCATTTCCGGGTTTGTCGGCATCATGACTTGACCAAGTGACACGCTTGCCGGGACGGTTGTAACGCCGCGCCGGTTCCGTGTGCTCCTTCGTTGTTGGCCTGTCCAGCCGGGGGCGGATTCGGCCTCATGTTGTGGCGCACGGCCTTCAGGGGCTTCCCCTGGCGAGCTATGTTCGTCCGTATGGGTAAGGGTCGGTTTGAGCTGACAATCCCGTGCCGGAAGAGGCTTGCACCATGCGTACGATGATAGAGATTGAGTGGCTGGACGGCCGTATGACGAAGGTGCCGGAGCTCGTCCTGGGCGATGCGTTCGGCGAGAGCGTCCAGGCGGAGCTCGATTTCGGGTTCGATGACGTGTCGGAGGGCCTTTGGGTCGAGGTGCGCCATCACGAGCCGGATGAGGGCTCGGGCGGCGACCCGCGCGGGAGGGGCTGCGCGCTGTACGCGGACTGCCGGTGCAGCCTGGTCGAACCGTCGGACCTCGAGCGCGTCTTCTGCATCCTTTACGAGGGGCAGCCGAGGGTCTGCCGCGTCGCGGGGGAGCTAGGGGTCCCCGTGTCGGCGGTGAACGCGGCCGCTGCGTGGGAATCCGGGATGGGGGCGGGTTTCGAAACGCCTGCGGAGGGGAGAACCCCGTTGGGCGGGGACTATTCGTGATGCTACTGGCGTTGAGTTTTGAGCGATTGCGTTTGGCGTTACAGCGCCAAAATCCCCAGATGCTCAAGCAAGATCTTAAGCCCGATGAGGATGAGCACGATGCCGCCCACGATGGTGGCAGGTTTTTCGTAGCGCGCGCCAAAGGTGTGGCCGATCGCTACGCCGGCGATGGAGAAGATAAACGTTGTGACGCCGATAAGCGATACAGCGGGAACGATGTCAACCGAGAGCGCCGCAAATGAGATGCCTACGGCTAGGGCGTCGATTGAGGTGGCGATGGCGAGGATCAGGTACTCGCCCAGGTCAATCTTTTCGGCATCCTTGCCGTCGCCTTCATTCTCGTCCTCGGTAAAGGCTTCCCACAGCATTTTGCCGCCGATAAAGGCCAAAAGGATAAAGGCGATCCAATGGTCGATGGGTCCGATGATGCCCATGAATTGACTGCCAAGCGCCCATCCGATTACGGGCATGCCGGCCTGAAAGCCGCCAAAGAACAGGCCGAGCACCGCGGCGACTTTAAGGTCGATCTTCTTCATGCCAAGGCCCTTGCAGATGGATACGGCAAAGGCGTCCATCGAAAGGCCAACGGCGAGCAGCACGAGCTCTGCGAGTCCCATAGTCTGACTCCCTCTCTGCGGGCGGGCCCGCGTGTACCTCTTGGGGGAGTAACAAAAAAGACCCGTGGCGTACGCGTTGCGCGCACAGCCACGAGTCTCGTTCATTAAGGCAAGCCAGGCCGCATCGGCCAGTGTGTTGACTTACCGCGCCACCGGAGGCGAACCCGGTCACGCGACTACTCCCTCATTCATGTGAATCCCGATGCTACCACATAAGCAGCTCATTTGGGTTGGGGCTCTTTTGACTACCCCAGCGGTGTTCGCTCATTCTGTAAGCATCGGATTTCGCAAGCGCTGCGGGGGCAAACCGTGAGAAACTATTTAGCGTTTATGGAGCGTATACGATGGGAGCGATGCCTTGGATAAGAACGAGCTGCAAAAGCGTATGGAACAGGCTATTCGCCTGACTGCCCCCGGCCAGCCGATCCGCACCGCCCTCGACATGATCATTGCTGGTCACCTGGGCGCTCTTATTTGCGTCGGCGACACCGAAAACGTACTCGCTGCCGGTAACGACGGCTTCCCGCTCAACATTTCGTTTACCTCGAACCGCCTGTTCGAGCTTTCCAAGATGGACGGTGCCATCGTCATCGATGGCGACCTCACCCAGATCCTGCGCGCCAACTTCCACCTCAATCCCGATCCCTCGCTCGCCACGAGTGAAACGGGCATGCGTCACCGTACTGCCGCTCGCATGTCGGTGCTCACCGACGCCATCGTGATCTCGGTTTCGGCTCGTCGTGCCGTCGTCAACGTGTACGTCCACGGCAAGAGCTACGAGATCCAGCCCGTCACCACCATCATGAGCTCGGTCAACCAGCTCGTCGCCACGCTCCAGACTACCCGTCAGTCGCTCGATCGCTCCCTGCTGCGCCTGACGGCCCTCGAGCTCGACGACTACGTTACGCTCGCCGACATCACCGGCATTTTCTCGAGTTTCGAGATCATGCAGCAGGCAAAGACTGAGCTTAAGGATTGCATTGTCAAGTTGGGCAACCAGGGCAAGCTCGTGCAGATGCAGCTCGAGCAGCTCGCCGGCTCCAGCATGGATACCGAGTACGACCTGATGATTCGCGACTACGCGAGCGATTCTTCCGAGGCCAATGCCGAAAAGATCCGCGCCAACCTGAGCCGTATGACGCCCAAGGACTTGTCCGACCCGCAGCATGTGGCGGCGGTTCTGGGTTACGACGACCTGGACGAGGACTCCGTCATGACACCGCTGGGCCTGCGCACGCTTTCGCGCGTGTCCGTCGTGCGCGACGGCGTGGCCGAGAAAATCGTCGACGAGTATGGATCGCTGCAGGAGCTCATGGACGACATCAGCGAGGATCCGGAGCGCCTGGGCGACTTTGGCGTTAACAACCCTGCCATTCTTGCGGACTCCCTGTACCGCATGAAGGGCACCAAACAGGGGAACGCATAATGGCGCCCGTATGCGCCGTGGTCGTTGCCGGTGGCAGCGGCCAGCGCTTTGGTAACCCCGGTGGCAAGCAGCTCGTCAATGTAGCGGGTCGTCCGCTTATGAGCTGGTCCATCCGCGCGTTCGATCGTAGCGACAAGGTCGGCCACATCGTGGTGGTGTGCCCTGCCGAGCGCCGTGCCGAGATGCGCCGCCTGGCCATCGACCCGTTTGACTATGACACGCCCATCAGTTTTGCCGATGCCGGCGATACCCGCCAGGACTCCACCCGTGCCGGCGTGCATGCGGTACCGGCGGGTTTCGAATATGTCGCCATCCACGACGGCGCCCGTCCGCTCATCACGACCGAGGCCATCGATCATGCGATCGACGTGCTTGTGGGCGACCGCTCGCTCGACGGCGTCGTGTGCGGCCAGCCCGCGATCGACACGCTCAAGATCGTCGACGGCGACAATATCGTCGAGACGCCGCCGCGCGAGCTCTACTGGGCCGCGCAGACGCCGCAGATCTTTAGCGTCGACGCCATGAAGCGCGCCCACACCGCAGCTATCACCGAGGGCTTTATCGGGACCGACGATTCTTCGCTGGTCGAGCGCATGGGCGCCCGCGTCCGCTGTGTCCAGAGCCCGCGCGATAACCTTAAGGTGACGGTGCCCGAGGACCTGCGTCCCGTAACCGCGATTCTGCTTGGCCGCATGGCCGAGGGAGAGGACCTTCCCCATGTTCAGTAACCTGCGCATTGGCCACGGCTACGACGTCCACCGTTTGGTGGAGGGGCGTCGATGTATCATCGGCGGGGTCGACATTCCCTACGAGCGCGGCCTGCTGGGCCACTCGGATGCCGATGTGCTCGCGCATGCCTTGGCCGACGCCATTCTGGGCGCCTGCCGCGGGGGAGACATCGGCAGGCTATTTCCCGACACCGATCCCGCCTACGAGGGTGCCGATTCGATGGTGCTGCTCGCTCGCGTGATGGACTATGCGCGCGAGCTGGGCTTTGAGTTTGTCGATGCCGATTGCACCATTGCCTGTCAGCAACCCAAGATCACTCCGCACCGCGATGCCATGCGCGCCAACCTTGCCCATGCCCTGGGCGTTGACGTCGAAAACGTGGGCGTCGCCGCCACTACGACCGAAAAGCTCGGTTGGGAAGGCCAGGGCGAGGGAATCGGTGCCTGGGCCGTCTGCCTGCTACAGAAAACCGTTAAGGAGTAACGAATGCGTATCTACAACAGCGCTACCCATAAAAAGGAAGAGTTCCAGCCCATCGAGTCCGGCAAGGTCCGCATGTACGTGTGCGGCCCCACGGTCTACGACAACATCCACATCGGCAATGCCCGCACGTTCATCAGCTTTGACGTGATTCGTCGCTGGCTCATCGCGAGCGGCTACGAGGTCACGTTCGCCCAGAACCTCACCGATGTCGATGACAAGATCATCAAGCGCGCCAACGAGCAGGGCCGAACGGCCGCCGAGGTCGCGACGGAGTTCTCCGACAAGTTTATCGGCGTCATGCGCGCCGCCAACGTGCTCGATCCCGATGTGCGCCCCCGCGCCACCAAGGAGATCGGCCCCATGATCGCCATGATCAAGACGCTTATCGAGCAGGGCCACGCTTACGCAGCCGATAACGGCGATGTGTACTTTGCCGTGCGCAGCGATCCCAACTATGGTCAGGTCTCGGGCCGCAACATCGACGACCTTATGGTTGGCGCGCGCATCGAGGAGAACGAGGACAAGAACGATCCGCTCGACTTTGCCCTGTGGAAGGCCGCTAAGCCCGGCGAACCCAGCTGGCCGAGCCCCTGGGGCGAAGGCCGTCCCGGTTGGCACACCGAGTGCGCCGCCATGGTGCATCGCTACCTGGGCACTCCGATCGACATCCACGGCGGCGGCTCCGACCTTGCCTTCCCGCATCACGAGAACGAGTGCGCTCAGGCCACCTGCGCCTGGCACCAGGGCTTCTCCAACACCTGGATGCACACGGGCATGCTGCTGGTCGACGGCGAGAAGATGTCCAAGTCGCTCGGAAACTTCTTTACGCTGGCCGAGGTGCTCGAACAGCACTCTGCCGCGGCCCTGCGCCTGCTGATGCTGCAGACGAGTTATCGCTCGCCGCTTGACTTCTCCTGGGAGCGTCTGGATGGTGCCGAGAACTCGCTCACACGCATTGCCGGTACGGTCGAGAACCTGCGCTGGGCCGCGAACCATGCGACGGCCGATGCCGATGAGGCAGCATCCGAGGCGTTTGCCGCTAAGGCCGCCGAGGCCCGTGCCGCCTTTAAGGAGTGCATGGACGACGACTTTAACACTGCCGGTGCCATGGGTGCTGTCTTTGGCTTTGTGACCGAGTGCAACCAGTACCTGGAGCAGGCGGGCGACGCTGCCGACAAGGCCGCTGCGCTTGCTGCTGCCGATACGCTGGTCGAGCTGCTCGATACGTTTGGCGTCGAGCTCCCCGAGCCCAAGGTCGAGTTGCCGCTGGGCCTGCTGGGCGTTGCCGCCGGCCTGGTCGCCTACACGGGTGACGACGTGGACGAGGCCGCTGCCAAGATTCTCGAGGCCCGTGCCGAGGCCCGTGCCGCCAAGAACTGGGATCTGGCCGACGCCATCCGCGACCAGCTCAAGGACCTGGGCCTGACGATTGAAGATACGGCCGCGGGTACTCGTATTAAGAGTCTCTAGTATTTGTCGACCGTTCGAGGTGCGGCAGATTGCCTTGAAAGAGGAGGGCATAGACCTGGTGGTCATGCCCAACGATTGAAAGGCAAGGTGCCGTGGCTCGGACGGTCGATTCTTGTTCGTTATCTATTTAAGGAGGCCGTTTTATGGCCGACAATCGCAAACGTGCACCGCGTGGAGGCAAGCAGGCTGCTTCTGGCTCGCGTCCGATTCGCCGCAACGACCGCGCTGCCACTCCCAAGGGCCAGCGCGAGCGCTCCCAAGCCCAGGCTGCGCGTTCGCAGCGAGATCGCAACCGCGACAACGTTCAGGTTCCCAAGGGCGAGTTTATCGAAGGTCGTCGTGCTGCCGCCGAGGCACTGCGTACCGGCTTTCCCGTCAAGTGCGCGCTCATCGCCGAGGGCGGGGAGCGCGATGCCGCCTTGTCGCGCCTGGTCGACGACCTCAACGCCGCGGACGTCCGCATTAAGTATGTGCCGCGCACGCAGCTCGATGCGCTGTCGAGCCATGGCGCTCACCAGGGCATTGCGCTCGAGGTGGGCAATTTCCCCTATGCCGATGTCGCCGATATTCTCGATCGCGCGGGTGAAGGACCGGCGCTCGTCGTCGTGCTCGACCATGTGACCGACGATGGCAATTTTGGTGCGATCGTGCGCTCTGCCGAGGTCGTGGGCGCAGCGGGCGTCATCATTGCCAACAAGCGCGCCGCCGGTGTGACCGTGGGCAGCTACAAAACCTCCGCTGGTGCCGTCATGCACCTGCCCATCGCGCAGGTTCCTAATATCGCCCGAGCGCTTGACGACCTCAAGGCCGCCGGCTTTTGGGTGGGCGGTGCTTCCGAGCACGCCGAGGGCAGCTGCTGGGATGCTCCCTTCGAGGGCCGCGTTGCGCTCGTCATGGGCTCCGAGGGCGACGGCATCTCGCGCCTGGTGCTCGAGAAATGCGACTTTTTGACCAAGCTTCCCCAGCGCGGCATGACCGAGAGTCTCAACGTGGCCCAGGCGACCACCGCGCTGTGCTTTGAGTGGCTGCGCCGCAATGCCGGCGAGCTCATGGGGGAGGAGTAGCGCATGTCCAAGAAGAACCGCGCCAAGTCCAAGGCCAAGCGCTTTGGCGAGGGCTCGGCCAAGCCGATTGTTTCGGCCGCGACCTATGGCGTGGGCGGCAATGCGTTTGCGCAGGCCATCGCCGACCCGGTCTCGACGGTGCACTCCAATAAGCCCGAGCTGCTGGTGGTCGACGGCTACAACGTGATTCACTGCACGCCGCGCTACGAAAAGCTCGTCTACGACCATTCCGACGATCCATATTCCAGCGACGTCCACGATATGGCTCGTACTGCGCTTATCAACGATGTCGCGGCGTTTGCCCAGGGCCGTTACGAGGCCGTGATCGTGTTCGACGGCGCGGGCAACATCTCCAACGAGCGCCCCAACCTACCGGCCCGCGGCGTGCGCATCGAGTTCTCGCCGACGGGCGTCTCTGCCGATACCGTGGTGCAGAAGCTCTGCATCGAGGCGCGTGAGGAAGGCCGCGCGTGCTCCGTGGTATCGAGTGACGGCACAATACAGGCCGTCGTCATGGGCAAGGGCGTCACGCGCATCTCGAGCCGTATGCTGGTGGACGAGATCAAACAGATCGACAACGACGTTCACGAGGCCGAGGAAGCCCCGCAGATCAAGATGACCCTGGGCAGTCGCCTGAGCCCCGATGCCCTGGCCAAGCTCAAGGCCCTGCGCGGACGGTAGGGGAGTTGCGGCAGAGAGCCGTTTCCTAGATTGGTCTACCCGCTGATTTGTAATCAGTGGGTTGCGGGTTTGCAGCTGTCAAAACGAATAGGTTTATGTTTATTGTAACAGATAAAACTGTTCGTTCTGACGAACGGTTTTTGAGATGTGGTCGGTCGAAGGGCCTGTTGCGCCCCGTCCTCAATTCCTTTATCCTAAACAGGCTTCGCGCGAAAGCGCCAAGTGTGCCAGTGTGGCGCAACGGTAGCGCAACTGATTTGTAATCAGTGGGTTGCGGGTTCGATTCCTGTCACTGGCTCCATGAGAGTTTCGGGCTCTGTCTCTATATGGGACAGAGCCCGTTTCTATTTAGGTGGTGCGCCATCGGGTTAGCGCCCATCCCGTTTTTGGTTTGTCTCGTCCTCCAGTTTGTCTAAATCTGTAACACCAAGACCGATATTCGGCATCTAACTGTTACAGATTGAGATGAAACTTAGGGTGTTTTAGGAATATCTTGATCTGTAACATGTAGAAGCGGAATAGGCCTCTTGCTGTTGCAGATCGAGACAAGGGCGGGCGCGGATCTGGATGTCCTGCTCGAGCGTGGATTTCTGGATACGCGAGCGAAGAAAATCTCCCGACCGGAGAACGAGCGTGGATAATTAACTTGGATAGGGAGCTAAGGTAAACACCGATTGTCTATCGACGGCTTTAGAAACAACGGCCCCGATTTCATTGTGGAATCGGGGCCGTTTGTGCCTCAGGAATCCGAATGGATTAATCGAGCTCCTAAGGAACTTCTTGGGTTCTTGCTAATGGTCTGCCGAGGATGTCCCCAATGCAAACAGCGGGCATCTACTCAATATAGCTGGGGTTCTTCTTGATGATCACGCGTGCAGCGATGAAGGAGACGACGATGGCGATGATGGCGACAACGCATGCCAGCACGAAGTTACCCATGGACCCATCGGGAGCGATAAAGATGAGTGCCGAAAGAAGGCCGGGGCATGCTCCCGCAACATACTCTTTCAGAACAAAGATGCCTGCAGGGAGTCCAGCGCAGAGCGCGCCGATTGCCGTGCCGACAAGCAGGCGGGGACGCTCGATGAGGCAACCGTAGAACGCGGGCTCGGTTACGCCACAGAGTGCGGTGACGGCAACCGTGGTGACCATACCCCTCTTCTCTTTGTTTCCCTTCATGGCAGTTGCCAGGGCGAGGCTCGTGCCGCCAATGCAGAGGTTCGAGATGAATCCAAAGATAATGGGTGCCCAACCGAGCTGCGCCAGGCTCGTAACTTCGATTGCGATGTAAGCCTTATCGAGACCGAGCATGACGAAATAGGGGTTAAGGGCTGCCAGGATCGGAGTAGCGATAAATGCCACGTTGTCCATAAGCCACGTGACGGCATCGCTCAGCGCGTAGCCCATCATGCTGCCGGCGGGGCCAAGGATAATAAGCTCGACGGGCACGACGATGATCATGGTGAGCAGCGGCTTCAAGAACAGTTTGGTAACGTCGGGAATAATCTTCTGAAGGCCGCGGTCGACAAAGTACATGAATACAACGCCCAGTACGATGGGCACTACCGTACTCGAATAGTCGTTCGTCGGGATGGGAATACCAAGAAAGTCGAGACCCTCGGCACCGCTAATGGACGAGCTGATCATGATCGCGCCCAGCAATGCGCCCATGATGGGCTGCATCTTCATGACGGCCGCGAGCTGATAACCAAGATAAACGGGTAAGAAGCTAAACGAAGCGCTAAAGATCGCCAACAGGACCTGGGCGGTTCCGCTATCGGTGCTCAATCCGCAATAATTGACCAGGAGATTCTTGATCGAAAGAATGAGTCCGCCAACGATGAGCGCCGGGACGATGGGCATGAATACCTGTGCAGAGACGTTCCCGAATTTCTCAATCAAGCCCATGGCGGTGTTACCGCTTTTAATGCCTTCTGCAAGGTCTTTGGCGGTTTGGGCATCGTCGGCAACCGTGCCACCGCCGACTTCGATTCCCGCGAAGTCGAGGAAGTCGTTGTAAGCCTCGGTGACGTTGGGGCCGATGATCACCTGAAGCTGGCCACCGCTGACTACTGCCCCGAGCGCCTGATCGGCCGATTTGGCGAGCTGGAGATCGATGATCGAGGTGTCTCGTGCGTCGATGCGAAGGCGCGTCGCACAATGAGTTACCGATGTAATGTTCTCTTTGCCGCCAACAGCCTTTAGGACTGTTTCGGACATTGCCTGATATTTCATCTCTTTCTCCTAACCTTCCTGCTCCTGATACTTCGAGATAAGGTCTCGGTACCAATACCAGCTCTTTTTGGGGGTGCGCTCCAGATTGTTCTCGAAGTCGATATGGACAAGTCCGTATCGTTTTTCGTAGCCGTTGATCCAGCTATACAGATCCATCGTCGACCAGAGGTAGTAGCCCTCAACGCGCGCGCCGTCGCGCTTAGCCCTCATCATGTGCTCGATGAACTGGCCCAGAAGCTCGATGCGGTCATCATCGTGGATCATTCCGTCTGCGTCTGGTTGCTCATAGGCGCCATGTCCGTTTTCCGTAATAAAGATGCGGGGCGCGTCATAGCGCTCGTGGACATCCATGATGGTTGAATACATGCAACCTGGGAGTATTTCGCGGCCCCATTTATTGCGGGGAACATTGCTGTCGCGGGCGCTTTCAAACAAGGGCGCAATGCATTTTCCTTCGACCTTTTTGCTCGAACCGCCCTTATTGTTCGCCGAAACGGCAAGCTCTCCACCGTGCCAGTCGGTTACATACTCTCGGCAATACACGTTGAGTCCAATAAAATCGACTTTACCGTCTCTGAATTCTTCTACGTCATTTGGGGATCGATAGAGCGAGACGCCAAGTTTTTCAAGGATTTCGTCCATTTCTGGCGGCAGTTGACCCTGAAGCGCTGGTGCCAGAATCATGCGATTGGCGAAAAAGTCTGCGTATCGAAATACGTCATCAGGGTGCTCGGTTGCCGGGTCGAGTTCGACAACGCCGCCATCGTGGACGGCGCCGATGATGCCGTCGTAGCCCATTTGACGATATGTTCGGACTGCGAGTGCGCTTGCGCGCATCAGGTTGTACTGAAACTGCATGTACGACTGAACGTCGAGCGATCGATTGGGGGGATAGTTGCCCAACATGTTTACGCAGTAGCTGTAGAAATGCGGCTCGTTAACGGTAGCCCAGATTTTGACGCGGTCTCCAAAGCGCTCAAAGCAAATCTTGGCGTATTTGCAGAACCACTCTGCCATGTCATTGTTCAGCCATCCGCCTTTGCAAGCAAGCGTGAATGGCAGATCGTAATGGAACAGCGTAACGTTGGGCTCTATGCCATTTTCGAGGCAGCAATCAATGACCCGATTATAAAAATCGATACCCTCTTCATTCACTTCGCCGATACCCGTGGGGATGATTCGACTCCATGAAAGAGAGAAGCGATAGGTGTTTTGTCCGCCTTCTTTCATCATGCGGATATCTTCTTCATAGCGATGGTAGAAGTCGCAAGATACATCACCGTCAACATGGTTGATGTTCTTATTGCTTGTGTGGCTAAAGAAATCCCACTCGCCAAGGCCTTTGCCGTCTTCGTTCCAGGCACCCTCGCACTGATAAGACGCCGTGGCGGAACCCCAGAGAAACGGCATGTTGTTCACGTTGCCCATGAATCCCCTTTCCATCATTCAACACGGTGGATACGTGTGGCGGAATTACGATTAAGATGACGTCAACTGATTTGAATCATAGGAGAACGACCAAAGCTGTTTGATTCAATAAATGAACTATGATTTCGAGGAGAGCGGAAAGAGGGATCACGTGAATATCAATGACTTCGATGTGCTCAATCGCATTAGCTCCATCATCAACAGCGAGTTTGGGTCAAACGATGCCGCCATCGCTCGATATCTCGTCGCTCACATTAGGCGTTCGAGCGAAATCAATGTTGCCGCAATAACCCGCGATGCATTCGTGACCCGTTCCGCTGTTCGTCGTTTCTGCAATCGATTGGGCTACCAGTCTCTTAGCGATTTGAAAGAATCATTTACTCAATCAGTCTTTCCAAGCGACTTAAGCCATCGAGAGGAGGAATTTGGCTACGAGGAGTACAGGGCAGAGCTCGACGTTCGCATGATCGAGATGTTCGCTGAGGTTGAAAGCGGCGTGTCCGATATTGCTATTAAGCACCTTGCCGACGAAATTGATGGCCATAAAAACGTTGAAATCTGGTGCACCAATAATGTGAGCGCCAATCTCGTACGATTTCAGCAGGAAATGTTTTATGCGGGCAAGATAGTTCGCATAGTTGCTGGGGCTAACGTCGCGGAATTGAAAAACATGGGAGATGCTTCGCAGTCATTGATAATTCTCGTATCGGTCTCCGGGCTATTTGCGTCACAGGCGCGTGAGTATCTTGATTGCCGTTCGGGCAGGAAGATTCTAATTACTGCGTTTAGCAACGATGACAAATCGAGGTCTTTTGACCGTATATATCGTCTTGGTAATGCGGGAAACGGAATTGACCGACTCGGCGTTTATTCGAAATATGCCATGACTTATTTCTTCGACTTGCTATCGTCGTGTTACTTGAGTCGCTACCCCTGCACCAAGGGTGAGCCGCTCTATGGGTCTACTTTGGCCTGGCCCGAGTAGTTGCGGCTCTATAGTTCTCCCGTCTGGAGAATGAGCGTGGATAATCTGCCACTTTGGCCTTGGGGGCACACCAAAAGTGGGAGATTATCCACGCTCGATTTCAAACGGGAGATTATCCACGCTCGATCGATCCAGGGAAGCCCGATCTCGACCTATATATAGGTGCAAATGAGTCGTTATCGAAGTTCGTTCCAGCCAGCGTACTCCACTACGACAAAGTGTTCCCTCGGGAAATGTTACCGCTACATGCAAATCCACCATCCTTCATATCCAAACACAGCAAAACCGCAGGTCAAAGGTATATAGATACGCCCGGAACCGTGTATCTAGAGGTTTTCGTTGACAGCCCCCAAGGTTGCATCGTATTATCTTTTTCGTTCGCGGGGGCGGCGGTCCAAAAGACCAAAGGACCTGCGGATACTTGAACGATTGGGAGTTTGCCCGAGTGGTTAATGGGGACGGGCTGTAAACCCGTTGGCTCTGCCTACATAGGTTCGAATCCTATAGCTCCCACCCGTCAAGTGCCTGTATAGCTCAGTCGGTAGAGCACTTCGTTGGTAACGAAGAGGTCACCAGTTCAAGTCTGGTTGCAGGCTCCATCCGGCGGTGTAGCTCAGTTGGTTAGAGCACACGGTTCATACCCGTGGCGTCACTGGTTCGAATCCAGTCACCGCTACCATAGGTAACACGGTGGCTTCTCAATAATATGTTGAGAGGCCACTATGGTATAAAGGCAAAGTCCCGTCCGGGGACGACCTGTTTAGAGGAGGGCTTTATGGCCAAAGAGAAGTTTGAGCGCACTAAGCCGCATGTTAACATCGGCACCATTGGTCACGTCGACCACGGCAAGACCACGCTGACCGCTGCCATCACCAAGGTTCTCTCCGAGACCGAGGGCTGCAAGGCTGACTTTACGGCGTTCGAGAACATCGACAAGGCTCCCGAGGAGCGCGAGCGCGGCATTACGATCTCCGTCTCCCACGTTGAGTACGAGACCGCTTCCCGTCACTACGCTCACGTTGACTGCCCGGGCCACGCTGACTACGTCAAGAACATGATCTCCGGCGCTGCTCAGATGGACGGTGCTATCCTGGTCATCGCTGCTACCGACGGCCCCATGGCTCAGACTCGCGAGCACATCCTGCTCGCCCGTCAGGTCGGCGTTCCCTACATCGTCGTCTTCCTGAACAAGTGCGACATGGTCGACGATGACGAGCTTATCGACCTCGTCGAGATGGAGACCCGTGAGCTCCTCTCCGAGTACGATTTCCCCGGCGACGACATCCCCGTCATCCGTGGTTCCGCTCTGGGCGCTCTCGAGGGCGACGCCAAGTGGATGGACGCTATCCGCGAGCTCATGAACGCCGTCGACGAGTACATCCCGACGCCTGCTCGTAACAACGACCTCCCGTTCCTGATGGCCGTTGAGGACGTTATGACCATCTCCGGCCGTGGTACTGTTGCTACCGGCCGTGTCGAGCGCGGTGAGCTCAAGCTCAACGAGCCCGTCGAGATCGTCGGCATCAAGGATACCCAGAACACCGTCGTTACCGGTATCGAGATGTTCCGTAAGTCCATGGACTTCTGCGAGGCTGGCGACAACGTCGGTCTGCTGCTCCGCGGCATCAAGCGCGAGGACATCGAGCGCGGCCAGGTTCTCTGCAAGCCCGGTTCGGTTACCCCGCACACCAAGTTCACCGGCGAGATCTACGTTCTGACCAAGGAGGAGGGCGGCCGTCACACCCCGTTCTTCGATGGTTATCGTCCTCAGTTCTACTTCCGTACCACCGACGTTACCGGTACGGTCAAGCTCCCCGAGGGCACCGAGATGGCTATGCCTGGTGACCACATCACCATCGAGGGCGACCTCATCCACCCGATCGCCATGGAGGAGGGCCTGCGCTTCGCTATCCGCGAGGGTGGCCACACCGTCGGTTCGGGCATCGTCTCCACGATCATTGAGTAAATTAGCTCTCTGATAGTTGACTTAGAGAACCCGGCACTTATATGGGTGCCGGGTTCTTTTCTGCAATGGATATTGAGCCGTTGCTGGTGTCGAGAGGATCAATAATGGTCCTGGTTGCACCGTCGATTAGCTCTCGATGGCTTCATTGATGTGTTCCAAATATGAATGGATCCACCGAGAACCAATTGATTCGAGGTTTTCATTGACAGCACTTACATAGAGCTGATAAAGTACCATCTCGTGCCCGTACGGGGCGGAAATGAAAGGTTCAGGATAAATGCGTACTCTAGTTACTCTTGCGTGCACTGAGTGCAAGCGCCGCAACTATACGACCACCAAGAACAAGTCGAACATGCCTGATCGTATGGAGATCAAGAAGTATTGCCCCTGGTGCCGTCACCATACGCTGCACAAAGAGACTCGCTAGTCTCTAGTCATATACGCCAGTAGTTCAATTGGTAGAGCATCGGTCTCCAAAACCGAGTGTTGAGGGTTCGAGTCCTTCCTGGCGTGCCAGTCATTATTCCGTAAGCTCCCAATTGGGGGCTTACGGTTTACTCATGTATAAGCGCATTGCGCGGAGGTAACCCAAATGGCCAACAAGAAGAACAAGAAGAAGGCTCAGCAGTCGGCACCTGCCAATAACGCTGCCGCCAACTCCAAGGTTGAGGCCAAGAAGGCCGTTGCCAAGAAGAACGAGAAGGCTGCGAAGTCCAAGAAGAACGAGAAGCCTGGTTTCTTCGCCCGCACCAAGAAGTATTTCGCTTCGGTCAAGTCCGAGATGAAGCGTGTCACGTGGCCCGATAAGAAGGAGCTCGTGAACTACTCTGTCGTCGTTTGCGCTTCTCTGATCGTCGTCGGCGTCGTCATCGCTCTGCTCGATGCTGGCTTTGGCGAGGCTCTTGCTCTGTTCTCTGGATTGAGGGGCTAAACCATGTCTAAGCGTTGGTACGTCGTTCACACTTACTCCGGATACGAGAACCGCGTTAAGTCCGATCTCGAGCATCGCATCGAGACCATGGGCATGCAGGACCGTATCTTTGATATCGAGATTCCTATGGAGCGCGTCACCGAGATTAAAGAGGGTGGCAAGCGCGAGACCAAGGATTCTAAGATTTTCCCGGGTTATGTCCTGGTCCGCATGGAGATGGATGACGATGCTTGGACGTGCGTTCGTAACACGCCTGGCGTCACCGGTTTCCTGGGCGGCAACGGCAAGCCCGCTCCGCTTTCCCGCGACGAGTACAACAAGATGACTCGTCGTCCCGGTAAGGGCGATTCGCCCAAGCGCACTTCGGTCGATATTCAGGTCGGCACGTCTGTCCGCGTCACCGATGGCCCGCTTACCGACTTTGATGGCAAGGTCTCCGAGGTTAACACCGAGGCAGGCAAGCTTAAGGTCACGCTGATGATCTTTGGCCGCGAGACGCCGGTTGAGCTCGACTTTAACCAGGTCGCTGTCATCGCTTAAGTTTTCGTCCGTTCGCGCGAGCGTGCTTCTTCTGTGACTGCTCATCTCAGGAGTGCTTCTAACACGTGCGTGCTTACGATATAGCAAGTACTTCACACTCGTGATTCGAAAGGAATGACCATGGCTGAGAAGAAGGTTGCCAACGTCATTAAGCTCCAGATTCCTGCTGGTGCAGCTAACCCCGCTCCTCCCGTCGGCCCCGCCCTGGGCGCTGCTGGCGTGAACATCATGCAGTTCTGCCAGGCCTTTAACGCCGAGACGCAGGACAAGAAGGGTGACATCATCCCCGTTGAGATCTCTGTCTACGAGGATAAGTCCTTCTCCTTCATCACCAAGACCCCGCCGGCGGCTCACCTCATCAAGAAGGAGCTGAACCTCAAGTCTGGTTCCGCTAAGCCCCAGGCTGACAAGGTCGGTCAGCTCTCCCAGGAGCAGCTCACCAAGATCGCCGAGATCAAGATGCCGGACCTCAATGCCAACGACATTGACGCCGCCAAGAAGATCATCGCCGGTACCGCCCGTTCCATGGGCGTCACCATCGCTGAGTAGCGATTTCTTTAGGTAATAACGGGTGCTCCGACCGGGGCGCCCGTTATATGTGTGCAATAGGGCACACGATACGATGTGGGAGGGCTCACGCCCGTTTAACCACAGGAGGTAATGCACATGGCTAAGCATGGTAAGAGCTATAACGCCGCTGCCGAGAAGATCGACCGCGCCACGCTCTACACCCCCCTTCAGGCTGCCAAGCTCATCAAGGAGCTCGACACCGCCAAGTTCGACGAGACCGTCGAGGCTCACTTCCGTCTGGGCATCGATACTCGTAAGGCTGACCAGAACATCCGTGGTTCCATCTCCCTGCCCCACGGCACCGGCAAGACCGTTCGTGTTGCCGTCTTCGCCGAGGGCGAGAAGGCCCGCGAGGCCGAGGCTGCCGGCGCCGACATCATCGGTTCCGACGAGCTCGTCGCCCAGATTCAAAAGGGCGAGATCAACTTCGACGCCGCTATCGCTACGCCGAACATGATGGCCAAGGTTGGCCGCATCGGTAAGATTCTTGGTCCCCGTGGCCTCATGCCGAACCCCAAGCTCGGCACCGTGACCATGGATGTTGCCAAGATGGTTTCCGAGCTCAAGGCCGGCCGCGTTGAGTATCGCGCCGACCGTTACGGCATCTGCCACGTGCCCCTGGGCAAGAAGTCCTTCTCTGAGCAGCAGCTCGTCGAGAACTACGCTGCCCTGTACACCGAGATCCTGCGCGTCAAGCCCTCTTCTGCTAAGGGCAAGTACGTCAAGTCCATCTCCGTGTCTTCCACCATGGGCCCTGGCGTCAAGGTCGATCCCGCTGTCCAGCGTGACTTCCTGGCTGAGTAACTTTTAGTTACTGCCTGAGCAAAGCAAGCATTGCTAAAGAAACCCGGTTCTGCCTCGTGCAGGACCGGGTTTCTTGCTATCTCGGGCCAAAACCGCCACAAAGGTGCCTGTCCCCTTTGTGACGGTTACCAGGGTGTTCTGGCGGTAGAGGACTCGATTGCCTCGTGGCGCTTGAGCTCGCGGCGCATGGTTTGCGAATTGAGCCAAGCTGCCTGCCAGCCACGGATGGGGTAGCTCGCTTCGTCCAGCTCAAACTGCGTATAGCCACAGGCGTTGATGATCGTTGCCCCGCATGCGTGCTGACGTTCGCGTTGAAAGTCGCGACCATAGCATTGGTGCACATGCCCGTGCACCATGTACTCGGGATTCCAGGATTCGAGTGCTGTGTTAAAGCATTCGAATCCTCGATGCGGCAGATCATCCAGATCGCCCACGCCGGCGGCGGGTGCATGGGTCAGCAGAATGTCGCAGCCGCCGACCATCCTCACTTTGCGGGACAGCTTGCGCACACGCTTGGCCATCTCGTGCTCGGTATACATGTTGGCACCGTCTCGGTAGCGCATGGAGCCGCCAAGCCCCGCAATGCGGACGCCGCGATACACGTACACGGTGTCTTCGACACAAATGCAGCCGCCCGGTGCATGACGCGCATAGCGGTCATCGTGATTGCCACGCACGTAGATGAGCGGTTTGTTGATGACCGTGACCAAAAACTCAAGATAATCCGGGTCCAGATCTCCTGCGGATAAAATCAAATCGATACCCTCAAAGCGCTCCTTGCGAAAGCACTCCCATAGGCATCGTTCTTCGGTATCGGCTATGGCAAGGATTTTCATAGGGCGCGGACCTTCGGCTCATCGTCGAGTTGCGGAATGGTGCCCACCACGTTGTCGGCCAGCCAGTCCATCTCGACGATTTGCGTGCTCGGCAGCGGGGGAAAGCCCTCGATCTGCACCACGCCGTCTTGGCTATGGAGCTCGCCGCCAAATGGATTGATGGAGCCCTCGACGATGCCATTGCGGAGCAGCTGAACAAGCTTACGCGTCTGATAGGGCAGGCCCGGAGCGTAGCGAATGTCGATGACGCCCGAGCTCATACCATACCAGTAGTTGACGGCACGAACCTGGCTGTCGTCACTGGTCTCATCCCAGGTGCCGTGCAGCAGACTTCGCACGATAAGCTCGTAGTATCGGCCCCAGTTCCATACCGGCATGGCAATGCCGACAACCTTGCCATCGACCAGACGGTGGAGTCCGTAGGCCGTGGGGTCTTCGAGTGACTTTGACATGTCGGCGCCGGTCATGACGCTCGCGCCTTCGCGGCACATGGCCTCGGCAAGGCCTCCAGCGGGCACATCGCCCCAGGTCAGGATAATTTGCGCACGGGGGTCGAGCAGCGAGGCGCCAATCGCAAAGGCGTTGATCTCGCTGAGCGCGCCCGAGGCGAAGACCGACGCGTGGTAACCGATGCGGTGGTTGTCCGCCATGCTGGCGGCAAGGGCGCCCAAGAGAAATTTGGCCTCGTACATCTTGCCAAAGTACGAACGGACGCTTTGGTGGGGAAGGCCGATGGAGCAGTTGAGGAATCGCACCTGAGGATACTCGACGGCAGCCCTGAGCGTGTATTCCATCAGGCGGTGCGAGGTCGAGAAGATGACGTTTGCTCCATGTTTGACAGCCGTTTCCACGGCGGCGTAGAACACGTCCGGATCGTGACAGTCCTCGAACGCCTCGGTACGCACGATGCCGCCAAAGTGCTCGTCGAGATATTGGCGCCCTTGGTCGTGCAGACTATCCCAGCTCGACGTGGCACACGGGTATTCGTGAATAAAGGCGATACGCAGGGGATTGGCTGCTGAATAGACGGTCTTGCCCATAAAGAAGTTGAGCACGCCGGAGGTGGGCTTGGCGGGTGCCTCTTCCTCATCGACGCTCGGCGCTTCGACAAGATCGACCTTGTCCTCGTCATTTTTGCCGGCAATGACCAGCTCGCGCCAAATCTTGCACAGGCGGTTTACGACGATATCAGTCGGCGTATCCAGCAGGCGGTCTTGGTTGTACACGTTGAGGTAGACGAGCATAGCGTCGGCGGGCGTAATGTCCAGATGGTCGCCGCCGGCGCGCAGGTAGGCTCGTTTAAAGAGTAGGAAGGTATGGCGCAGGTAGTCGACCTTTTTCTGTGGCCACTTTTCGACAAGGTCCTGGCCGAGCATCTTGGCGAGCGTCTCATAGCTTCCCTCGCGCGAGAACTCAATCTCGTATAGGGGGCAGACGCGCCAAAACGCGCAGAACTCGCCGTACAGGCGACTTTCGACGGAATCCCATGTGCCGGGGTAGAGGCGGGTGACCTTGGCCGAAACCGTCGGGGCGTCCAGGAATTTGAGGACGCTGACGCGCTTGTTGCCCTCCTGGACGTAGAACCGATGCATGAACTCGGTGACGATGATGGGGTCGCGATAGCCCTCGGTCACCTGGATGTCATAGAGGTTGGACCACTTGCGGGCGAACTCGGTGCTAAATGGCAACAGGGGCATAAAGTTGCACGAAAAGGCTGACTGACGGCCCTTGGTAACCGTGCCGACGACCATTTCGAGCGGAATGTCCCTTAGGCCGACGCTCTCTCGCTGACCTAAGGGGAGCTGGGCAACGAGGCTATCGAGGTCCGTAAGGTACGGGTGCTCGCTTTGGCTGATGGCGTGACGGCGTCCCTGCTCGCCGCGCTTGCGTGCTTGACGATAGGCCTCTTCCATGGTGTCTACTCCCTTAGTCGTTTAAACAACGATATGAACCATGGTACCACGATGCGAAACCACCACAAAGGTGCCTGTCCCCTTTGTGGTGGTTTTAGGCGATGATGGGGGCGATGGCGCGGATGCAGGCGTCGGCTGCCGTGAAGGTGGTGCTATCGTCGCTGACGATAAAGATGATTTTGCCCTTGACGCCAAAGTCGCCGATCTCGCTAAAGAGCACGTACGGCTCCTTGTCAAAGCCAGAGATGGGAAGCACCGCGGCCTTGGTGGCGTCGGTAAGCTCATCTGCCAGCGCATCCAGCGAGGCCCACTTGGACGTGTCCTTTACGGCAACGGGCACGGTAACGCGCCCAAAGGGCATCAAGTGCACGAGCGTGTTCTTGGAGATGTTTGAATTGGGGACGATGATGGTCTGCCCGCAGGCGTCCTCGATGGTCGTATGGCGCCAGGTGATATCTTGGACCACGCCCGACACGCCGCCGACCTCGATATTGTCGCCGGGTTTGATAATGCCCATAAACGTCACCTGCATGCCGCCGATGAGGTTTGACAGCGTGTCCTGAAAGCCGAGCGAGATGGCGATGCCGCCGACGCCAAGAGCGGCGACGAGGGCGTTTGCGTTAATGCCAAAGCAGTTGTCGAGGATAAAGCTGCCGCCGATCGTCCATATGACGGCGCGCGCGATGTTGATGAAGATGCTGGATGAAGGGAGTGGGTTATCGTCGCGGTTAAGCAGGTGGCGCAGGGTCTTGGACGCGACCTTGGCGGCAACGGCGGTTCCGATAGCCAAGATACCTGCCCAGATGATGTTGTGGACCCATCGTTGTGCAAAGAAATGAAGAATTGGCTCAAACAATTCCATGTAGGGAAACCTCCTAATGATCGTCCAACCATGATACCCACCAAAAAGCCCGTCCGATCACATTGGACGGGCTTCTGCGCTCGATATAAGGGTTAACGAAAACCACCACAAAGGTGCCTGTCCCCTTTGTGGTGGTTTTCTAGGTCGTTAGCTCAGCAGCATGCGGTCGTTGGCGAGCTCGCCGCCCGAGACCTCCTCGAACTTCTGGAGCAGGTCGGCGACGGTGAGCGACTTCTTCTCATCGCCGGCCACGTCGTAGATCACGTGGCCTTCGTGCATCATGATCAGGCGATTGCCCAGACGGATGGCGTCGTTCATGTTGTGCGTGACCATGAGCGTGGTCAGGTGGTTCTCGTCGACAATCTCCTCGGTCAGATTGAGCACCTTAGAAGCCGTCTTGGGGTCGAGGGCCGCCGTGTGCTCGTCGAGCAGCAACAGGCGCGGCTTGGTGAGCGTGGCCATCAGCAGGGTGAGTGCCTGGCGCTGGCCGCCCGAGAGCAGGCCGACCTTGGCGTTGAGGCGCGTGTCCAGACCGAGGTCCAGGCGCTTGAGCAGCTCAACGTACTCGTCCTTCTCGGCCTTGGTGACGCCCCACGAAAGACCGCGACGCTGGCCGCGGCGCTTGGCGAGGGCCAGGTTTTCGGCAATTTGCATGTCGGCTGCGGTGCCGCGCATGGGGTCCTGGAACACACGGCCCAGGTACTTGGCGCGCTGCGACTCGCTCAGACGCGAGATGTCGGTGCCGTCGAGCTCAATAACACCCGAATCAAGCGGATACACGCCGGCGATCATATTGAGCAGCGTGGACTTGCCGGCGCCGTTGCCGCCAATCACGGTTACAAAGTCGCCATCGTTGAGGGTGAGGTCGACGTCGGTGAGCGCGCGCTTCTCGGTGACGGTGCCCTTGTTAAAGGTCTTCTTGACGTGCGAGAGCTTAAGCATCTGCCTCATCTCCCTTCGTGTAGGAGCTGCGGAGCTTATAGCGCTCCCAAACCACGGGCACGCACAGGGCCACGGCGACGATCACGGCGGAGAGCAGCTTCATGTCGTTGGCGTCCATGCCCAGTTGCAGCACGATGGCGCGGATGAGGAAGTACACCACGGAGCCAAAGACGGCGGAGGCCAGACGGACGGAGAACTGCGTGAGACCGCCGGGCAGCAGGCGGCCGAGCACCTCGCCGATGACGATGGCGGCAAGACCGATAACGATGGCGCCGGTACCCATGCCAATGTCGGCATACTTCTGGCTCTGGCAGATGAGCGCACCCGAAAGGCCAATGAGGGCGTTGGAGAGCACGAGGGCGATCATTTTGGTGGAGTTGGTGTTGACGCCTAGGGCGCGGATCATGTACTCGTTGTTGCCGGTGGCACGCAGCGCCGAGCCGATCTCGGTGCCAAAGAACCAGTACAGGATGGCGACGATGGCCACGGCCAGCACAATGCCTAGGATAATGGCAACAGTGGACTGCGGCAGGCCCGTCATGTTGCTGACGGATGAGAAGATAGTGCCCTTGGCAAGGATGGGCGTGTTGGACTTGCCCATGATGCGCAGGTTGATGGACCACAGACTGATCTGCGTAAGGATTCCGGCGAGGATTGCGGGAATCTCAAAGACGGTGGTCAAGATGCCCGTGACGGCGCCCGCGATGGCGCCGGCGCACATGCCGGCCAGCACGGCGAGCAAGGGGTCGACGTTATTGTTGACGATGAGTACGGCGCAGACACAGCCGCCGAGGGCAAAGCTGCCGTCGCAGGTCATATCGGGGATGTCGAGCAGGCGGAACGTGATAAACACGCCAAGCACCATAATGCCCCAGAGGACGCCCTGCGAAACGGCGCCCTGCAATGCAATGAGCATGCTTCATACCTCCTAGGATAGGGTGGACACGTGATTTTCCATAATAGCGGTACCAATGCATAAAAGAGCTGCGGACGGATGTTTTGTCTCATCCGAAACAAGCAGGGCGAACGCCGGTCTTTAGCGTTCGCCCCAAGGACTCAGATATTGAATAACGCGGCTGTGGCGCGCGTGCGGGCCCTAGACGCGTTACCGCGCACGGCGCTACTCGTCCAGAGCGGAAAGGTCGATACCCAGAGCCTCGGCCATCTCGTCGTTCTTGACGACGACCAGGTCCTTGCTCGAGAGGTGCTTGATCGGCATATCCTCGGGCTTGGCCTCGCCCTTCAGGATCTTAACGGCCATCTCGCCCGCGGCGTAGCCCAGGTCCTTATAGTTGATGGAGAGGGTGAACAGGCCGCCGGCCATGCACATACCCTCCTCGCCGGTCACGAAGGGGAGCTTATTCTCCTTGCAGATCTGGCCGACCTGCGAAGCGCCCGCGGCGATGGTGTTGTCAGTGGGGGAGTACAGCGCGTCGACCTTGCCCACGGCAGACTCGACGACGGACTGAATCTCGTTGGAGCTCGAGACGGTGAAATCGGTGTACTCGAGGCCCAGCTTGTTGAGCTCCTTCTTGGCGGCTTTGATCTGGACGTCGGAGTTGGACTCGGCGGTGCAGTAGAGCAGGCCGACCTTTTTAACGTCGGGCAGGACCTTCTGCATCATCTCGAGCTGCTCGGCGACTGGGGTGAGGTCGGAAGCGCCCGTGACGTTGGTGCTGGGCTTGTCGTTGTCCTGGACCAGGCCGGAGGCGGCGTAGTCGGTGATGGCACAGCCCACGATGGGGATATCGGCCGTGGCGCCGGCGGCAGCCTGCGCGGCGGGCGTGGCGATGGCATAAATCAGGTTGACGTTGTCGCCCACAAACTTGTCGGCAATGGACTTACACGTGGACTGGTCGTTCTGGGCGTTCTTCTGGTCGATCTTGACCTTAAGGCCGCTCTCCTTGATGGCCTTGACAAAGCCGTCGTTGGCGGCATCGAGTGCGGAGTGCTCGGTGAGTTGCAGAACGCCGATGGTGTAGTCGGAACCGGCGGCAGCAGAGCCGGAACCAGAGTTGCCGCCGCATCCGGCGAGCGGGGCGAGCGCGAGCAGACCGGCGGAGACCAGAAGGCTCCTGCGGCTGATGGTGATGTCCTTCATATCATTACCCCCAGTATAAAAATGGCTGGAAACACTGCACTGGGACAAAGTGCAAGTGGAACTATAGTAGCGCTGATGTCCATTTTTACAACAGCCTGGCGGGTTTTTTAATACAGAATCGGATGGGCGGTACGGGTAGTCGAATGGGCGGCGGAGGGTCTTATGCGGCGGAGGAGGCATCGTCCTCGTCCAGGACGGCGAAGAGCTTCTTGCCGTCGAGGAGACGTGTGGTGACGTTTCTCATGCGGCCGATCTCAACGGTACGCAGCGTGTCGTCGGCGCCTCGCGCGTCATAGACCGTTCCCAGCAAATACGAGATGCCGTCTCGTTGCTTGATGGCAAAGGGCCGGAGTGTCATCCGCGCCACTTCGACCTCTCCGCGTGCCGTGACACTCGAAATATCAAAACTCACCGTGGTTCCGTGGTCGATGGCCTGCTCGATGAGCTCGCAGGCATCGATGCGCTTGACGGGCTTGCGTATGGCCTTGGTGGATTTGTCGCCTGCGCTTGGAGCAGGCTCGGGTGCATCGAGGTAGCCGCGAACGTCGGCACTCGCCATGGCGACCAGGTGCTGCGCCATGCTTTTTCGAATGGCGATGGGCGTAGAGCGGTTGCGCATGACCATGCCGTGGAGCCGGATGATCTCTTCGTCGGTGAGCGGACGGGTCAAGAGCCGATACCCCACGCCGCGCTTGTATTCAATTTCGTATCCGGCATGGCGAAGTGCGGAGATGGCGGTGTAGATGCTGCGCCGCGCCGCCGAGATGGGCATGCGGGCGGGGTCGTCGGGATGGGCGAGACGCCGGATCAACTCATCGGAAAGCATGGCCTTGTCCTCGCCGGTGTTTTCGCTTAATAATTGCAGGATGCGAACGGCGCGATAGGCTGCCATCGAGGCGGCGCCCCTCGTCGTGGTCTCGTAAGTTTCAACAGCGGTTTCGGTCATGGCGTCCACGTCCTTTCCGTTTTGGGTGGCGACGGTATGGAGCCTAGGGCGCGGGGCTTTCCCAGGGGTGCAGGACACTCCGGGCGGTCGGTAGTCGTCGGCAAGCGGCGGGTCGAGTTTTCAACAGCCCTGCTCAACTGACCAAAATCTTGCCAAAAGCTTGACGGATACTGTTGAAAAAAGCGCCCCTCGGCTTGCCGAGAGGCGCTGGCGTGATGCGCTGGAACGCGTTCGGTGGCGCTGTGGCGATTAGAAGTCGGCGTTGCCCACGGTGCGCGGGTGCGGCAGGACGTCGCGGATGTTGCCCACGCCGGTCAGATACATGACCAAGCGCTCGAAGCCCAAGCCGTAGCCGGCGTGCTTGCAGGAACCGTAGCGGCGCAGGTCAAGGTAGTACTTGTACTGCTCGGGATTCATGCCCAGGTCCTTGATGCGGGCCTCGAGCAGATCCAGGCGCTCCTCGCGCTGGGAGCCGCCGATAATCTCGCCGATACCGGGAACCAGGCAGTCGGCGGCGGCGACGGTCTTGCCGTCCTCGTTCATGCGCATGTAGAACGCCTTGATCTCGGCCGGGTAGTCGGTTACGAAGGTCGGTCGCTTAAAGTGCTCCTCGGTCAGGAAACGCTCGTGCTCGGTCTGCAGGTCGATGCCCCAGCTGACGGGGTAATCAAACTGGTGGCCAGCAGCGACTGCCTGCTCCAGGATTTCGACAGCCTCGGTGTAGGTAACGCGGGCAAAGTCGGAGTTTGCCACATGGTCCAGGCGCTCGATCAGGCCCTTGTCCACAAACTTGTTGAGCATATTGAGCTCGTCGGGGCAGGTAGCCATAACGTCCTTAAGGACGTACTTGAGCATGGCCTCGGCGTTATCCATGTAGTCGTTCAGGTCGGCAAAGGCCATCTCGGGCTCGATCATCCAAAACTCGGCGGCGTGGCGCGTGGTGTTGGAGTTTTCGGCGCGGAAGGTGGGGCCAAAGGTGTACACGTCGCCAAAGGCCATGGCAAAGTTCTCGGCATTGAGCTGGCCGGACACGGTAAGGCTCGCGTGCTTGCCAAAGAAGTCCTGGCTCCAGTCGACCTCGCCGGACTCGGTGAGGGGCGGATTTTTGGGGTCGAGCGTGGTCACGCGGAACATCTCGCCGGCGCCCTCGCAGTCACTCGTGGTGATGATGGGGGTGTTGACGTAGACAAAGCCCTGCTCCTGGAAGAAGCGGTGGATGGCGGCAGCCGCGACAGAACGGATGCGGAACACGGCGCGGAACAGGTTGGTGCGCGGGCGCAGGTGCTGCTGGGTGCGCAGGAACTCGACGGTTGCGCGCTTCTTCTGCAGCGGGTAATCCGGGGCGCTGACGCCCTCGACCTCGATGGAGGTGGCAGAAAGCTCGAAGGGCTGGGGCGCATCGGGGGTCAGCTTGACGGTGCCGGTGCAAATGAGTGCGGCCGAGACGTTTTGATGGGCGATCTCGTCGTAGTTGTCGAGTGCCTCGCGGTTCATGACGACCTGCAGGTCGCGGAAGCAGCTGCCGTCGTTGAGCGTAACAAAGCCAAAGTTCTTCATGTCGCGGATGGACTTGACCCAGCCGGCGACGGTGACGGTCTGGCCGCCAAGCGACTCGGCATCGGCGTAAAGCTGCGCGATTTTGGTGCGGTTCACGTATCCTCCCATAACGGTTGAATGATAGTTATCCATACAGTTCGATATTCTAGCAGCTCGGCTCATTTGGGCTATACAGATAAGGCATTGGCGGGATGGTTTTTCAAACGAAAAGCGCCCACGGCAAATGCTCGTGGGCGCTTTTCGTGTTGCCTTTTGGCTGTGTGGCGCGGGGCCTGGCTACTTGGTCTTGGCTACCAGCAGCGGGTCGCCCAGCTTGACGAGCGGGTTGCCGCCGATAAGCGTTCCGGACTCGCCGACATGGTCGATGCTCTTAAGACGATCGAGCTCGGAGATGATGACGGTCACGATGTCCTCGTGGCCGGCGGCCTTGATGGCCTCGCGATCGAAGCTGATGAGCGGCTGGCCGGCCTTGACCGTGTCACCCATCTCGACAAAGCGGGCAAAACCCTTGCCGTTCATTTCCACGGTGCCCAGGCCAACATGGATGAACACGCGAAGACCGTCCTCGGTGATCATGCCGATGGAGTGGTTGGTGACGGTGGTGGCGCCGATACGGCCGTTAGCGGGGGCGTAAATGGTGCCGGTAATGGGCTCGATGCCGTAGCCCTGGCCGAGCATGCCCGAGGCGATGGTCTCGTCGGGAACCTCACTCAGATTGACGAGCACGCCGTTGACGGGAGCGTAGATGACGCCTTCGCGGGTGGCGAAGCTTGCTGCGGGCGGAACGGACGCCTCGCCCGACGAAGTGAACGTGGACTTGAGCGAATCGAGCAGACCCATAGATGCCTCCAACGTATCAGGCGTGCATGTTGCACGCGTGTGGTTTGCCGGAAACGTTTCGTACGTGTTTCCCAGCATGGTCAGCGCTCCTATTTTACGCTGCTTAACGATGCCTCTGAACAGCGATTTTGTGATATATCAGTTGAAGGCCAACTTATTGCGGGGGTGTTTCTGCGCCGCGGGCTCAAGTGGGGTACGCTAAGGTGCGAAAAACGAGTGCGCACGAATCGCACGGAGGGAGCACCTATGATTATTGAGAACCATGCGCTGTGGGGCGAGGAGCCGACCGAGGATTATCCAGCGACGTTTACGTATCTGGGTGCCGAGCCGCTGCCCGACAAGCCCAATGGCCGCCGCCCCGCGGTAATCATCTGCGGCGGAGGCGGGTTTACGCATATCGCTCCGCACGAGCAGGACCCGGTGGCGTTTGCGTTTTTGGACCGCGGCTACCAGGCCTTTGTGCTCAACTATGTGACGAGCGCCACGGGCGACGTGAGCTTTCCGCACCCGCAGGCGGACCTCGCCAAGATGGTCGCTACCGTGCGCGCCAACGCCGACGAGTGGCATGTCGATCCCAAGCGCGTGTGCATCGTGGGTTTCTCGGCGGGCGGCATGATCTGCGCCTCGTTGGCAACGCAGTGGAAGACCGGACCTTTCGCGGGCCTTGCCGGGGCTCGTCCGGAGGATATTCGTCCCGACGCCGTGGTGCTGGGCTATCCGTTGCTCGACCTTGCCTATGTGCGCGATATGCAGACGCGTGACCCGCGCATCGACCTGCGCGTGCCCAAGACGGGTGGCAAGACAGGGCGCGATTTGCTCAACGACTATCTGTCGATGGTGACGGGCGGCGAGGCGACCGATGAGCACCTGGCCGACATTTGCCCTACCACGCACGTTTCGCGCCAGATGCCCCCGACCTTTGTGTGGGGCGTTTCGGACGACAAGACGGCGCCGGTCGCGCAGGTCTACCCGTTTGCGCAGCGCATGGCCGAGGAGGGTGTTGCATGCGAGATGCACGTCTTTGACCAGGGTGGCCACGGCCTTTCGCTCGGCAACGCCAATACCGCGGTCGACAACGAGGACAAGCAGGTTTCCGTCCGCCCCTGGATCCGCCTGGCCTTCCGCTTCCTGGAACGCCATATGTAAAAGTAGACTACTTGCCCGTTTCAAAAAGTCTGCTTAGAGGAGGAGCCATGCTTGAGGGTACGTATGTGGTTTTGGCCCAGACGCCGGTGGGGAGCAAGCGCGGCGAGGTGACGTTTTCACATGGGGTGAACGGCGCGCTCAGGGCAGTACTAAACGTCAGGGGTCTCAATATCGCTCTCTCGGGTGCCCGCGCTGAGTGCGATTTCTTTGAGCTCTCGGGTACTATCTCCCACGTCTTGATGGGCAAGGCGCCCTTTACATGCACGGGGTCGGTTGAGGGTGATCGACTCACTGCTACCGCGCGGTCGGGTTCCATTTCGATCTCGCTGAGCGGTATGCGCAAAGAGCTTTCGGGGCGCACCGCATAAAGTTTGCGCAGGTAAACATCGGTATTTGACTTTATATAATAGTTCAGAGCGCTATCATTTGTCGTTACGAGTTGGTTAGCCCCGGTAAACGGTTAACCGCGTCTAACGAAAGGATGAGCGCGTGAAGCTCGATACACTCGAGATTGGAAAGGACGCCGTTGTCGCATCGGTGGCATCGGACGATCAGGCACTCCGACAGCATATTTTGGACATGGGCCTAACTCCGGGCACCGAAGTTACCATGATGAAGTATGCCCCCATGGGTGATCCGCTCGAGATTCGCCTGCGCGGCTACGAGTTGACGCTGCGCAAGGACGATGCCGCACGCATTGAGCTCGTGGATGTGCACGACACCGATACCGGCCCGCGCGTTAACGCCGCAATCGGCACGACGGATCACCCGGCCCTGGGCGAAGGGACGTATTCGCCTCGTGCTGCCAAGACGGCCGTGCCCGAGGGCGCACCGCTGCATTTTGCCCTCGCCGGCAACCAAAACTGCGGTAAGACCACGCTGTTCAACCAGCTTACGGGCTCCAACCAACATGTCGGTAACTTTCCCGGCGTGACGGTCGACCGCAAGGACGGCACCATCCGTAACCATCCCGAGGCAAGCGTTACCGACCTGCCCGGCATCTATTCGCTGTCTCCGTACACGGGCGAAGAGATCGTCAGTCGCCAATTTATCCTGGACGAAAACCCCGACGCCATCATCGACATCATCGACGCTACTAATATCGAACGCAACCTGTACCTGACGCTGCAGCTTATGGAGCTCGACCGCCCCATGGTCATCGCGCTCAACATGATGGACGAGGTGACGGCCAACGGCGGCGCCGTGGACGTCAACCTGCTCGAGAGCCTGTTGGGCGTGCCTGTTGTCCCCATTAGCGCTGCCCGCAACGAGGGTATCGGCGAGCTGGTGGATCATGCCTTGCACGTGGCACGGTTCCGCGAGCGCCCCGGTCGCCTGGACTTCTGTGCGCCCGATGGCTCGGACGGCGGTGCACTGCATCGCTGCATCCACGGTATTGCCAACCTGATCGAGGACCATGCCGTGACGGCGCACATTCCGGTGCGTTTTGCGGCGACCAAGCTGGTTGAAGGCGACGAGCTGGTGACCGAGGCGCTTCATCTGGACCGTAACGAACTTGACGCCATCGAGCACATCATTACCCAGATGGAGGGTGAGGCCGGTACCGACCGTCTATCTGCACTGGCTGACATGCGCTTCGGCTTTATCGGCGACGTGTGTGGGCGCTGCGTCGTCAAGCCGCACGAGAGCCGCGAGCACGTGCGTTCCGTCAAGATCGACCGCATCCTGACGGGTCGCTACACGGCCATTCCAGCGTTCCTGGTGATCATGGGTCTCGTCTTTTGGCTGACGTTTGGCGTGATCGGCGCGGCGTTGCAGGGACTTATGGAGGACGGCATCGCTGCCATCATCGCCTCGGCCGATGCGGGCCTCAAGGCGTTCGGCACCAACGACGTGGTGCGCTCGCTGGCTGTCGACGGCGTGCTTACGGGCGTGGGCAGCGTGCTGACCTTCCTGCCGATTATCGTCGTGCTCTTTTTGTTCCTCTCCATTCTGGAAGACTCCGGCTACATGGCGCGTGTGGCCTTTGTCATGGATAAAGTGCTGCGTCGCTTTGGCCTGTCGGGCCGCAGCTTCGTGCCTATGCTCGTCGGTTTTGGCTGCACCGTGCCGGCTATCATGTCGACCCGTACGCTCCCATCCGAGCACGACCGCAAGATGACGGTCATGCTCACGCCGTTCATGAGCTGTTCGGCCAAGTTGCCGGTCTACGGTCTGCTGTGCGGGGCATTCTTCCCGCAGGCGACAGTTCCCGCCATGGTCTCGCTCTATCTGATTGGTATCGTGGTCGGCTGCATTGCCGCCCTGGTGCTCAACCGCACGGCATTTAAGGGCGACCCGGTGCCGTTTATCATGGAGCTTCCCAATTACCGCCTGCCGAGCGTCAAGACGACGGTGATGCTGGCATGGGATAAGGCCAAGGACTTTATTACCAAGGCCTTTACCATTATCTTTGCCGCCACCGTGGTCATCTGGTTCCTCCAGACGTTCGATATCCGCTTTAATGTGGTCGCCGATCAGTCGCAGAGTCTGCTTGCCGGTCTGGGTAGCATCATCGCGCCGGTGTTGGCCCCACTCGGTTTTGGCGACTGGCGTGCGTCGACGGCGCTCGTCACCGGACTCATTGCCAAGGAGAGCGTCATCTCGACGCTCACGGTGCTTTTGGGCGCAACGTCGCCCGCGGCGCTGTCGACCATGTTTTCGCCGTTTACCGCCTACGTGTTCCTGGTCTTTACGCTGCTGTACCCGCCCTGCGTAGCGGCAATCGGCGCCGTCAAGAGCGAGTTGGGCGCGCGCTATGCCGTGGCCGTGTTCGCGTTTCAGGTGACGGTCGCCTGGATCGTGGCGTTTGTCGTGCATTCGGCGGGCATATTGCTGGGGCTGGCTTAGTTATTTATTGATGGCGCAACCTCTGTGTATTGAGTTGATTACGGCCCCGCATCTGTTGCTGACGGATGCGGGGCCGTTGCTATATAATCGCCCATCGCTCAAGACAATCGGAGGGGGTTCCTACATGACTCAGGCAAGACAAGATGGCATCTCGCTCAAGCAGTGGCTCCCGCTTATCGGGCTTGCCTGCTGTTCGTTCGTGTTCAACACATCAGAGTTCATGCCCATTGGCCTTCTGACTGATATTGCCGCATCGTTCTCGCTCACCGAGGCCCAGGCAGGCATCATGATTTCGGTCTACGCCTGGGGTGTCATGCTGCTGTCGCTGCCACTCATGGTGTTTGCCTCGCGCTTTGAGTTCAAGCGGATGCTGCTGGGCGTTTTGGCCGTGTTTTCGCTCGGCCAGTTCTTGTCCGCCTTGGCGCCCACCTATCCTATTTTGGTTTGCGCGCGTCTGGTGGTCGCCTGCGCGCATGCCGTGTTCTGGTCGGTCGCCTCGATCATGGCTTCGCGCCTGGTCGACACCCGCCATGGGGCGCTCGCCATCAGCATAATCGCCACGGGCTCGTCCATCGCGCAGATTTTTGGCCTGCCGATCGGCCGCGCCATCGGGCTGGCCGTGGGCTGGCGCATGACATTCGCCGTGGTCGGTGCCTTCTCTGCCGCCGCGGTGGTGTACCAAGCCGCGGTGTTTCCGGCTATGCCGGCGGGTGAGCGCTTTACCGTCAAACAGCTGCCCGTGCTGCTCAAGAACCCGTTCCTGATCGCGCTCTACGCGGTCACGGTCTTTATGGCAACCGGCTATTATGCGGGTTACAGCTATATCGAGCCGTTCCTGGCGCAGGTCGCGCACGTCGACGCAAGCGCTATTACCATGACGCTGACGGCGTTCGGCTGCTCTGGTCTGCTCGGAAGCTGGCTGTTCGGCCGTCTGTTCGATGGGCATCGCTTCCCGTTCTTGGCTATCACGCTCTCCGGCGTGCCGGTGGCTCTGCTGCTCATGGGTCCGGTTGCACCGTCGCTCGTCGCCGTTCTCGCTGTTTGCGCGCTATGGGGCTGCTGCGCCACGGCCTTTAACGTGGCGTTTCAGGCCGAGCTCATCAAGTACACACCGGCGGATTCGTCGGCCGTCGCCATGTCGATCTTCTCGGGCCTGTTCAATCTGGGTATCGGCACGGGCACCGCAATCGGTGGCGCCGTGGTTTCGGGTCCCGGTATCGCTTGGATTGGCTTCGCGGGCGGGGCGATTACCGTCGTGGGCGTCATCCTCGCCATCACGGTGCTGTTCCCGGCCATACGCCGCGCAAAGCCCGTCGCCTAATCACGTCCCCTCATCAGCTGCGGTGGAATAGCTCCTGTTTAAGGCCTCTGAAGGCCCAAGCAGGAATTATTTCACCGCAACTTATTTTGGGGGAGGGGATACGCGGCGGGCATACAATGGATGTCGTTGTGTTGAGCTTACCGGGAGGTTGCTATGTGGGCATACGAGACGACGTTCTATCAGATCTATCCGCTGGGCTTTTGCGGAGCTCCGCGCGAAAACGCCGCGCCCGTTGCCGAAGATGAGCTCGCCCAGGCTGCCAACGCAGCGCCCAACCCCGATGCGCCCATCATGAAGATCGCCCAATGGGCCGACTACCTGCAAGAGCTCGGCATCGGTGCTGTGCTCATTAACCCGCCGCTCGAATCCGACGGCCATGGCTACGACACGCGCAGCCTGCGCCATATCGACCGTCGCCTGGGTGGGGATGCCGATTTTGCCGCTGTATGCGAGACGCTGCACGCCCATGGCATCCGCGTGGTGCTCGATGCGGTCTTCAACCATGTGGGCCGTGGCTTTTGGGCCTTCCGCGATGTGCAGGAGCGCAAGTGGGACTCGCCCTACAAGGATTGGTTCCACATCAGCTTTGACGGCGACTCCTGCTATGGCGATGGCTTTTGGTACGAGGGCTGGGAAGGCCATTTTGAGCTCGTGAAGCTCAACCTGCAAAACCCCGCCGTGGTCGATTACCTGCTCGAGTCCGTGCGCCGTTGGGCCGACGTCTTTGGCGTCGACGGCCTGCGCCTGGACGTTGCCTATATGCTCGACCGCGACTTTATGCGCCGCCTGCACGCCTTTGCCCGTGAGCTCAAGCCCGACTTTGTGCTGATCGGCGAGACGCTCCACGGCGACTACAACCAGATCGTCAACGACGAGATGCTCGACTCCTGCACCAACTACGAGTGCTACAAGGGCCTGTACTCCAGCTTTAACTCGGTCAATATGTTCGAGATCGCGCACTCGCTGCACCGCCAGTTTGGCGGTGACCCGTGGTGCATTTATCGCGGCAAGCATCTGCTGTCGTTTGTCGACAACCACGATGTGCCGCGCCTGGCGAGCATCCTTACCGACAAGTCCTGTCTGCGCCCCGCTTATGGCATGCTCTTTGGCATGCCGGGCATTCCGTGCGTCTACTATGGCAGCGAGTGGGGGATTCCTGGCGAAAAGGGCGGCCCCGATGGTGACTGGGCGCTGCGACCTGCGCTCGATGAGCCTGCGCCCAACGAGCTGACGGCCTTCATCAAGCAGCTCGCGCACCTGCGCTCGGCAGACGACGCGGCGGCCCGTGCCCTCAACTATGGTGCCTATCGCAACGTGGTGATTCAGAACAAGCAGCTGCTGTTCGAGCGCGCCTGCGACGACGCGACGGTGCTCGTGGCGGTCAATGCCGTGAACGAGCCCTATACCTTTGGAGCCGGCGAGCTCAACGGCTCCTTTGCCGACCTACTTGCCGACGATGCGCCCACGGTCGAGCTTACGGGTACCCTCGAGCTTGCACCCTATGAGGTGCGCTATCTACTGAGGGCCTAGCCCATGCCTGTGTCCGACGAGGGCTATCAACATATTGAGCATGGGTTTGAACCCGTGTTTGACGAGCGCTCGCGCGTTTTGGTGCTCGGATCGTTTCCCTCGGTGCTTTCGCGCGCCAACGCCTTTTATTACGGCAACCCTCAGAATCGCTTTTGGCGTGTGATGGCCGTGTGCCTCGGTGCGCCCGTGCCGCCCAACGAGGGAGACTCTTTGTCGAGCGGCGAGCCCGCGACGCTCGACGCCTCGGTTGCTGCCAAGCGATCCATGCTGCTTAACGGTGGCGTAGCCCTGTGGGATGTGATCGAGAGCTGCGACATTAAGGGCTCGAGTGACGCTAGCATCAAAAACGTTGTGCCGGCACATATTGAACGCATTGTGGATGCCACGCCGATCGAGATCGTTGTCTGCAACGGCGGCACGGCCGGACGGCTCTACAAACGCTATCTACAAGAGCGGACGGGGCTACCCGCCATCGTGCTGCCGTCGACGAGTCCTGCCAACGCGGCGTGGCGTTTGGAGCGGCTTGTCGAGCGTTGGAGTGAAGCCGTTGACTGGGCAGCTCATTAATTTAGATTATTGATTGAGTGCGGGCGCCGAGGTGTTTCAGAACGCCTCGCCAGATCGGCACGGGCACGGCTGGCTCGGCGCAAGCCATGCCGTCGGCGTCGACGTCCTCGGCATTACCACCACCAAGTCGCTGCGCATGCTCAACCGAACAGCCCATACGAACGGCGCCTACGAGCTTGTCCATCGCTTCCGAAAACGGTCGCCGCAAGAGTCCCATGCGCGGTGAGTGACGAAGCGCCGCGAAGCCGCTGCCGGTACAGGCGACAACGCCGCCGCACCATGACAGCCCACGAAGGTCGCACGCCGCTCGCAGACGCACGACGAGCCCGTGTGCTCGCTCCAGGCCGCCGATGTCGGCCTGGACAACAACGTAGGCACGCGTCCCTGCGCCGCCAAAGCGGTCGAGCACCTGCTCAATGGGCGCCATCGCTTCATCATTGGGTGCATCTTCAACGGCGAACACAATGCCATCGGCGGTACCGGCAACGCTGCCGGCATCATCCGCCTCCAAGTCGACTGGATGGGGGAGTGCGGTGCCGGAAATCTGTGCATAGGCGGCGATGGCATCCTGCAGGTCCCAGAGCAAAAACTCAAGATCGGCGCTCTTGGGAATACTGATATACGCAATGGTTTGCAGCGTTTTTGGTACATCGCCGCGTGCGGTCGTCTCCATGCCGCCTTCTTTCCGGTTGGTTTCCGTTTAGGTTACACCGTCCGGCGGCGTCCCGCCGCGCTATCCTAGTGCAACCCTTACGAAAGGAACGTCATGCGTCTGCCCATGAACACCTCGCTTGCCACGCTTAAGCCCTCCGGTATCCGCCGGATCAACGCGCTCGCCGCCCAGCATCCGGGGTGCATCGCGCTCGCGCTAGGTGAGCCCGATTTTCCCACGCCCGATGTGATTAGCGCCGAGGTGACTGCTTCGTTGGACCGCGGCGACACGCACTATCCGCCCAACAACGGTCGCCCCGCCCTGCGTGAGGCGTTATCTGCCTACATGGGGGACGCGGGCCTTATGTTTTCGGCCGACGAGGTCATCCTGACCGACGGCGCGACCGAGGCCCTGTCGGCAACATTTATGGCTATGCTCAACCCCGGCGACGAGGTCATTATTCCCACGCCGGCCTTTGGCCTGTACGAAAGCATCGTTGTGGCCAATCACGCCAAAGCGGTCTTTTTGGATACGGGGCCTGCGCAATTTCAGATTGACGAGGATGCGCTTCGCGCCTGTGTGACCCCGGCGACCAAGGCCATCGTTATCTGCTCGCCCAACAATCCCACGGGCTGCATTCTCAACGCGGCATCGCTCAACGCCGTGGCGCGCGTAGCGGAGCAGTCGGGCATCTACGTGGTCTGCGACGACGTGTACAACCGTTTGGTCTATGTGGATGGTTACGAGCGCTTTGCCCAGCGACACCCGGAGCTGCGCGAGCAGACGGTGATCATCGAGAGCTTCTCCAAGCCCTGGGCCATGACCGGCTGGCGCCTGGGCTGGCTCGCAGCAGCGGCACCCGTCATCGCCGAGATCGCAAAAGCTCACCAATACCTAGTATCGAGCGCCGTCTCCTTCGAGATGGACGCCGCAGCTCGAGCCCTGACCGTCGACCCAACCCCCATGCTCAAAGTCTACCGAGCCCGCCGCGAACGCGTACTCGCAGCCTTATACGCCATGGGCCTCGACGTAGTAGAGCCCGCAGGAGCCTTCTATACCTTCCCGAGCATCAAACAATTCGGCCTGACAAGCGAAGACTTCTGCATCAAAGCCATCAAAGAGGCCAACGTAGCCCTAGTCCCGGGCGACTGCTTCGGCACCGAAGGCCACGTCCGCCTCAGCTATTGCGTTTCCGATAAAGACCTGGACGAAGGCCTCCGCCGCCTGTCCACCTTCCTTTCAACCCTGTAGCCCAACGGGACCCAACCCATCAGCCCACCGACCTAAGGGTTATGCGTGGGGCGCGCCGGCCAACGGGCACGAGGATTCGCAACAAAGGCAACGTAGCTCCGGTCGGGAGGGGCAGGGCGAGTTTTCCGTAGATTCCGCACGAGCCGAAGGCCACTTAATGTGGCCTTCGTGCGAGCCCAGGACTTGACCGAGCGGAAAACTCGCCCTGCCCCTCCCGACCGGAGCGTATGCAGGGTTTGTGTGCGAATCCTCGTGCCCGTTGACCGACGCCGGGGTCCCCGCCATAATACTTTCGGTTCACGCACGAATCCGCTGCCAGAGACAGCCGGTGCAAACGGGCATCGCCCGCGAGCTTAATGGGACTTCCCGCCAGCCGAGGTGGTCGAGTAGATATGTCTTCTCGCCCCCGTCGCTCATGCAGCGCGGGGGCTTTCTTTTTGGACATGCCCCCGTCACGTCCTTGTGGCGGACCGTGCCCGGAAAGAATTCGAGGAGGTGTAATTCATGCCCCAGCAGTACAAAATCGACAAGGTTGCAGAGATCGAGTCCCGTATCGCCGAGAACGCCGGTCTGTTCGTCGTCAACTACAACGGTCTGACGGTTAAGCAGGCTCAGGAGCTGCGTCATCAGCTTCGCGAGTGCGGCGCCGAGATGAAGGTCTACAAGAACAACCTGGTCAAGATCGCTCTCAAGAACCAGGAGCAGCCCGAGATCGACGAGATCCTCGCGGGCCCCGTCGCTTATGTGTTCTACGAGACCGAGCCGGTCGAGGCCGCTAAGGCCCTTAAGGACTTCTCCGCTAAGTCCAAGGGCGTCCTTGAGATCAAGGGCGGTATCTCCGACGGCAAGGCCGTTTCCGCTGATGATGTTAAGGCTATCGCCGAGCTGCCCACCAAGGATCAGCTTCTCGGCCAGATCGCCGGCCTCATCTCCGGTTTCGCTCGCGACATCGCTGTCTGCGTCAACGGCGTTTCCTCTGGTCTCGCTCGTTCGATCCAGCAGGTCTCCGAGCAGAAGGCAGCCTAGTTGCTGTTTTCACCCGCGGCGGCAACGCCGCACCCCTGGCGCATTCGCGCCGTGTTTTAACTGATCTCCGTGCATCCGCACGGAAACCGAAAGGACTTAGAAATGGCTAAGCTTACCACCGATGAGATCATCGATGCTCTTAAGGAAATGACCCTTCTCGAGGCTTCCGAGCTCGTTAAGGCTATCGAGGACACCTTCGGCGTTTCCGCCGCTGCTCCTGCCGCTGTTGTCGCCGCTCCCGCTGCTGGCGCTGCTGAGGCCGAGGAGAAGACCGAGTTTGACGTCGTGCTCGAGGGCTTCGGCGACAACAAGATCCAGGTCATCAAGGCCGTCCGTGAGCTCACCAACCTTGGCCTGAAGGAGGCCAAGGAGGTCGTCGAGGGCGCTCCCAAGGCTGTTCTCGAGGGTGCCAAGAAGGAGGACGCCGAGGCTGCCAAGGAGAAGCTCGAGGCTGCTGGCGCTGCTGTCACCCTCAAGTAATCAGGCTTTCTCGCCAGATTTCTTTGCAGACGGGGTTCGCATTGCGAGCCCCGTCTTTTTTGTTTTTCGGTCCCTCGGCATCGGTTGCTCAAACTGCCATGTTCTGTGATTTGCGTCGTATCGGGTGCCCTGCCGTTGGGCAATAAAATTGCACCATTCGAGCAATAATTTGCGTTGACCTGCTGAAGAATTGTCTCTGCCTTGTAGCGACATATAGTTCCAGCGGTAAGATGCTTGGGTATCGCAATTTGGTCTGCGGCTGTGTGCCGCACGCATGGGGCGCTTTTGCGCCTGCGAAAGGATCTTTGAATAACATGAAGGCAATCATCCCCGCCGCCGGTCTTGGCACGCGTTTTCTGCCTGGCACCAAGTGCACGCCCAAAGAGATGCTGCCGGTGCTCGACAAGCCCGTCATTCAGTACGTCGTCGAGGAGGCGCTCGAGCCCGAGGAGGTCGACGATGCCATCATCGTTACTTCTCCCGGTAAGCCCGAGCTACTGAACTACTTCCAGCCCGACCGTTCGCTCGAGAACCTGCTGCGCGAGCGCGGCAAGAACGCCTATGCCGATGCTGTCGCCCACGCTGGCGGTATGCCGGTCGACTTCCGTTATCAGTACGAGCCCAAGGGCCTCGGCCATGCTATTCGCTCTGCTGCCGACGCCGTGGCAGGGGAGAACTTCCTGGTTCTTCTGGGCGACTACGTTGTGCCTAACCGCGATATCTGCGACAAGATGCTCGCCGTTTCCAAGGAGCACGGTGGCGCTTCGGTTATCGCCGTCGCTGCTTGCTCGCCCGAGGAAGTCAGCCGCTACGGTGTTATCGCCGGCGAGCGCGTCGGTTCGCTCGAGGGCGCCGAGGACGTTGCCGATGCCGAGCCGGGCGCTGTTTGGCGTATCGGCGGTCTGGTTGAGAAGCCCGCTCCCGAGGCTGCTCCGTCCAACCTGTACATCGTCGGTCGCTACCTGCTGAGCCCGCTGGTCATGGACCTGCTGGCAGATCAGCAGGCCGGCAAGGGCGGCGAGATCCAGCTCACCGACGCCATGGCCCGTTCGCTCGACCGCGAGGCCATGTATGCCGTCGTCATCGACCCGCTGTCGGGCTACGACACCGGCACTCCCTCTGGCTGGATGGCCACCAACGCCCTCATGGCTGCAAGCGACCCCCGCTTTGCCGATGCCTTCTGGGACGCTATCGACGAGCGCGGCGGATTGATGCGCAAGTAAGCCTTCGGGCATCGACATTTACGGGCGCGGACTTCGGTTCGCGCGCGTTTTTTATAAGAGCTGCGATTGCCGGCTCTCTGTTCACAGAAAATATATGAACAGATGTTCGATACACATATATCTACCTGCGTGTTTTCTGTCGAAAAACTTTGCTACTCCAAAAACTCAATCGCGTCAAGGCTTTTCTTGCCCAACGGTCGGTACCTGATAAACTATTAGGTTGCGATAACTGGCGAAGCTATGCCTCGCCAACCCACCGAGCATTTCCGTGAAGGAGGAAAAACCTGGTGACCTACGCATACACTGCCACTGAGCGCAAGCGCGTCAGCTTCGGGAAAATCCCGGAGGCCATGGAGCTCCCCAACCTTATCTCTGTTCAAAGGGAATCCTTTGAGCGTTTTAAGGATGAGGGCCTTCGTGAGGCGTTCAAGGAATCCAGCCCCATCCAGAGTCAGAACCATGTTCTCGAGGTTACCTTCGGCGAGCATCAGTTCGGCGACCCCGCGCACACCGTCGAGGAGTGCCGCGAGAAGGATATGACCTATCAGGCTCCGCTTCTGACCGACGTCCGTCTCACCAACAAGGAGACCGGCGAGATCAAGGAGCAGCTCGTCTTTATGGGCGACTTCCCCATGATGACCGATCAGGGCACCTTCATCATCAACGGTACCGAGCGTATCGTCGTCTCGCAGCTCGTCCGCTCCCCGGGCGTGTACTACAGCTCCGAGATGGATTCGGGCAAGCAGATCTACAAGGCCCAGATCATCCCGTCCCGCGGTGCCTGGCTTGAGTTCGAGGTCGACAAGCGCGACCAGCTCATGGTCTCCATCGACCGTAAGCGCAAGCAGAGCGCCACGATGTTCCTGCGCGCCCTTGGCATCGCCGTCACCAACGACGACATCATCGAGCTGCTCGGCAACTCCGATGTGATCAAGCGCACCCTGGAGCGCGACACCGCTCTCACTCGCGAGGACGCCCTCATCGAGATCTACCGTCGTCTGCGCCCGGGCGAGCCTCCCACCGTGGACGCTTCCCGCAGCCTGCTCGAGGGCCTGCTCTTCAACCCGCAGCGCTACGACCTGGCCCGCGTCGGTCGTTACAAGGTCAACAAGAAGCTCAACCTCACCACCGAGGAAGAGGTCACGGTGCTCACCGACGAGGATATCGTTGCGACGCTGCGCTACCTCCTGTCCCTCGCTGCCGGCGAGCAGGGCTTCAAGGTCGACGACATCGACCACTTTGGCAACCGCCGTATCCGTACCGTCGGCGAGCTCGTCGCCAACCAGTTCCGTATCGGCATGAGCCGTATGGAGCGCGTCGTCCGTGAGCGCATGAGCTCCCAGGACATCGACGAGATCACCCCGCAGTCGCTCATCAACATCCGCCCGATCGTGGCCTCCATCAAGGAGTTCTTCGGTTCCTCGCAGCTCTCGCAGTTCATGGACCAGGCGAACCCCCTGACCGGTCTGACCCACAAGCGCCGTCTGTCCGCACTCGGCCCTGGTGGTCTTGCCGGCCACAAGTCCGGCTCCAGCCGCCGCACCAACGTGCCGACGGCCGTCCGCGACGTTCACAACTCGCACTACAGCCGCATGTGCCCGATCGAGACCCCCGAAGGCCCCAACATCGGCCTGATCGGCTCGCTCGCCCTCTACGCCCGCGTCAACGAGTACGGCTTCATCGAGGCCCCGTTCCGTCGCGTCGAGAACGGCGTTGCCACCGACCAGATCGACTGGATGACCGCTGACGAGGAAGAGAAGCACGTCATCGCGCCGGCCAACACGCCGCTCGATCCCAAGACCAACGAGTTCATCACGACCGATGCCGAGGGCAAGCTTGTCCGCCCGCACACCGTGATCGCCCGTACCCGCGACTTCGACGGCTCCTTCGGCGCTCCCGCCGACGTGCCCGTCGAGGACGTCGACTACATGGACGTCTCGCCGCGTCAGATGCTCTCCGTCGCAGCCACGCTGATTCCGTTCCTTGAGCACGACGACGCCAAGCGTACGCTGATGGGCGCTAACATGCAGCGTCAGGCCGTGCCGCTGGTTCACCCCGCCGCTCCCTATGTCGGTACCGGCATGGAGCGTCGCGCCGCTCTGGACTCCGGCGAGGTCACCCTGGCCAAGAATGCCGGCGAGGTCATCTTTGCCGACGCCGCCAAGATCATCGTCAAGCATGCCGGCGGCATGGACGAGTATCACCTGGCCAAGTACCAGCGCTCCAACCAGTCCACCTGCATCAACCACCGTCCGCTCGTGCGCGTCGGTGACACCGTTGAGCAGGGCGAGCCCCTGGCCGACGGTCCTTCGACCGATCATGGCGAGCTTGCACTGGGTCAGAACCTCACCGTGGCATACATGCCGTGGGAAGGCTTTAACTACGAGGACGGTATCGTCGTGTCCGAGCGCCTGGTGGCCGAGGACCTGCTGACGACCATCAACATCACCCGTCACGAGATCGACGCCCGCGACACCAAGCTCGGTCCCGAGGAGATCACCCGCGAGATCCCGAACCTCTCCGAGGACATGCTTGCCAACCTCGACGAGGACGGCATCATCCGCATCGGCGCCGAGGTCGGCCCTGGCGACATCCTGGTCGGCAAGGTCACACCTAAGGGCGAGAGCGCTCTGACCGCCGAGGAGCGCCTGCTGCGCGCCATCTTCGGTGCCAAGGCCCACGACGTCCGCGATACCTCCCTTAAGATGCCTCACGGCGCTTACGGCCGCGTCATCGATGTCGTCCGCTTTAGCCGCGAGAACGGCGACGACCTGGCCCCCGGCGTCAACGAGCAGGTGCGCGTCTACGTCGCCCAGCGTCGTAAGATCCAGCAGGGCGATAAGATCGCCGGCCGCCACGGCAACAAGGGTGTTATCTGTAACGTTCTGCCGGTCGAGGACATGCCCTACATGGCTGACGGTACCCCGATCGACGTTATCCTCAACCCGCTGGGCGTTCCTTCGCGTATGAACGTCGGCCAGCTGCTCGAGTGCCACCTTGGCTGGGCTGCTGCCTGCGGTTGGGATACCGAGCAGGCCGACTCCGACAAGTACGTCCCCGGTCCGTTCTTCACCGCCACGCCCGTCTTCGACGGCGCCAAGGAGGACGAGATCGCCGAGGTCATTCGTCGTGCCAACAAGAACATGCTCAACAAGGCCACCGCTGCCTTTGGCGATCACATGCGTCCCGAGTTCGTCACCCAGCTTGACGAGCGCGGCAAGACCCGTCTGTTCGACGGCCGCACCGGCGAGGAGTTCCGCGAGCCCATTACCGTGGGTACGTCCTACATCCTCAAGCTCGGCCACATGGTCGACGACAAGATCCACGCCCGTTCGACCGGCCCTTACAGCCTGGTTACCCAGCAGCCTCTGGGCGGCAAGGCCCAGTTCGGCGGCCAGCGCTTCGGCGAGATGGAAGTTTGGGCACTGTACGCTTACGGTGCTTCCAACGTCCTGCAGGAGATCCTGACCGTCAAGTCCGACGATACCGTGGGCCGCGTCAAGACCTACGAGTCCATCGTCAAGGGCGAGAACGTTCCTGTCCCGGGTATCCCCGAGTCCTTCAAGGTTCTCGTCAAGGAGATTCGCTCCCTCGCACTGGACATCGAGCCCATGCACGATGCCGACGAGGACGCCTCCGCCCCTGTGACCGCCGAGGAGACCTCCGCTCTCGACGACCTGGCTGCGCTCGCCGGCGTTGACGCCGACGTCGAGGCCCAGGATGCCGAGACCGCCGAGGCGCCCGAGGCTGTCGCCGCCACGACCACTGATAAGGAGTAGTTGACTGTGGCAGATTTCGAAGCTACTGATTTTGACTCGGTAAAGATCTCCCTTGCCTCCGCCGACCAGATCCGTTCCTGGTCGCACGGTGAGGTCAAGAAGCCGGAGACCATCAATTACCGTACCCTCAAGCCCGAGAAGGACGGCCTGTTCTGCGAGAAGATCTTCGGTCCCGCCAAGGACTGGGAGTGCTCCTGCGGCAAGTACAAGGGCATCCGCTTTAAGGGTATCGTCTGCGAGCGCTGCGGCGTCGAGGTCACCTCGGCCAAGGTGCGTCGCGACCGCATGGGCCACATCGAGCTCGCCGCTCCCGTGTCCCACATCTGGTACTTCAAGAGCCCCACGAGCTTCCCGATGAGCCGTATGCTCGACATCAAGTCCAAGGACCTCGAGAAGGTTCTGTACTTTGCCAGCTACATCATCACCGAGGTCGACTACGAGGCTCGCGAGGCCGACGCTGACGACCTGCGCGAGGAGCTCGCCGCCGATCTGGAAGAGATCGATGCCGAGTGCGCCCGCCAGATCGAGTCCCTCAAGGAGCAGGGCAACCCCGAGAACTTTGATGAGTTCTCCGACGAGGAGCCGCTGACCCCCGAGGAGATCGCCTCCGGCATCGTCGACATCGAGGAAGAGTGCAAGGACGAGAAGCAGCTCCGCACGGACGCCTTCAATGCCTTCATGAAGCTCACCGAGCGCGACCTCATCTCCGATGAGCCGCTGTTCCGCGAGATGACCCGCTACTACTCCATGTACTTCAAGGGTGGTATGGGTGCCGAGGCCGTCCGCGACCTGCTCGCTGCCATCGACCTCCCCTCCGAGGCCGAGAAGCTCAAGGCCATCATCGCTGACGAGGACTCCCAGAAGCAGAAGCGCGAGAAGGCCGTCAAGCGCCTTGAGGTCGTTGACGCCTTCCTGAAGGGCGGCAACAGCCCCGCGAACATGATCCTGGACGTCATCCCGGTCATTCCGCCCGATCTGCGCCCGATGGTTCAGCTCGACGGCGGCCGCTTCGCCGCGTCCGACCTCAACGACCTGTATCGCCGCGTGATCAACCGTAACAACCGACTCAAGCGCCTGCTCGACCTGGACGCCCCTGCGATCATCGTGAACAACGAGAAGCGCATGCTCCAGGAGTCCGTGGACGCCCTGTTCGACAACGGCCGTCGTGGTCGCCCGGTCTCTGGCCGTGGCGGTCGCCCGCTCAAGTCGCTCGCCGAGGCCCTCAAGGGCAAGCAGGGCCGTTTCCGTCAGAACCTGCTGGGTAAGCGTGTCGACTACTCCGGCCGTTCGGTTATCGTTACCGACCCCAAGCTGCTGCTGCACCAGTGCGGTCTGCCCAAGACCATGGCGCTGGAGCTCTTCAAGCCCTTCGTTATGAAGCGCCTGGTCGAGCTCGGTAAGGTCGAGAACATCAAGGGCGCCAAGCGCGCTATCGACCGCGGTGCCACCTTTGTGTGGGATATCCTCGAAGAGGTCATCGACGGCCGCGTCGTGCTGCTCAACCGTGCACCGACCCTGCACCGTCTGTCCATCCAGGCCTTTGAGCCGGTGCTGGTCGAGGGCAAGGCTATCCACCTGCACCCGCTGGTCTGCTCGCCCTTCAACGCCGACTTCGACGGCGACCAGATGTCTGTCCACGTGCCGCTGTCCAGCCAGGCTCAGGCCGAGGCCCGCGTGCTCATGCTCTCTGCGAACAACCTGCGCTCGCCGGCATCCGGCAAGCCGGTCAACATCCCTTCGCAGGACATGATCATCGGTGTGTACTACCTGACCCAGGTCCGCGAGGGTCTGCCGGGCGAGAACCACGTGTTCTCGAGCTTCGACGACGCGCTGCACGCCTATGACTGCCGCTCCGAGGTCGACATGCAGGCCAAGATCCAGGTCCGCGTGTCCGCTGCCGATGCCAACGTCATCAATGAGGACGGCACCCGTATCTTCCGCGTCAAGAACGGCAAGAACGAGTTTGTCGACTACGATGTCACCGGCAATAAGACCGCGCGCTTCGAGACCTCTATCGGCCGCATCATCTTCAACCGCCAGTGCCTGCCCGAAGACTACGAGTTCATGAACTACAAGATGGTCAAGGGCGATGTGGCCAAGCTGGTTGCGGACTGCTGTGATCGTTACCCCGAGGCCAAGGTCGGCCCGATCCTCGACGCCATCAAGTACTCCGGCTTCCACTACGCTACCCGCGCCGGCCTCACCATCTCGGTGTGGGACGCTCTCATCCCTGCCGAGAAGCAGGAGCTGCTCGACCGCGCCCAGGCCAACGTCGACCAGATCAACGAGTACTTCGAGGAGGGCTTCATCAACGAGACGGAGCGCCACATCGAAGTCGTTAACGAGTGGACCGCTTGTACCGACAAGGTCGCAGCGCTCATGCTCGACATGTTCGACGAGGAGAACCCGCTGTACATGATGGCCGACTCCGGCGCCCGTGGTTCTAAGACCCAGCTGCGTCAGCTCGGCGGCATGCGTGGCCTGATGGCAGACATGTCCGGCGAGACGATCGACCTTCCCATTAAGGCGAACTTCCGCGAGGGCCTGCTGCCGCTCGAGTACTTCATTTCGACCTACGGCGCCCGTAAGGGCCTGGTCGATACCGCATCCCACACCTCGGACTCTGGTTACCTGACCCGTCGTCTGGTCGACGTGGCCCAGGACGTCATCGTCCGCGAGGAGGACTGCGGCACGCACGAGGGCGTCACCTACAACCTCATCATCCCCGGCACCACCGACCTCAACACCGACCTCGTCGGCCGTTGCTTCATCGAGGACGTCGTGGCTCCCGATGGCACCGTGCTCTTTGAGCAGGACGGCTACATCGAGAAGGTTGCCGACATTCAGAAGATGGTCGATGCCGGCCTTAAGAAGGTCAAGCTCCGCGCGCTGCTCACTTGCCGCTCCAAGTACGGCGTGTGCCAGAAGTGCTACGGCTGGGATCTTTCCACCCGTCGTCCGGTCGCCATCGGTACCGCGGTCGGCATTATTGCCGCCCAGTCCATCGGCGAGCCCGGTACGCAGCTTACGATGCGTACCATTCACTCCGGCGGCGTCGCTGGCGTCGACGATATTACGCAGGGTCTGCCTACGGTCAGCCGTATGTTCGATATCGTCGGCAACGTCAACGAGAAGATTCTGGGTCGCGAGGCCGAGCTGGCTCCGTACTCCGGCCACCTCTCGATTAAGCCCGAGAAGTCCGAGTACGTGCTGACGCTCACCGACTCCGAGGACCACACCCGTGTCCTCGACGAGCGTCGCGTCCCCGCTTCGGTTCGCTTTATGCCCGAGATCGAGGACGGCTGCGAGGTTCGCGCCGGCGACCAGATCACCAAGGGCTTCGTCAACTTCCGCAACCTGCGCAAGCTGACCGACATCGAGTCGACGATGCACACCTTCGTCGAGAGCGTCAAGGACGTCTACACCAGCCAGGGCGTCGACCTGAACGACAAGCACATCGAGGTGCTCGCACGTCAGATGCTGCGTCGCGTTCAGATCACCAACCCCGGTGACTCCAAGTACCTGCTTGGTCAGTACGTCGACCGCTACGAGTTCGCCGACGAGGTCGAGCGCGTTGCCCGTCTGGGCGGTCAGGCTCCTGTGGCCGAGCCCGTCATCCTGGGTACGCTCAAGGTCGCGTCCAACATCGACTCCTGGCTGTCGAGCGCTTCGTTCATCCGTACCGCCGGCGTCCTTACCGAGGCTGCCATCGAGGGCAAGGTCGACCACCTGCTCGACCTTAAGTCCAACGTCATCGTCGGTAAGAAGATCCCGGCCGGTACCGGCCTCAAGCCGTACGCCAACGCCAAGCTGACGTATCGTACGGCCGACGGCTACGTGGACATCGACGGCCCGGCTTCGCCCAACGCCAAGTCGCTGCCCGAGTGGGCTCCTGTGGAGCTCAAGGACCTGGACGAGCAGCTTCCGCAGCAGCTCGACTGGGCCGGCTACGACGAGTTTGGCGGTGCTGACGGTTCGTTCACCCGCAACGGTCACACCATCTCTGCCGAGAAGGCTCGCCTGTACCTGTTCGACGACCTGGGCGTGTCGCAGCGCTGGACCAACAAGTTCAGCGAGGTCGGCATCGAGACGGTCGGCGACCTGGTTGGTAAGTCCGAGGAGGATCTGCTGCGCATCGATGGCATCGGTGCCAAGGCGATCGAGGAGCTCCGTGACGGCCTTGAGGCCCACGACCTGCTCTACATCCTCGAGAACAACGACGACGTTGCCGACGAGGAAGACCTCTCGCAGCTGCTGCAGATGGTCTTTAGCCCCGACGGTCCGGACGACATCCTGCTGGGCACCTCTGCCGCGCCGACGCATCACGCCGACGCCGACGAGGAGCTCCTGGGCGCTCCGATCGACGACAAGAAGGCTCCCGCCAACGGTGCCATCAACGAGGACATGGCTTCCCTCGACGAGCTGCTCAACCAGCTCGTGGACACCGACGACGCCGAAGAGGCCAAGGATAACGACGAGGAGTAACTAGTTCCGCCGTTCTAACGAACGGCGGAGATTTCCGTCGCTGCGCGGCCCCCAGAGCTACAATCTGTCATTCAAAAGGCAGGGCATGACCAAAAGGTCAATGCCCTGCCTTTTTCATGCCACCTTGTACGCTCTGGGGGCCGCTCGCTTGCGTATGCTCAACTTGTTGCGTTCCGTTGGTCACTTGCAAAAAAGGACAGGTTTATTTTGGTAGTTTTTCCTGCTTGAATTTGAAACATTCCGTTTGGTCAAAGCGTATCTATGGTGAGGGCCCCATCAAGAACCATCAGTGTCACCGGGAGGTGATTATGGAAGAACAAGCTTTTAGACAGGCGGTCGAAGACCACCGGGATGTCGTGTTTCGGATCGCATTGACGTATCTGCGTGATCGCGCTGACGCCGACGATGTCGCTCAAGACGTCTTTCTTAAGTTGCTCAAAAGCGACGCGCAATTTGAAAACTGGGAGCATCTTCGTCGATGGCTTATCCGGGTCACGATCAATGAATGTAAATCTCTCTTTCGAAAGCCGTGGAGGCGCGTGGAGGATATTGAGAATCTGGCCGATTCGCTTTCGACGGCGCAGGAGGAGACCAAGGCGGTCCTGTCAGACGTTATGCGACTTCCGGAGCGATTCCGTATTCCTATCGTGCTCTATTACTATCTGGGCTTCTCGACTTCAGAAATTGCCGAGTTACTGCATGTGCCAGCCGCGACCGTTCGAACGCGTTTAGCTCGCGGCAGATCGAAGCTCAAGTTCATCCTAGAGGAGGGCGACCGTGAAATCCAACCAGATCAAGCAGGCCTTCGAGTCCGTCCAAGCCGATAGCGATCTTGCTGACCGTGTTCTTTATGCCGCTGCTGGCGAGCCGCTTCGCCGAAAGGGTCACGCGAAGCCTCTGTATGTTGCCGTAATCGGATGTCTTGCCGGAGTGCTGGCGACCGGAGGGGTCGCCTACGCTGTTGTCAATTCCAGTTATTTTGCCTCTGCCTGGGGAAACCATGGCAACGGAGAGTCCGTTACCTGGACAAATGGCGGCTCGTCGGGGACGAAATATACCTACACCAGAGAGTTTGGTGATGGTATCGCGCCCCAAAGCCTGGAGGGTGCAGTCCAGAAGGTCAATCTGTCCGTCGAGGGCAACGGCTATACGCTCGACATTCATGAGATGGCAATCGACGAGAACGGTTGCGGTGCTGTGACGTTTACATTGTCCAATCCGAATGGCGTTAACTACTACAAGCCGGCGGCAGAGCTTGGCGAACTTGTTCTCTATGGTGAAGAAGAAGGGGGCGTCAGTACACCCAGCATGAACTTCGGCGAGGAATGGGCTGATACACGCTGCACCATTGATAAAGACACATCAAGCGACACGGTCACTAACGGCACGATGTACTTTGCATCTTGGAATCGCGATCGAGATTTACGACATGCGGTCACCTGGAATATCAGTTGGACGGAGGGCAAAGGTGAGGATGCGAAGGTGATCGAGGTATCGACGCCAGAGTTTAACGTCGGAGCGCACGTCGATACAAAGGAGCTCCGCTCCGACGACTCGCCTCTCGAGATCAGCCCGTTTTCCATCCAGACGCACATCGATGATCTGGGCTATGAAGCAGTTGATCATAAACTGACCGTCAGCTACAAGGATGGATCGGAGCAGATTATCGAAGATGACGACGCAGGGGCGTACAATTTCTATGTTTCGATGGCGCGCAATAGCGGAGAGAACATCTGGGTTCCGACAAAACTGATCAATGTCGATCAAGTGGTCTCGGTGACCCTCGAGGGCACGAGATGCACATCAACAGGAGAGACCGAAACAGAAGTACCCTTTACCATCGTCTATTCGTAAGGTCTAGGCCGCTTCCTGCTAGAGGAAGCGGCCATTTTTGCGTTACATGGACGGCTGGAATGGGCACTTGCGCACAGGCGGGGATTCCTTTTATGGAGGCTTTGCGGAAATATGGCTATTTTGGGATACGCCCGGCGGCGTGGTCTGTTGACGGCACAGCTAACGGCACGTATCCTATCGAACTGCGTGTTTCGTAGGGGGATGCTGACCCCTCGATTCAAGCCGTTGCACTTTACAGAAAGCTGGAATCATTCGAGAAGGAGTACGCTTTGCCTACTATTAACCAGCTGGTTCGCCAGGGCCGTCGTTCCGTGCCCAAGAAGTCCAAGAACGCTGCTCTGCAGCACAACTCCCAGAAGCGCGGCGTGTGCACCCGCGTCTTCACCACGAGCCCCAAGAAGCCGAACTCGGCTCTTCGTAAGGTTGCCCGTGTTCGCCTCGTCAACGGCATCGAAGTTACTGCTTACATCCCGGGTGAGGGCCACAACCTGCAGGAGCACTCCATCGTGCTCGTCCGCGGCGGTCGTGTCCGTGACCTCCCTGGTGTCCGTTATCACGTCATCCGTGGCGCCTACGACGCTGCTCCGGTCCAGAACCGTATGCAGGCCCGTTCCAAGTACGGTGCTAAGCGCCCCAAGGCTAAATAAGCCAGATAACGTTTTGATACTTTCGCCGTGCGCCGCCTAAGCGCCGCACGGTAGACACTTAAGGAGATTTCACATGCCGCGTCGTGCAGCAGCTAATCGTCGTGAGGTTCAGCCTGACGCCGTTTACAACAACCGCCTGGTGACTCAGCTCATCAACAAGGTCCTTCTTGACGGCAAGAAGGCCACCGCTGAGCGCATCGTTTACACCGCTTTCGAGATCGTTGCCGAGAAGTCCGAGGGTGGCGACGCTCTCGCTACCTTCAAGAAGGCTATGGACAACGTCAAGCCCACGCTCGAGGTTAAGCCCAAGCGTGTCGGTGGCGCTACCTATCAGGTCCCGATGGAGGTCAACTCCCGTCGTTCCACCGCTCTGGGCATCCGCTGGATCGTCAACTTCTCCCGCGCTCGCAAGGAGAAGACCATGGCCGAGCGTCTCGCTAACGAGATCCTCGACGCCTCCAACGGTCTTGGCGCTTCCGTCAAGAAGCGTGAGGACGTCTTCAAGATGGCCGAGGCCAACCGCGCGTTCTCTCACTATCGTTGGTAAGTTAAGGTAAGGAACTAACATGGCTAAGCCTAAGTACAAGCTTTCCGATACCCGTAACATCGGCATCATGGCCCACATCGATGCCGGTAAGACCACCACGACCGAGCGTATTCTTTACTACACCGGTAAGACCCACAAGATCGGTGAGGTCCATGAGGGCGCTGCCACCATGGACTGGATGGTTCAGGAGCAGGAGCGCGGCGTAACCATTACCTCCGCTGCTACCACGTGCTTCTGGAACAAGGACGGTAAGGACTACCGCATCCAGATCATCGACACCCCGGGCCACGTTGACTTCACCGCCGAGGTCGAGCGCTGCCTGCGCGTCCTCGATGGCGCTGTCGCCGTCTTCGACGCCGTTGCCGGCGTTCAGCCCCAGTCTGAGACCGTTTGGCGTCAGGCTTCTACCTTCAACGTCCCCCGCATCGCCTTCATCAACAAGTATGACCGCGTGGGCGCTGACTTCTTCAACGCTATCGAGACCATGAAGGATCGTCTCGACGCCAACGCCGTGGCCGCTCAGGTCCCGATGGGCGCCGAGGACAACTTCTGGGGCGTCATCGACCTCGTTACCATGACTGCATGGGACTTCAAGGCCGACGAGAAGGGCATGACCTACCCCGAGCCGATGGACGAGATCCCGGCTGAGTTTGCCGACATCGCTGCCACCAAGCGCGAGGAGCTCCTCGACGCTGCTGCCAGCTTTGACGACGAGCTCATGGAGAAGATCCTCATGGAGGAGGACTTCACCGTCGAGGAGCTCAAGGCTGCTCTGCGCAAGGGCGTTCTGGCCAACGAGCTCAACCTCGTCTTCGTGGGCTCCGCCTACAAGAACAAGGGCGTTCAGGAGCTGCTCGACGCTGTCGTCGACTACCTGCCCAGCCCGCTCGACGTTGAGGCCGTCACCGGTACCGATCCGGACACCGGCGAGGAGATCCAGCGTCATCCTTCCTTCGACGAGCCTTTCTCCGGCCTGGTCTTCAAGATCATGACCGACCCGTTCGTCGGTAAGCTCACCTACGTCCGCGTTTACTCCGGCCGCGCCGAGTCCGGCTCCTACGTGGTCAACGCTTCCAACGGTCAGCGCGAGCGTCTCGGCCGCATCCTCGAGATGAACGCCGCCGAGCGTATCGACCGTGACGACGCTGCCGCCGGCGACATCGTCGCTTGCGTCGGCTTCAAGAACTCCACCACCGGTGACACCCTGTGCGCCGAGGGCAAGGAGATCGTCCTCGAGAAGATCGAGTTCGCTAAGCCCGTTATCGACGTTGCCATCGAGCCCAAGACCAAGGCCGAGCAGGACAAGATGTCCCTGGCTCTGACCAAGCTCGCCGAGGAGGACCCGACCTTCCAGGTGTCCACCAACCACGAGACCGGCCAGACCATCATCGCCGGCATGGGCGAGCTGCACCTCGAGATCATCGTCGACCGTCTGCTCCGCGAGTTCAAGGTTGACGCTAACGTCGGTAAGCCCCAGGTTGCCTACCGCGAGACCGCCGGTCACGACGTCGAGAAGGCTGAGGGCAAGTTCGTCCGTCAGTCCGGCGGTCGCGGTCAGTACGGCCACGCCGTCATCAAGCTCGAGAAGATGGAGGAGGGCTTCGGCTACGAGTTCGTCAACGCTATCGTCGGCGGCGTCGTGCCCAAGGAGTACATCCCGTCCATCGACAAGGGCATCCAGGAGGCCCTGAACACCGGTGTTATCGCCGGCTTCCCGGTCCTCGACGTTAAGGTCACCCTGTTCGACGGTTCTTACCACGAGGTCGACTCCTCCGAGGCCGCCTTCAAGATCGCCGGTTCCATGGCTATCAAGGACGCTCTCAAGAAGTCCGATCCGCAGCTGCTCGAGCCGATCATGGCTGTCGAGGTCGAGACCCCCGAGCAGTACATGGGCGACGTTATGGGCAACCTCTCCGGTCGCCGCGGCAAGATCGAGGGCATGGAGGATCGCAAGAACAGCAAGCTCATCCGTGCCAAGGTGCCGCTGGGCGAGATGTTCGGTTACGCTACCGACCTTCGCTCCCAGACCCAGGGCCGTGCATCCTACACGATGCAGTTCGACTCTTATGAGCCCGCGCCCAAGTCCATCGTGGACGAGGTCATGAGCAAGAACGCCTAAGTTCGAGCTCCCTGTTACGTAATCCGCGAGAACATCTCTCGCACTCTTTGGAGGTTTAAGTTGGCTACCCAGAAGATCCGCATTCGCCTCAAGGGCTATGATCACGAGGTCGTCGATCAGTCCGCGAAGCTCATCGTCGAGACCGCTCAGAAGACCGGTGCTCGCGTTTCCGGTCCTGTCCCCCTGCCCACCGAGCGCAACCTGTACACGGTTATCCGCTCGCCGCACGTGAACAAGGACTCCCGTGAGCAGTTCGAGATGCGCACCCACAAGCGCCTCATCGACATCCTTGACCCCACCTCGGGCACCGTTGATTCGCTCATGCGTCTCGACCTCCCCGCTGGCGTCGACATCGACATCAAGCTCTAAGCGATATCGCTCATAGCTTACAGAGCCCCGCTGCCATTACGGTAGCGGGGCTCTTTTGTTTTGCATGATGGGTTTTGACCGCCTGGTAATGCTGCTGAGTAGGTGGCTGCGGCGCCCTATTCGCCCAAGGGGCGCAGCGACGCCTCCTCAAAATGGAAGGATCGCAAGCCGTCTTCTGTTTCGATGCACGCGCGTCCAAAGGTATCGACGGTTTTAAAGATGCCTCGCGCCTGCTCGTCACCGGCAGGGGAGCGGGCGATAACGTGCTTTCCAATCCAATTGAGGTGAGCGACATATTCGCCGTGGACGGGCGCGAGCGATCCGGTGTTTTCTTCCATGGCGTTGAGGCGTTCTGCCCAGGCATCTACAGCGTCTATAACTGCGTGATAGACCTCATCGAGGAGCATGTCGACAGCAGGAACGTTCTCGTTAAGGTCCGAGAGACCGATTGCCGGCAGGCCGCCATCGGGCACCTCCGTGGGCACATAGTTCACGTTGACGCCGATGCCACAGACCGCAAAGGGGTTGCCTTCGTTATCGCGTGCGGCTTCGACCAGAATGCCGCCGAGCTTGCGTCCTCGCGCGACCAGGTCGTTGGGCCATTTGAGGCCAATCTCGTTTGCAAGACCCTGCTTTTCGAGCGCCTCGAGCACCGCTAGGCCGCTGACGGCGGCAAGGCCAGAGTACTTGGCGGGATCAACACGAGGACGTAGGACAATCGAGAGTAACAGATTGCCGGCGGTTGAATCCCACTTGTGGCCGCGTCGGCCGCGTCCTGCTGTCTGAGTCCGGGCGGCAAGTCCTGTGCCGTGCGGCGCTCCCTGTTTTCCTGCTTCGAGCAGGTCATCGTTGGTCGATCCGGTTACGTCGACTATCGTTAATTTGGCATCCATAACGGCTGCTACCTCCTTAATGAATAAGTGAATAACGCAATGGTGTCGAGAGATAGACACAATGTGAAGCCTGTGTCGCATTTGGGCAATTTAATGTTAACACGTCAACAACGACTGAAATGCGCTATCCTCTCATGGTCGATGTAAACACGTCAACAACTCAAAGGAGGTTAGTGATGGGTTTCACGATTCTTGGAACGGGCTCGGCGCTTCCTAAGCGCAGTGTTTCCAATGACGAGCTGTCCGAGTTCCTCGATACCTCGGATGAGTGGATTTTTACCCGCACAGGTATCAAGAGCCGCCACGTCTGCACCACCGAGTCACTTGATGACCTTGCCGTAGCGGCGAGCGAGCGGGCACTCCAGGTGTCCGGAATCGACGCGAGCCAGTTGGATTTGATCGTCTGCTCGACGACGACGGGTGACCATCTTGTTCCCGCTGAGGCGTGTGCCGTTGCTGAGCGACTAGGCGCGACGTGCCCTGCCTTCGATGTCTCGGCGGCCTGCGCCGGCTTCGTATTTGCGCTCGATGTTGCCGAGGGCTATATCGCCCGAGGACGAGCCAAGCATGTGCTTGTCGTTGCCGCCGAGCAGATGACGCGCGCGCTCGACTGGACCGACCGCGCCACCTGCGTGCTCTTTGGCGATGGGGCAGGCGCCGCGGTGATTGAGGCCGGGGGAGACAGCCCCCTTGCCGTTGAGCTTTCGACGGCGTCCGACGTCGAGACGTTGCGCGTTCCCGGACTGGTCGGCACCTCGCCGTTTAAGGCCTCCGTAGATAGCGAGAGCGTGCTGTCCATGAATGGCCGCCGTGTGTTCAAGTTCGGCGTCAACGCCATCTGTGACACGGTTCATAAGCTTGCGAGCGATGCGGGCATTTCGGTCGAAGACATCGACCATTTTGTATTCCATCAGGCTAACGAACGAATCCTGAGCCAGGCAGTCAAGCGCCTCGGCGTGCCAGGCGAGCGCGTGGTTCGAACGCTGCGCGAGACCGGCAATATTTCGAGCGCCTGTATTCCCTTTGCGCTTGATCGGCTGGCGCGCACCAACGCACTGAATGCGGGCGACACCATCGCCCTCGTTGGATTTGGCGCCGGTCTGGATATAGGTGGCTATCTACTTCGTTGGAAGTAGTCGCACATAGGAAATAAAACGCCCCTAGGGCACAAACAAAGGAGAACTACCATGGCAGATCAGAAGACCTTCGAGCGCGTTTGCGATGTTATCCGCGAGACCGCCGGTCTTGACGACGTCGAGATGAAGCCCGAGTCCACGCTCGAGGAGATTGGTCTCGACAGTCTGGGCACCGTCGAGATCCTCGTCGCCGTTGAGGACGAGTTTGGCATCCAGCTCGATACCGAGGAGAACCCCAAGACGGTCGGCGAGTTCGCCGATACGGTCGAGGCGGCATTGGAGAAGTAGAGATGCTCAAGACTCCTCTCTGCGATCTGCTCGGCATCGAAAAGCCCGTGTTCCAGGGCGGTATGGCCTGGATCGCCGACGCCTCGCTGGCGTCCGCAGTGTCCGAGGCGGGCGGCTTAGGGATTATCGCGGCCATGAACGCCGACGCCAACTGGCTGCGCGACCAGATTCATGAGCTGCGCGCCAGGACGGATAAGCCCTTTGGCGTCAACGTCATGCTCATGAGCCCGTTTGCCGACGAGGTCGCGCGGGTCGTGATTGACGAGCGGGTGCCGGTCGTCGTGACGGGTGCCGGCAATCCCACCAAGTACATGAAGGCGTGGAACGAGGCGGGCATCAAGGTCATCCCGGTCGTTGCCTCGGTGGCGCTGGCGCGCCTCGTGGCGCGTCGTGGAGCCACTGCCGTGGTTGCCGAGGGTACCGAATCAGGCGGCCATATTGGCGAGACCTCGACGATGGCACTGGTGCCGCAGGTTGTCGATGCGGTCGATATTCCCGTGGTTGCGGCTGGCGGTATCGCTGATGGCCGCGGCGTGGCGGCCGCCTTTATGCTGGGCGCCGCCGGCGTGCAGGTGGGTACGCGCTTTCTGATCGCAGATGAGTGCACCGTATCGGAGCAGTACAAGGAGATGGTCCTGAAGGCCAACGACACCTCGACGCGTGCGACCGGCCGCTCGACGGGACACCCGGTGCGTGCCCTCAAGAGCCCCTTCACCAACGCCTACGCCAAGAGCGAGGCGGCGGGCGTAAGCGTCGAGGAGCTCGGGGCCATGGGCACGGGCGCCCTTCGCAAGGCCGCCAAGGACGGCAATTACGAAGAGGGCTCGTTTTTGTGTGGACAGATTGCCGGCATGGTCAACGAGCGCCAAAGCGCACGTGAAATCGTTGACGACCTGGTCGATGGCGCCGAGCACGTCCTGAAGGGTGCGTGCGCATGGGTGGCGTAGCGTTTCTGTTTGCCGGCCAGGGCGCCCAGCACCCCGCGATGGGCGTCGACCTGATCGAGGCATCGCCGGCGGCCGCCGAGGTGTTCGCCATTGCCGACGAGGTGCGCCCGGGGACCAGTGAGCAGTGCCGAAGCGCCTCCAAGGAGGAGCTCTCGCAGACCGAGAACACGCAGCCGTGCGTGTTCGTTCACGATCTGGCAGCGGCTGCCGCCCTGCGTGAGCGCGGCGTGGTACCTGCCGCCTGTGCGGGTTTTTCGCTTGGCGAGGTCGCCGCGCTCACCTTTGCGGGGGCGTTCGATACGCGAGCGGGCTTTGAGCTCGTGTGCGAGCGCGCGGCGCTGATGGCCGCGGCTGCCGAGCGCCATCCGGGCGGCATGCGCGCCGTCATCAAGCTCGATGCGGCGCAAGTCGAGAACCTGGCAAAACAGGCCGGCGAGGACTGCTGGCCGGTCAACTACAACAGTCCGCAGCAGACGGTTGTTGCCGGACCGCCCGAGGCGCTGCAGGAGCTCGACGTCCTAGTAAAAGAGGCTGGCGGCCGCGCTATGAAAGTCGCGGTGTCGGGCGCATTTCATAGCCCCTATATGGCCGAGGCGACTGAGGGGCTGGCGACGTATATCCAAGCCGGCCACGCGCCGTCACCGCTGCTGATTCCGGTCATGGCAAACATGACGGCGGCGCCCTATCCGGCGGACCCGCGAGCGGCATCGGATGTCTTGGCCAATCAGGTGAGTCATGCCGTTCGTTGGGTCGACACGCTGCATGCTCTGCAGAATCAGGGCATCGACACGTTTATTGAGGTCGGCCCTGGCAAAACGCTGTCGGGCCTGGCCAAGCGTACGCTGAGCGACGTTCGCGTGTATTCGTGCGAAACGGCCGAGCAGGTCGCAGCTATTGCCGACGAGCTCGCATAGTCCACAGGGCTGTAACCCGAAAGGAATGACATGGGCAACTTGAACAACGGCGCGCTCGAGCGCAACGACTCACGTCGCGTGGCACTGGTCACGGGCGGCTCGCGGGGTATCGGCCGCGCCTGCGCTGTCGGTCTGGCGGAGGACGGCTTTGATATCGCCGTCGTCTATGCCGGCAGCGTCGATGCGGCGCGCAAGACGTGCGAAGCCTGTGAGGCGGTTGGCGCCACGGCACGCGCATATCAATGCGACGTGGCCGATCCCGCTGCCGTCAACGCGTGCGTGGAAGCGGTCCTCAACGACTTTGGTTCCATTTGGGCGCTCGTCAACAACGCCGGCATCACCCGCGATGGCCTGCTCATGCGCATGGGCGATGACGCATTCGATCGCGTGCTCGATGTCAATCTCAAGGGAACATTCAATATGACGCGCGCGCTCACCAAGACCTTTATGCGCCAGCGCGGCGGTTGCGTCGTCAACATGAGCTCGGTCGTGGGCCTGATGGGCAATGCCGGGCAAGCCAACTACGCTGCTTCCAAGGCGGGCGTGATAGGGCTTACCAAGGCGGTGGCGCGCGAGCTTGCGCCTCGTGGCGTACGAGCGAACGCGGTCGCCCCCGGGTTTGTCGAGACAGATATGACGGCAAAGCTCTCGGAGAAGGTGCGTACGGCAACCGAGGAACAGATTCCCCTTAAGCGCATGGCGCGTCCCGAGGAAGTGGCCGGCGTGGTGCGCTTTTTAGCGAGCGATGCGGCTGCTTACATTACGGGCGAGGTCGTGCGCGTCGACGGCGGAATGGCGATGTAGAAACCAGGGCCGAAGAACGGCTTGGATGAGGAGACCATGATGGAACAGAGAGTTGCAATCACCGGCATCGGTGCCGTATCGCCGCTCGGCAACACCGCGCTTGCCACCTGGGCGGCCATGTGCGCCGGGACCTGTGGCATCGGCCCGATCACGCACTTCGATACCGATGCGTTTACCGTCAAGGTGGCGGCCGAAGTCAAGGGCTTTGACGGCAACGAGTACTTTGGCAAGCGTGACGCCAAGCATCTCGACCCCTGCGTTCAGTTTGCGATGGCGGCTTCGGACGAGGCAATGCACGATGCGGGCTTTGATGTCGAAGGCGCCATCGATCGTGAGCGTCTGGGCGTCTACGTGGGCTCGGGCGTGGGCGGCATGACGACGCTCGTCGACAACGTCCACATGATCGCCGATCGTGGACCTCGCCGCGCATCGCCCTATATGATTGCGATGATGATTCCCAACATGGCTTCGGGCAATATCGCGATCCGCCACAAGGCAAAGGGACCGACCCTGCCAGTCGTGACTGCTTGCGCGACCTCGGCCCATGCGGTGGGCGAGGCGTTCCGCGCCATCAAGCACGGCTATGCCGACGCGATCCTCGCGGGCGGCGCCGAGGCGGCCATTATCCCCGATGCCGTTGCAGGCTTTACGTCCTGCCGCGCATTGACCACCAACCCCGATCCTGCGACGGCTTGCCGCCCGTTCGATGCAGACCGCGACGGCTTTGTGATGGGCGAGGGCGCTTGCGTGCTGGTACTCGAGAGCATGGAACATGCGCAGGCGCGCGGTGCGCACATTTATGCCGAGGTCGTGGGCTACGGTAACACCGATGATGCTTATCACATCACGAGTCCCGATCCCGAGGCTGCCGGCATTGCCCGCGCGATATCGCTGGCGGTGGCCGAGGGCGACGTCAAGCCTTCCGAGGGCCTCTACATCAATGCCCACGGCACCTCGACCAAGCTTAATGATTCGTCCGAGACGGCGGGCATTAAGCGAGCGCTCGGCGAGGACGCGGCGCGCGCCGCACATGTCTCGTCGACCAAGTCGATGACGGGGCACATGATCGGTGCCACGGGGGCCATTGAGGTCATGGCCTGCGCCATGGCACTCGAGCAGGGCGTGGTGCCGCCGACCATTAACTACCACACGCCCGATTCCGCCTGCGATCTTGATTACACGCCCAATCGCGCGGTTCGCGCCGACCTTACCTGGGCGCTTTCGACCAACCTGGGCTTTGGCGGGCACAACGCCGCCATCGCGCTGCGTAGATATACGAGGAGCTAGAGCATGGATTCCAAAAGACTTGCCGAGATAGCCGATGTGATGGAGGACCGCGGCCTTACGCGCGTACGTGTTGAGGAGCCCGATGGCACCGCGGTCGAACTCGAGCGCGCGAGTGCCGCGCAGCCGGTTGCCGTGCCCATGCCTATGCCGAGCGCCATGGCCGCTCAAGTTGCAGCTCCCACAGTCGCGCCTGCCGCACCGGAGCCCGCCACGCAGACACCTGCCGCCGCGCCGGAGCCCAAGGGCACCGAGGTGACTGCTCCCATGGTGGGCGTCTTCTATGCTGCCCCTGCGCCGGGCGACGAGCCGTTTGTGCGCGTGGGCTCCAAGGTCAAGGCCGGCGAGACCCTCTGCATCATCGAGGCCATGAAGGTTCTCAACGAGGTGACGGCCGAGGCAGACGGTGAGGTGCTCGAGATCTGCGTGGCCGACGGCGACCTCGTGGAGTTTGGCAGCTGCCTCATGAGGATCGGATAGGTGATATCCATGAACAAAGAAGAGCTCAAGAAGCTGTTGCCGCATCGCGAGCCGATGCTTTTGCTCGACGAAGCCGAGCTGGTGGGCGACGAGGCCCACGGCAAGATCACGATTACAGGCGACGAGTACTTTTTGCAGGGACATTTTCCGGGAAACCCGGTCGTTCCCGGCGTGATTCAGTGCGAGATGCTCGCCCAGAACTGCTGCGTGCTGCTGATGGGCGATGAGGAGGCGCGCGGCGCGACGCCGTTCTACACGAGTCTGGACAAGGTGCGCTTTAAGCGTCCGGTGCGCCCGGGCGACACGGTGGATCTAGTGTGCTCCATCACGCGTGCGCGCGGGCCGTTCCGCTTTGCGACGGGTACTGCGAGCGTCAACGGTGAGGTTTGCTGCCGCGCCGATATGTCTTTTGCACTCATGCACGAAAGTTAAGGAAGGCTCCATGTTCGACAAAGTGCTCATCGCCAACCGCGGCGAAGTCGCGGTCCGTGTTATCCGCGCGTGCCGCGATATGGGCATCAAGACCGTCGCCGTTTATTCCACGGCCGATGCGGACGCGCTACACGTGCAACTTGCCGACGAGGCGTATTGCATCGGCGGCCCGCGTCTTGCCGAGAGCTACCTCAACGACGATGCCGTGCTCACCTGTGCCGTAAAGTCGGGAGCTAAGGCAATTCATCCCGGCTATGGCTTCTTTTCCGAGAAGGCGAGCTTCGTGCGCGACTGCGACAAGTTCGGTCTGGCGTTTGTCGGTCCTTCGGCCGAGGTGATCGACAGCATGGGCGACAAGGACGCCGCACGCCGAACGGCCGCTGCTGCGGGCGTGCCCATCGTGCCGGGCTGCGATTTGCTCAAAAGCCCCGAGGAAGCAACGGCCGAGGCCGAGCGCATCGGCTGCCCCGTGCTTATTAAGGCGCGCGCGGGCGGCGGCGGTCGCGGTATTCGCAAGGTCGAGCGCGTGGAAGATGCGGCAAAGGCGTTCATCGAGGCGCGTGCCGAGGGTGAGGCCGTTTTTGGCGACGGCGAGTGCTACATGGAGAAGTTCGTTGCGCCGGCGCATCACGTTGAGGTACAGATTATGGCCGATAAGCAGGGCCATGTGTTTTCGCTCGGCGAGCGCGAGTGCTCGGTGCAGCGCCGCAACCAAAAGCTGATCGAGGAGAGCCCCGCGCCGTGCCTCGACGGACGCGATGATATTCGTGCCCGTATGCACAAGGCCGCGCGCGACCTGGCTCGTGCCGTTGGCTATGAGGGCGCTGGCACCATCGAGTTTTTGTACTCAGATGACGGCAATTTCTACTTTATGGAAATGAACACGCGCTTGCAGGTGGAGCATCCGGTTACGGAGTTTGTGACCGATACCGACCTGGTTAAGTGGCAGCTGCGCGTGGCTGCCGGCCAGCCTCTGCCCTTTGAGCAGGAGGACGTACCGGTCCGCAACCACGCCATGGAGTGCCGCATCAATGCCGAAACGCCGGACTTTCTACCGTCATGTGGAACGGTCACCGCGTTGCGTGTGCCGGGTGGTCCGCGCGTGCGCTGGGATTCCGCCATGTTTACCGGAGCGAAAGTTCCGCCGTACTACGACTCCATGCTCGGCAAGCTCATCGTGTGCGCGCCCACGCGTGACGGTGCCATTCGCAAGATGCGCTCGGCCCTGGGCGAGCTCGTGATTGAGGGCGTGAGCGAAAATAGCGAGCTTCAGCTCGACGTGCTGGCAAACGACGAGTTTTTGTCGGGCATGTATCACACCGATCTGATGGGGCATCTCTATGCTGATGAATAGAAAAGCGAAGACGGTCAATGTCCTTGAGGGGCCGATAACCGAGTCGTGCGCCGAGTTCCCCGCGCGCCACGTGTTTGTCAAATGCCCGGAGTGCCGCCGTGTGATCGATGAGGCGCGCCTGCACGACAACCTCGAGGTCTGCCCTCGTTGCGGCAAACACTTTCGCGTGAGCGGTCGCGCGCGCATGCGCATGACGGTCGACGCGGGTACCTTTGAGGAATGGGATGCCAATCTGGCGTCGAAGGACTTCCTCTCGTTTCCCGGTTATGCCAACAAGCTTAAGAGCGTGAGCGAGCGTTCGGGCGAGCGCGATGCCGTTGTGTGCGGCAGGGGCAAAATCTGCGGCTGCGATACCGCGCTCTTCTTTATGGATGCCAACTTTATGATGGGCTCAATGGGCTCCGTGGTGGGCGAGAAGATCTGTCATGTCTTTGAGCGCGCGGCCGAGTTGGGGCTGCCGGTCGTTGGCTTTACCGTATCGGGCGGCGCCCGCATGCAGGAGGGCGTGACCTCGCTCATGCAGATGGCCAAGATTTCTGCGGCGGTTAGGCGCCACAGCGAGGCGGGCGGCCTGTATATCACGGTGCTCACCGATCCCACGACCGGAGGTGTAACCGCGAGCTTTGCCATGGAGGGCGACATTATCCTGGCCGAGCCCGATGCCCTGACGGCATTTGCCGGCCCGCGCGTGATCGAGCAGAACATGCACAAGCGTCTGCCCAAGGGATTCCAGCGTTCCGAGTTTTTGCTGGAGCACGGCTTTTGCGATGCCGTTGTTCCGCGTGGTGAGATTGCGCTCACGGTAGGCGAGCTGCTGGCGCTGCACGAAGGGCACGCGCCTGGTCTGGGGGCTCCGCATGAGATCGTGCATACGGGTCGTCGCGACAAAAAGCTGGGACACTTGTTTAAGCGCTCGGCCGCACCAAAAAGCGCGCTCGAAATCGTCAAACAGACTCGCTCGGCGAACCGCGCCACGGCAGGCGAGATGATCTCGTTGGGTCTCGACGGATTCGTAGAGCTGCACGGCGACCGCTACTTTGGCGACGATGCTGCCGTGGTGGGCGGCATCGGCTGGAAAGACGGGCGACCCGTGACGGTTATCGCCATCGAGCGCGGTACCACGACCAAAGAGCGCATGCGTCGCAACTTTGGTATGGCACATCCCGAGGGCTACCGCAAGGCACGTCGCCTGATGCACCAAGCCGAGAAATTTGGTCGGCCGGTTCTGTGCCTGGTTGATACTTCGGGCGCGTTTTGCGGCATCGGTGCCGAGGAGCGCGGCCAGGGCGAGGCGATTGCCCAGAATCTCATGGAGATGAGCGGCCTTAAGACGCCGATTGTCTCGGTGGTGACAGGCGAGGGCGGCTCTGGTGGCGCGCTGGCGCTGTCCGTGGCCGACCGCATCCTGATGCTCTCGAGCTCGGCCTATTCGGTCGTGAGCCCCGAGGCCTGTGCGTCGATCCTGTGGAAGGATACCGAGCGCGCGAATGAGGCCGCTGAGGCGCTTAAGCTCACGGCCCCCGATCTGTTGGCGCTCGGCATCATCGACGGCATTGTTGACGATAGGGGCCTGTCGCATGAGGAGATCGCCGGTGTCGTCATGTCCTCGGCATTTGATGCCTTCGATACGCTTGGGCAGCTCGACGACGCGACCCTCACAAACCTCCGCTACGAAAAGTACCGCGCAATCGGTCAGTACCGCACGATGTGACAAAGGGACAGTCCGCATGTCACATTGGGAAAGGCGTTCCATGTCACAAGTTTCTAACACCTCGTTTACAACGACGGTTTCATCAAACGCCATGGCCGTGGTGGACTATCTGTCCAAAAGCATGATGTCGGCGTTGCCGTTTATTGTCTGCGCGGCGCTGTTCCGCACCGTTGCCGTCATTATGGGCGAAGGCATGCTTGGTCTATGGCCTGCCGATTCCGAAATCTATCGCCTGTTTTACAGCTGGCTGTATAACGCTGGCTATTACTTTTTGCCCATCTATCTTGGTTGGGCCGCTGCCCGCCAGCTCGGTTGCTCGGAGCAGCTGGGCATGATGCTGGGCGGCGTATTGATTGTGCCCGATCTGCTTAAGCTCGTTGATGCCGCATCGACGACGGGGACATCGATGACTTTCGTGTATGATCTACTTCCCGCGCCGGTCAACGATTACACGACGACTGTTATTCCGGTTCTCATCTCGGTGCCCGTGCTATGGCAGGTGGAGCGTTTCTTTAAGCGCACTATCCCTCAGGCTGTGGCGTTTTCTTTTGTACCGTTTGCAACCATGCTTGTCATGGTTCCGGTGTCGCTGTGTGTTACGGCGCCGGCAGGCAGCTATCTGGGCATGCTGTTGGGACAGCTTATGTTTATGCTTGGCAATTCCGGTGGCATCGTGTCGCTGCTCACGCTCATGGGGCTTGCCGCGGGCTGGGAGTTTCTTAAGATCGCGGGTGTCAGCAACGTTGTCCTATCGCTCGCCTATGCGCAGTTTATGAGTGTGGGAACGGATTCGTGCATCCTGATCGCCGCGACGATGGCAACGTTCGCCGTTTGGGGTATGCCCTTTGGCGCGTCGCTCCGCGTTGCGGATAAGGACGAGAAGGCGCTCATGCTGGGCTATTCAATCTCGGGGATTCTTGGCGGCGTAAGCGAGCCAGCGCTGTACGGATGCGGCTTTAAATATGGCAGGTGTCTGACGTGCATGGCCGTTGGCGGCGCCGTCGGAGGCCTTGTTGCGGCCGTGGGCCACGTTACGGCTTATACCATCGGTATGACGAATGTCCTCATGGTCATTGGCTTTGCCACGGGCGGCATCTCGAATCTGCTGTGGTGCTGCGCTGCCGGCGGCGCAGCATTTGCGGTGTCTGCGGCGCTGAGCTGCTGTTTTGGCGTGGTGCCGACAAAGATGCAGGCGGCAGAAGACGCAGCTGATTCGCTCGAAACAGTGGCGAGCGCTGCTGAAGCAAGCGCATAAATCTGTGCGACAAAAGGACGATTCCTTTGTCATATTCCAAGGCTGCGGCCCGTGTGGGCTGCGGCCTTTTTGTATCTGGAGGACAAAGTGGCTACACTACAATCCGTTTGAGCAATAGATATATAGGTAGTACCGTGGGGACTGATGAGGATGGTCGAGTGGATTGTTCGTCGTGCGCAGGGCGACCGTGCGCGCGTGGGAACGTTGACGGGCATAGTGTGTATTCTCGCCAATGTTGCGCTTTGCGCTGCGAAGGGTGCAATTGGCGTGCTGTCGGGATCGGTTTCGATTGTGGCGGACGCCATGAACAACCTGTCCGATGCCAGCTCGAACATCGTGAGCGTGCTTGGCTTTAAGCTGGCGGGCAAGCCGGCCGACCCCGAGCATCCTTACGGACATGGCCGCTACGAGTATCTCTCGGGTCTGGTCGTGGCGGCGCTCGTGCTGCTGATTGGCGTTGAGCTGGTGAAGTCCTCGGTTGAGCGCATCATCCACCCCGAACCTGTCGAGTTCTCGCTTGCCCTGGTGGCAGTCTTGGTGCTTTCGATGATTGTTAAGCTCTGGATGGCGGCCCTCAACCAAAAGCTCGGCGATCGCATTGAGTCCGAGACGTTGCATGCGACCGCTCAGGACTCAAAGAACGATGTCCTAGCTACGGGTGCCGTGCTGGCGTGCGCAATTGTTTCGCAGGTGACGCACATCAATCTTGACGCATGGGTCGGCCTTGCCGTTGGCGCCTATATCGGCTGGAGCGGCTTTGAGCTCATCCAGGATACGGTGAGCCCGCTTTTGGGCCAGGCACCCGATCCAAAGCTGGTCAAGCACATTCGAGACAAGATCATGAGCTACCCCGGCGTTTTGGGCGTTCACGATTTGATGGTTCACGACTACGGCCCGGGCAGGAAGTTCGCAAGCGCTCACGCCGAGATGGCAGCCGAGGCCAGCCCGCTGGAAAGTCACGACACGCTCGATAACATCGAGCAGTCGTTTAGGGTCGAAGACGGCATGATCGTCACGCTCCATTACGATCCCATCGTGACCGACGATCCAAAGGTGGCGAGCATGCGTCTGCGCATCAACGCTATGGCTCAAGAGATTGATAGCCGCCTCTCGATCCACGACCTACGCTGTGTTCCGGGCCCCACGCATACCAACGTGATCTTTGACTGCGTACGTCCCTCGGATTTGGCGATGAGCGCCGAGGACCTGAAGCGCGCGCTGGCGAAACGGGTCGAATCGGAATATCCCAAGTCGGTCGCCAAGATCACGATCGACGAAGACTACGTAGGCCATACCCACGAGTAGGGCTGTGCCAGCAAAGCAAGTTATACAGAAGGGGAGAGCATGAAGCGTCTATATCTACTCCGCCACGGTCAGACAGAATTCAACGTTAAAAAGCTCGTCCAGGGCCGCTGCGATTCTCCGTTGACCGATCTGGGCCGCAAGCAAGCGGGAATGGCAGCCGCATGGCTCAAAGCCCACGGCGTCGTCCCCGACAAAGTGGTCTCTTCGCCCTTAGGCCGAGCCATGGACACGGCTCAGCTCGTCGCATGCGAGCTCCTCGGCCCGGACACAGCAGTCGAGCCCTGCGAAGGCATCATCGAGCGCAGCTACGGCACCTTCGAAGAAGGCCCCCACGACGCCCTACCCACCGACGTCTGGGACCCCGGCGAGGACCTGATCCCATTTGGCGGAGAAGGAAGCCATGCCCTGCAGGAGCGCATGGTGGGCACCCTCACCAATCTCATGGGCGCCGAGGGCATCGAAACCCTCCTAGCAGTAAGCCACGGCAGCGCCAGCCGCCAATTCATCAAGGCTGCAGCCCCAGAGGGCTTCGAGCTCCCAACAAAACTCCCCAACTGCGCCATTATGATTTTCGATTTTGATGAGGCGGAGCCACAAGTAGAGGGCGAGCCAATGCAATGCAAGTTCACCCTCCAGCAAATAGTGGACCCCCAACAAAGTCATTAGCCTGAGCGAGCAGAGTTAAGCAGACATCAACGTGTCGTCTCCCGAGCACGGCGGAGGGCCGGAGAAATATATTAAGGTCATCGCGAGTTCCGCACGCAAAGGAGAGCACTTAATGTGCTCTCCGTCGTGAGCAGGACTGTAGAGCAGCAACCTTAATATGTCTCAGGCCCGCCCCCTCCGCCGCACACTGGGAACGTGCCACGCACTTTACCTGCGTAAACAATGTGAGTGAAATATGAATCTCGATGGATACGCCCGCAGCCGTGTATACTAAACAGCTGTGTGAAACCAGGGGAGTATTCTGGCTGGACAAAATGCCTGCTTAATAGGGTTGTCAGGTAGTCCGGGCGAAATACAAGGCTGGGGAGCACGTCGTGTAAGTAGTGGTCCTCTAGGGGCGTACGCTCGGTGGTGTACGCATTGTCCCAAGACCACGCGAGAGTTGGGATCATATCTTGATCAGCATGATTCTCGGCCGCAAGATTGGCATGACCCAGGTTTGGGACGAGGACGACAACGTCGTTCCCGTCACGGTCATCCAGGCTGGCCCCTGCGCTGTCTCGCAGGTTAAAACTCAGGCAACCGACGGCTATGACGCCGTCCAGATCGGTTTCGGCGACATCAAGGCCAAGAACGTGAACAAGCCCATGGCTGGTCACTTCGCCAAGGCTGGCGTCGAGCCTGTCCGCTTCCTTCGTGAGGTCCGCGTCGAGAACGGCGAGGAGCACAAGGTCGGCGAGGTCGTCACCGTCGCTGATTTCGCTGATGTCGAGAAGGTCGACGTCATCGGTACCTCCAAGGGTAAGGGCTTCCAGGGTCGCATCAAGCGCTGGGGTCAGCGCCGCGGTCCTATGACGCATGGTTCTCACTTCCAGCGTCACCCCGGTTCTATCGGTCAGTGCGCCTATCCTGCGCGCGTCCTCAAGGGCGTCAAGATGGCCGGTCACATGGGTAACGAGCGCGTTACCGTCAAGAACCTTTCCGTTGTCCGCATCGATGCCGAGCAGAACCTCATCTTGGTCAAGGGCGCTGTCCCGGGTGCCAAGAATGGTCTCGTCGCCATCCGTATGGCCTAAGGGCCCAGCCCATTTAGCCCAGCGTCATACCAAGGAGAACACTTAAATGGCAAAGTTTGAAGTAAAGAACAGCGAGGGCAAGAAGGTCGCCGAGGCCGAGCTCGCCGCTGAGGTGTACGGCATCGAGCCGAACATCCACGTTATGCACCACATCGTCAAGTGCCAGATGGCCTCTTGGCGTCAGGGCACCCAGTCTGCTAAGGGTCGCTCTGAGGTTTCCGGTGGCGGCAAGAAGCCTTGGCGTCAGAAGGGCACCGGCCGTGCCCGCCAGGGTTCCATCCGTGCTGCCCAGTGGCGTCACGGTGGCGTTGTCTTCGCCCCCAAGCCCCGTTCCTACGCTAAGCGTATGAACAACAAGGAGGTCAAGCTGGCTATGCGCTCCGCGCTGTCCGCCAAGCTGGCCGATGGCGAGCTCGTGCTCGTCGACGACTACGGCTTCGAGAAGCCTTCCACCAAGGCTGCCGTCGCCATGCTCAAGGCTCTCGGCCTTGAGGGCAAGCGTCTGACCATCATCGTTCGCGATGAGGACGTCAACGCCTACCTGTCGTTCCGCAACATTCCCAAGACGTTCATCATCACTGCCGACGAGGCCAACACCTACGATCTCGTCAACAACAACGCTGTGCTGATGCCCGCCGACATCGCCGCTCACTTCGGGGAGGTGCTTGCATAAATGACCGCCCACGAGATCATCATCCGTCCGATCGTGTCCGAGCGTTCCTTCTCCGGCATGGAGCTGAACAAGTACACGTTCGAGGTCGCCAAGGATGCTAACAAGTATCAGATCAAGGACGCTGTCGAGGAGATCTTCGGCGTCAAGGTCGTTCGCGTGAACACCTTGACGGTCAAGCCCAAGATCAAGCGCGTGCGCTATGTCGCCGGCAAGACCCGTTCTTGGAAGAAGGCCATCGTCACGCTGGCCGAGGGCGACACCATCGAGGTCTTTGGCAACCAGGCCTAAGACTCGCTGCTGTTGAGTGAGCTCATGCCTCCCAAATAGGGGAGGCGAGAGCTCAAGGTTTCGGGCGTATAAAATGGACACGCCCGGAACCGTGTATACGTCCGGTGTCATCGCACCCGAGGCAGAACCTCGAATCCCTGTCTGCGATGGCTAACGGATTCCTATTGAAAGGGATTGTAATGGCTGTAAAGCACCTTAAGCCGACCTCCGCTGGTAGGCGTTGGCAGACGATCTCCGACTTCTCCGAGATCACCTGCACCAAGCCCGAGAAGTCCCTTCTCGAGCCCCTGCCCAAGAAGGCCGGTCGTAACAACAACGGCCGCATCACCACCCGCCACCAGGGCGGCGGCGTGAAGCGTCGTTACCGCGTGATCGACTTCAAGCGCAACAAGGACGGCGTGCCCGCCAAGGTTGCCACGATCGAGTACGATCCGAACCGTTCCGCTCGCATCGCTCTGCTGCACTACGCTGACGGTGAGAAGCGCTACATCCTGGCCCCCAAGGGCCTCGAGGTCGGTCAGACCATCATGTCCGGTTCTGACGCCGACATCAAGCCGGGCAACGCTCTGCCCCTCGCCGACATCCCCGTCGGTACGCTCATCCACGCCGTCGAGTTCCAGCCGGGCAAGGGCGCTGCTATCGCCCGTTCCGCCGGTAACTCCTGCCAGCTGATGGGTAAGGAAGGCAAGTACGCTATCGTCCGTATGCCTTCCTCCGAGATGCGCCGCATCCTCGTTACCTGCCGCGCCACCGTCGGTGAGGTCGGCAACGCCGATCACGCCAACATCGTCATCGGCAAGGCCGGCCGTAAGCGTCACATGAACGTGCGCCCGACCGTCCGCGGTACCGTCATGAACCCTGTCGACCACCCGCACGGCGGTGGCGAGGGCAAGAACCACACCTCTGGTCGTCCCTCTGTTACCCCCTGGGGTAAGCCGACGAAGGGCCTTCGTACGCGCAAGAAGAAGAAGGTCTCGAACCAGCACATCATTCGTCGCCGTAAGAAGTAATTTCGGATACCGAGTTTTAGGAGAAAGCACTTATGAGCAGAAGTCTCAAAAAGGGCCCGTTCGTGGAGACTCGCCTTCTCTCGCGTATCACCGCGATGAACGAGGCTGGCAAGAAGGACGTCGTGAAGACCTGGTCCCGCGCGTCCACCATCTTCCCCGAGATGGTTGGTCACACCATCGCCGTCCACGACGGCCGCAAGCATGTGCCCGTGTATGTTACCGAGTCCATGGTTGGTCACAAGCTCGGCGAGTTCGCGCCGACTCGTACGTTCCGTGGCCACAAGGCCAAATAGGGGGTTAACCGTAAATGGCAACTAAGTCTATTGAAACTGAGGCCACCGAGGTTCGCGCCGTCGCTAAGTACGTGCGTGTTTCCCCCAGCAAGGCCCGCCTGGTGGTCGATCTGATCCGCCGCAAGCCTGTCGCTCAGGCCTTCGACATCCTCCACTTCTGCGACCGCGCCGTCGCCGTGGATGTCGAGAAGGTTCTCCGTTCCGCCGTTGCGAACGCCGAGAACAACAACGGTCTGCGTGCCGACAACCTGGTTGTCGCCGCTGCCTATGTTGACGAGGGTCCGACGCTTAAGCGCATCCGTCCCCGCGCCAAGGGTTCCGCTTCTCGCATTCTGAAGCGTACTTCCCACATCACCGTCGTCGTTGCTCCTCGAAAGGAGGCGTAAAGCTGTATGGGTCAGAAAGTCTACCCCACCGGCTTCCGTCTTGGCATCACCGAGAACTGGCGCTCCCGCTGGTTCGCAGAGAAGGATTACGCTAAGACCCTCGGTAACGATCTCGAGATCCGCAAGTACCTCGAGAAGCGTCTTTCCCGCGCAGCTGTCTCCCGCGTCGAGATCGAGCGCGCTGGCGACAAGGTGAAGGTCATCATCCTCACCGCTCGCCCCGGCGTTGTCATCGGTAAGAAGGGTGCCGAGATCGATACCCTCCGCACCGAGCTCGAGAAGGTCGCTGGCGTCTCCAAGGGCCAGCTCTCCGTCGACGTTGTCGAGATCAAGCGCCCCGAGCTCGACGCCAACCTCGTTGCTCAGTCTATCGCCGAGCAGCTCGAGGGCCGCGTTGCCTTCCGTCGCGCTATGCGCAAGGCTGTCCAGTCCGCCCGCAAGGCCGGCGCTAAGGGCATCCGTATCCAGTGCTCCGGTCGTCTCGGCGGTGCCGAGATGGGCCGTCGTGAGTGGTACCGTGAGGGTCGCGTGCCTCTGCACACCCTCCGTGCCAAGATCGACTACGGCACGGCTGTCGCCAGCACCACCATGGGCGCTTGCGGCGTGAAGGTCTGGATCTACCTGGGCGAGAAGCTCCCGGGCCAGCCTGTTCCCAACCCTGCACTCGAGGGCTCTTCCCGTCCTCGTCGTCGTAACTCCGAGAGGAGGGGTCAGTAGTGCTTGCCCCTAAGCGTATTCTTCACCGCAAGGTGCAGCGTGGCTCCATGAAGGGCCAGGCCAAGGGTAATACCGAGCTGCATTTCGGCGAGTTTGGTATCCAGGCTCTCGAGGCCCATTGGATCACCAACCGTCAGATCGAGGCCGCTCGTATTGCCATGACCCGCTACATGAAGCGTGGCGGTCGTGTCTACATCACGATCTTCCCCGATAAGCCCATCACCAAGAAGCCTGCCGAGACTCGCATGGGTTCTGGTAAGGGTAACCCCGAGGAGTGGGTGGCCGTCGTCAAGCCCGGCCGCATCATGTTCGAGGTCAAGGGCGTGCCCGAGGAGGTCGCTCGCGAGGCTCTGCGTCTTGCACAGCACAAGCTTCCCATCAAGACCAAGATTGTTGCTGCCAAGAACGCTGAGCAGCGCATCGAGAAGGAGATGGCTGAGGAGGCCGCTCTCGAGGCCAAGTGGGCTGCTGAGGACGCCGCCGCCGCCAAGGAGGAGAACTAATGAAGCCCGCAGAGATTCGTGAGCTCTCGGACGCTCAGCTCGTTGAGAAGCTGAAGGAAATGCGCGCCGAGCTCTTTAACCTTCGTTTCCAGATGGCCACCAGCCAGCTGGACAACACCGCTCGCGTCAACACCGTGAAGAAGGACATCGCTCGCGTCCTCACGGAGCAGCGCGCCCGCGAGATCGCAGCGGAGAAGTCCGCTGTCGCCGAGTAGGACCTAAGGAGAGAACATGACTGATTCGCGTAACTCGCGTAAGGTCCGTACGGGTGTCGTTACCTCCGTCTCCGGTGCCAAGACCATCGTTGTCACCATCACCGAGCGCAAGCGTCACCCTAAGTACGGCAAGATGATGACCAGCTCCAAGAAGCTGCACGCTCACGACGAGGAGTGCACGGCTGGCGTGGGCGACACCGTCCGCGTTATGGAGACCCGTCCTATGTCCAAGATGAAGCGTTGGCGCCTCATCGAGGTCGTCGAGCGCGCTAAATAAGCAGTCGCTCTTACGACTTGTACGTTTCCGAAGATGTGCGTATGTCTGGCTTGCATACCACGGGCCGTATAAAGGCTGCGCACCTCTCTTCGGTTCTTAGTTCGGAGGAACATCTACCATGATTCAGATGCAAACCATGCTGAACGTCGCCGACAACTCCGGCGCTCGCAAGATTCGCTGCATCAAGGTGCTTGGCGGTTCCAAGCGTCGTTATGCAGGCATCGGCGATGTGTTCATCGGTGCTGTCCAGGAGGCTACCCCTGGCGCCAACGTCAAGAAGAAGGACGTTGTCCGTTGCGTCGTCGTTCGCACCGTTAAGGAGATCCGCCGCAAGGATGGCTCCTACATTCGCTTTGATGAGAACGCCTGCGTTGTCATCAACAACGATGGTTCGCCCGTCGGCACCCGTATCTTCGGGCCCGTCGCTCGCGAGCTTCGTGACAAGAAGTACATGAAGATCGTCTCGCTCGCTCCCGAGACCCTGTAGTTAGGGGAGATATATGTATATCAAGAAGGGCGATAAGGTCCAGGTTCTCTCTGGTAAGGATCGCGGCAAGCAGGGCGTTGTCCTGCGTGCTCTCCCCGCCGAGAACAAGGTCGTTGTCGAGGGCGTTTCGGTCGTCAAGAAGGCCGTCAAGCCCAACGCTGCCAACCAGCAGGGCGGCATCGTTTCGCAGGAGGCTCCCATCGACGCCTCCAACGTCAATCTCGTTTGCCCCGAGTGCGGTAAGGTTACCCGCGTCGGTCACGAGAAGGACGGCAAGAACAAGCTGCGCGTCTGCAAGAAGTGCGGCCACAAGTTCTAAGCTGCCCGCAACATCAAGTTGCTAGCAAAGGCCCGGATGCCATGGCACCCGGGCCTTTTTCTATCCCTACTCGATGGCTTCGGTTCTGCCGTCCTGTCATTCCGGTTGCATCCAGTTTTCGGTGCCGTCTCGAATCGAGTGCCGCCAGGTGACACCCTGTCGCGTTTCGTCGGCTTCGGGGACAAAAGTCGGGACAACTCCAAAAACTATTTTCGAACTCAGGGCTTTGAGTTTTTGTTTTTGTCCCAAAGGGCGCGGCGGGATGCCTTTGGAGGCTCGATAGCGCCGAAAACGCCCGTTTTGAAACTTAAATGCCTTTTCGCGTGCAAGCCGCCAGCTGCAATAGGAAGTGAATCAACGCAGGTGGCTTTCAAGCAGTTTGCAAAACTGCAGGTCGCAGGTCTTCATTGCCAGTAGGAGAAATGAGTAGTCTCAGGTGGCTTGCCCATGAGTTGACGAACGGGATTTGAGATTACGCTGACGTCCGGAAACGCTTCGAGCACGGCGTTACGTTTTTGGGGTTTGGGCGTAGCCCCTGCACCCGCGAGCGCGGGCCTTAAGCCCGCCGAGAGGGTGACGCGTCGAAAACGAAGGGGAAAGAGAGAAGGGGCCGTCCCTATCATTCAGGTTGCGACCGAAGAAGACAAGGAGACCCCCTGAGCCTGAATGATGCCCCACAGACCGCGTCCGACCGAGCTCAAGCCGAGCTTTTCCTGACGTCCGCCTTCGCGAAGATGATGGCTGGATTGGCTATGGATTGGCAACACTTATTTGGACGATTCCGGGAGGGACGGCCCCGCCTCCCTGAACTCGACCGGCGACATGTAGCCCAGCGTCGAGTGGATCCTGAAGTTGTTGTACCAGTGCACGTAATCCAAGAGCTTGGCTCGGAGCTCGCGCGTCCCTCCTCGGTCCTTCGGAGTGGCCGACGATCTCCCCGTTGCAGAGGTCGACGAGCAGGCAGACGTAGTTCCACGACGCCCCGACGCGCACGCAGACCAAGTCGCTGCATATATGGGTGCACGGCGCCCTGCCGCCGAAGCCGCGCGCGACGACGTTCGACACGTCGGCCTCGTTGACCGCCCCGGGGTGCACCTTGAACCTCTTCCTGCCGTATGCGCCGGCCAGGCCGTTCTCCCTCATGATGCGGCAGACGCGGCGCCGGCTGACGGTAACGCCCGACCTCCCGGGCGACGCCTTGATCTTGCGCGATCCGTTCCGGCCCTTGCTGGCGGCGTGCGCCGCCGCGGCCGCCGTCGCCCCCGACATTAAGGTCCTCAAGGGCCGCGTCGTCTCCGGCGACCAGTTCGTCTCGCCCGCGGAACAGAAGGAGCGAATCCTCGCGACCTTCGGCGACCTGTGCTGCGAGATGGAGGGCTGCACCATCGCGCAGGCCGCTTATCTCAACGGCGTGCCCCTCGTCGTCGTGCGCGCCATCAGCGACAAGCCCTGCGCCGAGGGCCGGGTCGTGACTACAACTCTTTCGAGAAGAAGGCCGCCTGCGACTGCGCCCGCATCGCCGCGCGCATGGTTAAGCTTTAGGCCCTGCGCGCCGGGGCCCTTCTTTATGTTGGGACCCCGGCGCGCCGGGGCCCTTTCCAAAGCGAAGTGTCGAGCCGAAGTGTTGAGCGTCGGCCCTGAATGTTCAATGGCCGTTGTTTTCTGCCCCTCAAGTGGTGGACTTTTCCTCGGAGCTGTTGATTCCCCCACGCGCCCCCTTCCGTTCTCTGTTCTCCCCTTATACTCCTTGTACGAGGAGGTAAGAAGTCATGGACAAGACCACACAGGACAGCTTGGCAAAGAAACCCGTCGACATGAGGGACAGGATTCTCGAGCATCTCGAGGCCCTCACCTCTGCCGTCTCGCTCGACGACCTTGCCCGTCTGTCCACCTCCGACATCGCCGAGACACTCATCATCTCCAGGAGCCTGGCGAGCCAGTACCTCAACGACCTTGTTCGCGCCGGTCTTGTGGTTAAGGTGGCGGGCAGGCCTGTCCGTTATTTTCATCGCCGCGCGTTCCAGAAGCGTTTTCAGGTAAAGCTCTCTGCAAGCGAGTACGCCTCGCTCGCCGACCTCATCCAGGCGACGGGAATCGCCGATCACCGCGACTTCGCGCGTGCCGTGGGCTTCGACATGAGCCTCAGCTCCGTTGTCGAGCAGTGCAAGGCTGCGGTTCAGTACCCTCCGTTTGGCCTGCCCATCCTCTTGAGCGGCGGCGTGGGTGTCGGTAAGTCTTTCCTTTCTCGCCTTGTGTACGAGTACGGCAAGAACCAGGGCTTGCTGTCCCGCGACTCCTCCTATGTGCGCATCGACTGCGCCGGGGTCCCGGACGCCGCCTCGTTCAACGGGCTTCTTGACGAGTCGATCGCGAAAGCGCGCGGGGGTGTGGTCTTTGTCAACGGCATCGAGGCACTCTCTCCCTCTGCGATGGAGCACTGCCTTGCGACGGCCCTCGGGCTCGATGCCTCCCAGGATGCGCCGCGCGCTCGCCTCGTTCTTTCGACGACGCTTTCCGCCGATGACCTGAAGGTTTCCTCGGCCTACAGCAAAATGCCCATCTGTGCCCGCGTCCCCTCACTCAAGGAGCGGACCCCCGAGGAGCGCGAGGATCTCATCTTGAGCTTCCTGCGCAGCGAGGGGTGCCGAATCGGTTCTGATGTGAAGATCAGCCGCGGCGCATACCGTTGCCTCGTGAACGCGGACTTTTCCGATAACATCGCCGGCTTGCGCGCCTGCGTGACGAACTGCTGCGCCAAAGCGTTCCTCAATCGCGAGGGCGACTACGTCGTCGTTCGCCCGTATCTTCTTCCCAGCGGGCTCCTCTCCTCCGCGCAGATCGATCAACAGCCCGACGATGGCGTTCTGATCGACGCGTCTCTGGATGCCGCCGAGAGCACAGGGCCGGTCGAGCAGGCGCTCGATGCCCTGTGCTCCCTCGATGAGCGATTCTGCGCCGGGGAGCTCTCTGTCTCCGAGCTTGTCTCGCAAGCTGTCTCCGCTGTGCGCGGCGTTGAGGATCACTTGATCTTCGACCACGGCGTCGCCTCCTCGAGGTCGCGCGCCTTCGAGCGCGTCGTGGGCGCGGTCCTTGCCGACGCAGGCTCTTCTTATGGCATCGAGCTTTCGAGGAAGGTCGCTTTTCTACTGGCCCAGGAGATTTGCCTGCAGTTGTGGCCGGGTATCGGCCTGGCTAAGCGAAAGTCTGCCTGTGCGGAGCAAATCTCCCATCTCCTCGGTGCCGTGACCTCCGAATTGCCGTTTGCCTCGAGTGTCTCCGATCAGGTCGCCGCAGACGTGGAAGGGGCGCTGGGAATCTCGCTCGATCACTTCACGAAGACGCTTCTGACGCTGTGCGTCGCATCGGAGTCTCGCGATGCGAAGGCCCTTCGGACGCTCTGCGTCATCTTGTCCCACGGCTACTCAACGGCGACGAGCATCGCCGACGCGGCGAACCGTATGCTCGGCATGCATGTGTACGAGGCTGTCGACATGCCCTACGACCAGCAGCTGAAGGACATCGTCGGTCCGCTCCAGCGCCTCGTCGACCGCCATTCCTACTGCACCGGGGTCGTGTTCCTCGTCGACATGGGCTCCTTGGAGGAGGCCTATAAGGCCCTCGAGAACGTTACCGACTCCACTATCGGCGTGGTGAACAACGTCTCTACCGGTCTTGCGCTCGAGATCGGGGTCGGGCTGCTCGGCGGCAAGTCCATCGCCGAGGTTCTTGGCGATGCGACCGCCGCGTGCGTGACGCACTGCAAGGTGATCGAGCGCGTCAACCGTGAGGACGCCATCGTCTTCTGCTCCGAGTCCGGGGTCGACGCCGCGGAGAGGATACGCCAGCTCGTCTCGCAGAGCCTCCCGCGCACCATAGGCGCGCGCCTGCTCACGAGGCCCTTCAAGCAGCTCGTCGCGAACGGGTCGAACGACGCCGTTTTCTCCGAGCACCGCGTCTGCGCCGTCATCGGCACGGGAGACCCCGGGGTCGCCTCCGTCCCCTTCGTCGCCCTCGAGGACATCATGTCGACGGCGTCCGCCTCTAAGGTTGATGCCGTGTTCGGCAGGTGGCTTGACGCTTCCGAGCTCTCTTCTTTCCACGAGAAGCTGCTCTCGAACATGACGCTGCAGAACGTCATCCGCTCCATCACCATCCTCGACCCGGAGCGGCTATTCCATGAGATCGAGAGCGCCGTGCACGAGCTTCAGCGCAGGACAGGCGAGAAGATCGGCAGCAACGCCATCATTGGGCTCTACGTTCACCTCTGCTGTCTCGTCGAGCGCCTTGTTACCAGAAACCCCATTGAGACCTACGTTGGCCAGGACCGCTTCGAGGAGGAACGCGCCGATTTCATCGAGTCCTTCAGGCAGAGCTTCTCGAGCATCTCGACGCGCTATCGCGTAGAGGTTCCCGTAAGCGAGATCGCATATGTCTTCGACTACATAAGCGTGAGCGCCGCCCCGGCGCGAGAAGAGCGCCTCGGCTCCTCGGACCTCCTGCTCGACGAGTGACCTTCCCCGCGCCGCCGCAAGCTGACCGCGCGTCCTCAATAATCCGATAACCCCTTGCCCGGCGCGAATCCGGATAGCGCCGAGGCAGTACCGAACGCAAAACTTCATTTGATAGGAGCAAACATGAGTGTTGTTATGGCACGAATCGACAATCGCCTGCTTCACGGCATCATCGTGACGCAGTGGGCCCCGGTGTCGGGCGCGACCCGAGTCATGGTCATCGACGACAAGGTCGCCGGCGACGAGGTCCTGAAGTCCACCATGAGGATGGCGCGCCCCGCGGGCATGGCCGTTTCGATCATCTCCGAGCAGACCGCGCTCAAGAACTTCGCCGCGGGCAAGTACGACCGCGAGAAGGTCTTCGTCATCGCCAAGGAGCCCGAGACGATGCTTCGCCTGGTCGAGTCGGGCGTCGAGCTCCCGTCGCTGGTCGTCGGCGGCTCGCTCGTCAAGGAGGACGGCATCCAGCTCACCCAGCGCGCCTACGCCTCCGCCGAGAACGTCCAGAGCTACAAGGCGCTCATCGCCCGTGGCGTCAAGGTGACGGCCCAGTTCGTGCCCGCCGACAAGCCCGTCTCCGTCGCAGACCTCATCTAAGGGGGAAATATGGTCAACTTCACTATCCTGCAGGTCGTCCTTTTGACCCTGCTGGCCTTCATCAAGCACGTGGACTACTACGGCATCCCGATGATCTTCGTCAATTACGCCGTTTTCTGGGGCCTCATCACCGGAGTCGTCATGGGCGACTGGAAGACCGGCCTTGTCATCGGCGGCACCATTCAGCTCATGCAGCTCGGCGTCGCGGGCTTCGGCGGCTCCTCCATTCCCGACTACGGCACGATGGCCATCATAGCCACCGCCTACGGCGTGACCCTGGGCTCCGACACGGGCCTCGCCATCGGCCTGCCGGTCGGCATGCTCGGCATCCAGCTCGACGTCGTCGCCAAGATCCTCAACGGCTTTGTCGTCGAGAAGTCCCAGAAGTTCTGCAACGAGGGTAAGTTCAATCAGATGAACGCCATCCTGTGGGTCTGCCCCGCGCTCTTCGGCCTGTGCGCCGCCCTGCCCGTCTTTGTCTCCGTGACGCTCGGCCAGCCCGCCGTCAACTGGCTCCTCGAGGTCATGCCCCAGTGGTTCCTCTCCGGCCTCACCCTCGCCGGCAAGATGCTCCCGGCCGTCGGTATCGCCATGCTGCTCCGCTACATGCCAACCGCCAAGTACTTCCAGTACCTGCTCGCCGGCTTCTTCCTCTCGGCCTTCCTGAACGTGCCCATCATCGGCGCCGCCATCGTCGGCGTTGCCCTCGCGATTGCGTTCTACCAGCGTGCCGAGAGGGACACCGAGCTCGCCGCCCACGCTTCCGCAGACGCCTTCATCGGAGAGGATGAGTAACCATGGAAAACGAGAACATCACCGCCGTCGCTGAGGGCAAGCCCTCCGGCTACAAGGTCACCAAGAAGGACCTGCGCAACGCGAACTGGCGCTGGCTCATGAGCGTGTGCACCTTCAACTACCAGACCCAGCAGGGCGCCTCAGTCGCTTACGCCCTCTCGCCGGTCCTGAGGAAGATCTACACGAACGACGAGGACTATAAGCAAGCGCTCAACAACCACTTCCGCTACTACAACACCCAGCCTTGGCTCGCCGCCATCATCCTTGGCGCCTGCGTGGCCATGGAGGAGCGCGACGGCCTAGCGGCGGCGGACGCCGTCCAAGACCTGAAGATCGGCACCATGGGACCGCTCGCCGGCGTCGGCGACTCCCTGCTCATGACCATGATCCCGACCATCATGGGCTCCATCGCCGCCTACATGGCCATCGAGGGCAACCCCGTGGGAGCCGGCATCTGGTTCGCGCTCATCCTGGCCATCTTCTGGGTCCGCATGCACGCCCTCGAGTTCGGCTACAAGCAGGGCGTGAAGCTCGTCACCGACTTCAGCGAGAAGCTTCCCAACCTCACTGCCGCCGCCTCCGTGCTCGGCCTCACCGTGGTCGGCTGCCTCATCGCCTCGGTCATCGGCGTCACCTGCCCGATTAGCTTCAGCTTCGGCGAAGTCGCGATGGAGATTCAGCCGCTGCTCGACAAGATCCTGCCTGCCATGATCCCCGCCGCCATCACGGGAAGCGCGTATTACCTTCTTACCAAGAAGAACGCGAGCATGACGGCCCTCATCCTCGTGGTGATCGTCCTCGCGATGGTCGCCTCCGCCGCCGGCATCCTCGCCTAGCTTCGACCCAAGAGATTGGTGAATCAATGAGAAAGATAGTTGTGGCGAGCCATTCCCTTCTCGCCCAGGGCTTCAAGGACACCCTCGAGTTCCTTACGGGTAAGGGCGACGCCGTCAACGCCGTGTGCGCCTACGTGAACGACAACGGCGAGGGGCTCGACGCGGCGGTCGAGGCGGCTCTTTCGGGCACTGACGAGGTCGTCGTCCTCACCGACGCGTACGGCGGCAGCGTGAACCAGCGCTTTTCCCGCTTCGCCTCCGACCGGATCCACGTGATCGCGGGTGTCAACCTCCCGCTCGCCATGACGGTCGCGCTCGCGCGCCCCGACGAGAAACTCGACTTCGACGCCCTCGTCAACGAGGCGCGCCAGCAGATCATCTACGTGAACGGTGCCAGTTCCGCCGAGTGCGACGACGACGAATAGAGGAGGTCGACGATGAGAGAGTTCCTTAAGGACGTGTGGATGCACGGCGGTGAGGAAAGCCGCGCCATCACCCCCGAGAACATCACGGGCGAGAAGGGCCGCGCCGCCATGTCGGCCAGCCACCTCGGCGTCGGCCGCAAGGGCTCGTGCTGCGTGCCCCTTGAGTCCGGCGAGACCATCACGCTCGCGGACATCGAGGGACCCGGCATCATCCGCCACATCTGGATGACCGTCCCCGACAAGACCGCCGCCGGCAGCTTCGTCATGCGTGACCTCGTGCTGCGCTTCTACTGGGACGACGAGGAGACCCCCTCGGTCGAGTGCCCTGTCGGCGACTTCTTCTGCAACGGCTTCGGTGAGCGCGCCATCGTCAACTCGATGCCCATCTGCGTGAACCCGACGGGCGGCATGAACTGCTACTTCGAGATGCCCTTCAGGAAGCACGCCAAGGTCACGCTTACGAGCGAGCACCCCGGGTTCATTAAGTACATCTTCTACACGTTCAACTACGCGCTCACCGACGTGCCGGACGACGCCATGTACTTCCACGCCCGCTTTAACCGCGAGCGCAGCACCCGCAGGGGCGTCGACTACACCGTGCTCGACGGCGTGCGCGGCAAGGGCTACTACGTCGGCACCTACATGGCCCTGTGCGCCCTGGAGCGCTATTGGTGGGGCGAGGGCGAGATGAAGTTCTTCCTCGACGGCGACGAGGAGTTCCCCACGGTCACCTCGACGGGAGCCGAGGACTACTTCGGCGGTGCCTGGGCCTTCCTCGACAGGCCGCCCCACGCGCTGCCCGAGGCGCAGTGCTTCAACACGCTGTTCGCCGGCTACCCGTACCGCTCGACGCGCGACGCCACGCGCGACCGCTTCAGCGCGGGCAAGCCGAACCCGAATCCGATGCTCGCGACTAACGACGACGCGCTGCCCAGGCACGGCCTCTACAGGTGGCACCTTCCCGACCCGATCTCGTTCAAGGAGGACCTGCGCGTGACGTTCCAGGACCTCGGCAACGACGACATCAAGCTCTACGAGCGCGAGGACGACATCTCCACCGTCGCCTACTGGTACCAAAGCGAGCCGCACGCCGTGCTCGCCCCGTTTGCCGCAAGGCAGGACCGCGTGCCCAGGTAGGGTCGCCTCGAAACAAGCCAACGTTATGGGCGCCCGCGGTTGACCATGACTGCGGGCGTCCCTTTGTAAGGAGGATCACATGAGCGAAAAGCAAATGAGGCTCGGCGCCCTCGAAGCCGGCGGGACCAAGATGGTCTGTGCCGTGGTGTCCGGCGACGGCGAGGTCCTCGACCGTATGGAGACCCCGACGCTTACGCCCGCCGAGACCGTCCCGCAGATGATCGAGTGGTTCACCGCCCGCGATGTGGACGCGTTGGGCATCGGCGCCTTCGGCCCGACCTGCGTCAACCCCAACGACGAGCGCTACGGCTCCATCCTCCAGACGCCCAAGCTCGCGTGGCGAGGCCATGGTCTTCGCGCCGCGTTCGCCGACGCCCTCGGGATTCCGGTGGCCTACGACACGGACGTGAACGTTGCCTGCCTCGGCGAAGTGGTCTTCGGCTGCTGCAAGGGGCTCGAGGACGCCGTCTACGTGACCATCGGCACCGGCGTGGGCGCGGGCGTCATGTGCGCGGGCAGACTCCTTCACGGCATGCTGCACCCCGAGGCCGGTCACATGCTGGTAAGGACCCGTCCCATCGAGGAGGGACGCTGCGTCTGCCCGAGCCACGCGAGCTGTCTCGAGGGGCTCGCCTCCGGCCCCGCCATCGCCGCGCGCTGGGGAAAGCCCGCGGCCGAGCTCGCGGATAACGATGAGGTGTGGGCGCTCGAGGGGGATTATCTGGGGCAGATGTGTGCGAACCTCGTGCTCATGTACTCGCCTCGCCGCATCGTCCTCGGCGGCGGCGTGATGCACCAGGAGCAGCTCTACGGCATCGTCCGCAAGAAGACCCTCGAATATCTGGGTGGCTACATCCAGACCGCCGAGCTTAAGGACATGGAGAGCTACATCTGCGCCCCGGGCTGCGGCGGCGACCAAGGAATCCTCGGCGCGGCCGAGCTGGCAAGAAGGGCGCTCGCGTAACTTGCGCTCTCTCCGCCATACAACGCGTTAAGAAAAGACGAGCGCTTCTTGCCAATTGAGCGGCAAGAAGTGCTCGTCTTTTGCATTTGTTTTTGGGGCAGGACGCCCCGCCTCCGCTAGAGTCCCTGGACCGCCACACCCACGAGGTTTGGACCGGTGTGGACAAGAAGCGCGGGGCTGATGTCGGAGCGGACGACCTCCACCGCGTTGGCCACGCGCTCGCACAGGGCCTGCTCCATGCGGTCGTAGAGGTCGGCGTGGGCCGAGGTGCGGCTCGCGGCAAAGCGCACCTTGGGGTGCTTCTCGACGATGGCGGCGATGAGCTTGACCTCGGTGCGATGCGGTACTTGCACAGCCATTTCGTGTACGCGAGGCTGTTGGCTTTCTGGGCCACAGCAATCACCTCCCCCTAGTATGATGACCTGAACAATCCTCATGCTAGGGGGAAGGTTTTTGTCGCGTAACGGAAATTGGCCTCCACCCGCTGAGCGGGTGGCTTTCTATGCCGCGCGTGCCGCGCGGCACGGACTAAAGTCCATGAATAAAAACGAGGAAGGCCACGTCCGGCCTCCCTCGCAAAGGGTCTCTGATTACTCCCACTCATTGGGGACAGACTTAAATGAGTACTCTTGAAATGCCGGCGCCTGGGGACGTTCTTTTTCTGTCTGCAGTTTGGAACGTTCCTTTTCTGTCGGCAGTTTGGGACGGTCCTTAGAGCTGCAGCGCGCCATGAGCGACGAGGCGAAGCGGATCATCCTGTCTTTTGAGTTCTAAGCATAAGCCCCTGTCTCTGAGCAATGACCGGTTCGCATTTGTGCGTATTTGCGTGCGTGGGATTGCGTGAATATGCGTATAGATGCGCCGTTTTCGGGACAACAATGACCGTTTAGCGGTGAGATACGCAAAAACGCGCACAGAAGCGCGTGTTTGTGCGAATATAGAGCTGTCAGAAAGCAAGGCGTTCTATGACACAGGAGGCACATAATGGCAGATTCCAAGCAGGCTCCGATCGACGCCGCGGCAGCCGCCAAAGCAGCGTTCGCTTCGGTCCAGGACAAGCCGTTCCCCGACGATATTTTTACGGCTCCCGAGCTCCATTGGGCCGTCATCGGTTGCGGCGTTATCGCCAACCAGATGGCTCAGTCCCTTGCTCTTGCCGGTCGCAAGCTTGCGGGCGTCGCCAACCGTACGCTGTCCAAGGCTCAGGCTTTTGCCGAGCAGTATGGCATCGAGAAGGTCTACGACACGGTTGAGGACCTCTACGCCGATCCTGGCATCGACGCCGTCTACATCACTACCCCGCACAACACTCATATCACCTATCTGCGCGCTGCCCTGGCAGCCGGCAAGCACGTGCTCTGCGAGAAGGCCATTACCCTCAATTCCGCTGAACTCGATGAGGCCCGTGCCATTGCCGCCGAGCACAACGTGGTCCTTATGGACGCTACCACGGTGCTCCACATGCCCTTGTATCAAGAGCTGCGTCGCCGCATGGATGCCGGCGAGTTCGGCCGCATGAACCTCGCTCAGCTCAACTTTGGTAGCTACAAGGAGTACGGCGACCTGACCAACCGTTTCTACAATCGCAACCTTGCCGGCGGTGCCATGCTCGATATTGGTGTGTATGCCCTGTCCGTCATGCGCCTGTTTATGGCGAGCCAGCCCGCCGAGGTCGTGTCTCTAGGCAACACCTGCGAGACTGGAGTCGATGTTGCGGGCGGCATCGTCTGCCGCAATGCCGAGCAGCAGCTGGGCGTCGTGAGCCTTACGCTTCACTCCAAGCAGCCCAAGCGCTCGGTCATCAGCTTTGATAAGTGCTACATCGAGGTCAACGAATATCCGCGTGCCGATCACGCGACCATCGTGTGGACTGCGGACGGCCACCGCGAGGAGGTCCACGCAGGCACCGAGGCTTACGCCCTGTGTTATGAGATGGCCGATCTTGAGAAGGCCGTTGCCGGCGACGACTCCAAGCGCGAGCTTCTGGATTATACTTCTGATGTTATGGAGCTTATGACCAAGCTTCGCGCCGATTGGGGAGTCGTGTACCCCGAGGAGGAGTAAGCGATGCTTGCGGAAGATAGGCTCAACGCAATCGTGTCGATGGTGCAGCAGACGGGCTCGGTTACCGTACCGGAGCTTGCTGAGGCCCTGGGCGTGACGGCGTCTACCATTCGGCGCGACCTGCAGACGCTCAATCGCGCACACCGTATCGCCAAGGTGCACGGTGGGGCGACGAGCCTTGAGCGCGCGCACGTGACGCGCGACCTAACGCTTAATGAGCGCAGCGATCTCCATAACGACGACAAGGAACGTATCTGCGCCCGTGCGGCGGCGCTGGTGGAGCCCGAGAGCTTTGTGTACATCGACTCGGGCTCGACGACGCTCAGGCTCATCGAGCATCTTCCACACCTTGAAGGTGTCACCTATGTGACTGATTCCGTGCTCCATGCTCAGCATCTCGCTTTGCGCGGCATGCGTACCGTGGTGCTGGGCGGCGAGCTCAAACCCGAGACCGAGGCGCTCGTTGGCCCCGATGCCTTGGCAACCTTAGACCGTTACAACTTCAACTGCGGCTTTTGGGGCTCTAACGGCATTGCCGCCGAGCAGGGCTTCACGGCGCCCGATATCGAGGAGGCGCAAGTAAAGCGTATCTCGATGCGCCATACGGCCAAGCGCTTCGTAATCTCGGACGCCAGTAAATTTGGCATGGTGGCGCCCGTCAAGTTCGCGGACTTCCGCGATGCAACGATTATTACCGCAGGCGAGGTCCCCGCCAAGTACCGGGCAATGGACAACGTCATCACGGTCTAGCGACGGGGCAAGGCCAAAACCACCGCGAAGGGGCAGGAACCTTTGTGGTGGTTTTGACGTTTGTCCGGATAAAACCTGCCAAAATAAACCTGTCCCTTTTTGGCAGGTTTTAGGGCTCCCAGGGGCAGGGGGCTTCGATGTGGATGTGCTCGCCGGTTACGGGATGCGTAAAGGACACGCTGTGGGCGTGGAGCATGAGGCCACAAGGACGCGGCGTCCCGTACAGGTCGTCGCCCACCAGGGGATGGCGCTCGCTCGCCAGGTGCACGCGGATCTGGTGCTTGCGGCCGGTGAGCAGCTCGACATCAATATACGAGCGCGTAGGCAGGCCACGGCGGCTCTTAAGGCGCTTGAGTACCTTGACGCGCGTCTGAGACGGCTTGCCGCTGGCGCCAACGCGCATCTTGCGGCTATCGTGGCGGTCGCGGGCGATAGGCTTGTCGATGAGCTTCTCGTTCCAGTCGATTTTGCCCTCGGCGAGCGCTAGGTAGTGCTTTTCGAACGCGTGGTCGATAATCATCTGGTCAAAGGCGGGCTGCGTCTGCTTGTCGAGTGAGAACAGCACCACGCCGGTGGTGTCGCGGTCCAAGCGGTTGAGCGGCTGCATGTCGGTCGCGGCAAAGCCGTCGCCCATCGCCAGCAGCAGGTCGCTGGCGTAGTCGGTGAGCGTGCGCTCGCCGGTGCCGTCGCCGTGGACGATCATGCCGGCGGGCTTGTCGATGGCCATGAGCCAGGCGTCGCAGTAGAGGACTTGAGGTTCTTCGTTCACGTGTAAGCCTTTCGGTTAGCTGATTCCCACAAACATGCAGCCCGAGGTGGCACCGCGCAGGCGGGCGGCGGGCTTGCGGCCGGCTTGCGCTGCCTCGACGGCGCGGCGGACGCGAGCGGTGGCGCGGCCCACCTCATCCGTCTCGAGCAGTGTGCCGTCCACCATAAGACGACGGACGCCGGCGTCGAGCAGCTGTGGTACCTGCGGCGTGAGGTCGATGGGGTAGGCGTCGTACAAGCGTGAGCGGCCGTGGATGTCGGTACGCACCGGCATGACCTTTCCGTCGATATTCTTGAGCGAGAGCTTACGGGCACGCAGGCGGCAGCTGGCACAATCGTGGATGCAACCGTTGGCAACCTGCAGAATGCAATGCTCGCTTGTCATAACGCGCGGGCGGCCAAAGACGGTGATGCCTAGAGCCGCGGGCGCGGCGGCGCCGAGCGAGACAATCTCGTCGAGCGTGATCTCGGGCGAGAGCCAAAACGCACCGGCTCCGCGCTCGGCAAGCGCCTCCATGCAGGGCGTGTTGTGCACCGGCAGGCAAGAGCGAATCTCGGCCGTGGCGCCAACCTGGGCGGCCAGGGCAAGCTCAGAGATGTTGCCAATAGCGACCGTGGCGCCGGCAACAACCCATGGGTCAACGCGGACGTGGTCAACGGCGCGGCAGACCTCGTCGAGTGCGGGCACAATACCCTGCTCAAATGCATCGGCAGGGGAGAGTCCGACAGCCTCGAGCGCGTCGGTGGTCATGTAGATGCGCGTTGCACCCTCCGCGCGAGCGGCCTCGGCGGCCTCGAGCGAGGTGACGGTAGCGCAGATCTGCGGCTCATCGCGGTAGTGCTCGGGCGCGGGGCGGGAATCATTGGTGACAATCGCCGGTAGCTCGAGCGTGCGGGCGCGCTCCTCGTACGGTGCCAGAATGGCCTCTTCCAGCGCCTTACAAGCGGCGGCGCGCACCTTGTGCACGGCGGAAAAGCCCATGCCGCAACTCTCGTCGAGGGCCACGTCAAAGCTCGCGGCCTCAAAGGGAGAGGAGCCCATGCGCCCGACGTGCTCAACCAGATCGGATGCCTCGACGGCGCGGGTCTTGGCGGCCTCGACGGTGAAGCCCGTGGCGGTGGCGGTGAGCGCGGGGTCGTCACAGCAGGTGAGCGTGACAGTAAACGGCTTGCCCAGGCGCGCCACGACGGATACATCAACAGCTCGGCGGCGCAGCACATCGCGCTTGAGCGCGGCGCTGGCAGCGTCAATAGCGCGCTGGCTTCGAATCACGCGCACGCGGCAGCCCTCGGGCATGCTACGGGGCACGCGACACTCGATAACATCGCCGGCAGCGGCATCATCGGCGGCGATGGTGGTCAGGAACTGGTCGAACTCATCGTCGTGGCGAAGCTCCAGCAGGTCGCCCTTGCCCACGGGCTCAAACAACTCAATGCGGGCGATGGCGGCGCGGCGACGGCGGTCGTCGGGCTTGAGCCCGCGCACATCGCGGTTGGCCAGGTGGCTGCCGAGCACCGTGCCCACGATCTGGCCGCGGTTGTTGGAGCGCTCGTAACTCATCATCTCGTCACCCGAGGTACCGTCCTGATAGGCGTGCGTAAAGTCGCGGTTAAAGCAGCGCTTGAGCTGGCGCTGGCGGGCGGCTTCCTCGTCCTTGGCAACGGTGGCTCCGGATAGCATGTCGTCAATTTCGTGACGATACACATCAACGATGGAGTACACGTAATCGGGCGCCTTCATGCGGCCCTCGAGCTTGAGCGACGCGGCGCCGGCGTCATACAGACGGCGAACAAGCTGCGAGGTGTTGGTGTCACGCGGGCACAGCGCGCGCTCGCGACCGGCAGGGGAGAGCGAGCGACCGTTCTCGTCGATCAGCTCGTAGGGCAAGCGGCAGGGCTGGGCGCACATGCCACGGTTGGCCGATCGTCCCGCCATGGCAAAGCTCGAAAGCAGACACAGGCCCGAATAGCAAAAGCAGATGGCGCCATGGCTAAAGACCTCAAGGTCCACATCGGGCGCGGCATCGTGAATGGCGGCAATCTCGTCGATGGAAAGCTCGCGCGAGAGGGTCACGCGGTCGGCGCCCTGCTCGCGGCACCAAAGGGTTCCGCGGTCGTCGTGGATGTTCGCCTGGGTCGAGATATGCGTCTCGATGCTGGGCATCGTGCGTTTGACCTCAAAGAACAGGCCCCAGTCCTGGATGATGAAGGCGTCGGCGCCCAGCGTGGAGCAGCGATGGATGAGCTGCAGCGCATCGCTCATCTCGGATTCCTTGATGACGATGTTGACCGTGACGTAGACGCGCGAGCCGGCCAGATGCGCGGCGCGGCAGGCCTGCTCAAAGGCCTCGTCGGTAAAGTTGGTGGCCTTGCGGCGGGCGTTGAAGCTGCCCATGCCGCAGTAGATGGCGTCTGCCCCGGCGGCGAGTGCGGCGGCAAAGGGCTCGGGCCCTCCGGCGGGCGCCAAAAGCTCGGGTCTGCGGTTGGTGGTTCGACTGGCGGTTGCGGTCATATCCTGCCTTTCAAAATGCTCAGATACTCAAAAGTATAGTGGTGCCGTCGCGGCAGGCGATGCCCGCGTTCCAAGCGGGATAAAGTCTTCAGCAGCTTGGACTGGCTGCTCCACATGAGAACCGTTCAGCGGTCCGGGGAAACCGTTGGGCGATAAAATATTCTCGCAACGTGATAATAATCTTGCATCGCGCGGAAACCTTGAGTACTATCCCAATCAAGCGCGGTGTTCAGACCGAACTGTGCCTCCCGGTGTGAACGCCGCGCTCCCGTTCCCTTTTACTTGTAAGGAGATAAACATGAGCAAGACCGTCGTGGCTTCCGATAATGCACCCGCAGCCATCGGCCCGTATTCCCCCGGCATCCAGACCGGCAACATGGTGTTCCTGTCCGGCCAGCTGGGCATCGACCCCGCAACCGGCAAGATGCCCGAGGGCGTCGAGGCCCAGGCTAAGCAGTCCCTTGCTAACGTCGAGGCCCTGCTGACCGCTGCCGGCGCCACCTTTGCCGATGTCGTCAAGACCACAGTCTACCTGGCTGACATTGCCGACTTCGCTGCCGTAAACGAGATCTACGCCTCCAAGTTCGAGGCCCCGTTCCCCGCGCGCAGCGCTTTCCAGGTTGCCGCTCTTCCGGCTGGCGGTCTGGTCGAGATCGAGGTCGTCGCCGCTCTCTAAGGCGTTGGCCACAACTAAACATGACATGCAAAAAGACCCTGCAGCGCGTGTGAACTGCCTCCCATTTCTTGGACATGAGAAATGGGAGGCTTTCTTTATGCGCGTTGATTTGAGAGTGAAGCATGAT
>NZ_JAQLDQ010000030.1 GCF_028209395.1 Collinsella aerofaciens
TATGACGGGGCGCGGGCCGTGTTCCGCTATGCGGTTGTCAATTTGCGAAAGAAATTATGCGTCACCGTTACGACAACAAGGCGTCTGTCCAGGCGGAGGCATATAAGGTTCATCGCGAGTTCCGCACGCAAAGAAGGCCACTTAATGTGGCCTTCGTCTTGCGCAGGACTGTCCGAGCAGGGAACCTTATATGCCTCCGCCTGGACAGACGTTTCAGTTGTGGCTCAGCAGCTAGCAGCTACTTAATCTTGGTTGTGCCCGGCGCCAGGTTGGGGTCGGTCTCGTTGGCCTCGGTCTGGAAGTGCTCCGTATAGACGTTCTTGCCGTCGCGGAACATTTCGTAATACTGCATCTTGGCGTAATCCTCGCGTGCCTTGGTGGCGGCTGCGGCAACGGCGTCGTCGCCGGTGACGTTGGAGGAGAGCGCCCAGCGCAGGCTGGCGTCCTCGTAGCCCACCGAGTTGATGGCGGGCAGCGACTCGCGCAGCGTCATGTGCGCCTTCTGGTAGTCGGTCAGTGGTGCGCCGATCAGCTGCATCAGCTGGGTGGACAGATAGTTGGTGGACAGGTCGTCGACCTCACTCGTCTGGTTACAACCGGCAACGTCGTAGTTAGCCCAAATGATGTAGTCGGTCTGCCACAAGCGCTCCTGGTGGGTGGCGTCGTCCTCGCCGGTAAACCACTTATCGTTGAACTTGGACGGGAAGAAAGGCTGATGGTCGCCCCAGAACACCACGACCACCTTGCGGTCGAGCTTGCTCAAGGCGTTGAGGAAGTAGCGCAGCGCCTGGTCGGACTGCTCGATGCACGAGACGTACTCGTCGACATCGGAGAGCGTGCCGTCCTCGACGGTCTTGGCGTCCAGGTCGGTCGTGTCGATGTTCAGGTGCATCTGCTTGTCGACCGGCAGCAGGCCCGTGTCGTAGCCCGAGTGGTTCTGCATGGTCACGTCGAAGATAAACTGCGGATCGGCGTTCTGGTCGAGCAGCTCAAGAATCTTGTCGTAGGTCGCCTGGTCGGTCACCATGCCGCGCAGGGTGTCAGCTCCCTGGAAGTCGTTGATGGACAGGAACTGGTCAAAGCCAAAATCCTTGTAGACGTTCTCGCGGTTCCAGTTGGTTGCGTGGTTGGGGTGCATGGCCGTGGTGGAATATCCGAGCGACTTGAACTGCTCGGCTAAGTTTCCGGTCGTCTCCATGTTGTAGATGGTGTAGGGGTACACGCCCGAGCCCAGGTTGGCCATGGAGTTGCCGGTCATAAACTCAAACTCGGTATTGGCGGTGCCGCCGCCGTAGGCGCTCACGTAGAGCTTGCCGCGGCTGAGGCAGTTGGACAGGCTCTTAAAGTACTGCGGGCCTTCGTAGCCGGCGCGCATGTTCTGGTAGATGGATAGGTCCGAGAAGGTCTCGTTCATGATGGCGATGACCGTGGGCTTCTCGCTGTCGAACTGCTCCTTTGCGGCGGCGCGCTCGTCGCTCTTGGCGGCGTCGGACTTGTCGTAGGCCTTGGCGTACTTTTTGAGCGTGGCCTTGGCATCGTCGACGGAGTAGTCGGCGGGTTTGGGCGGCTTGATGGACTGTGCCGCACTAATAAAGGCGGGCAGGTAGCCCTCGCGCCAGTAGCTCTCGAGCGGGCGCCAGGTGTAGACGGTGATGCCGAGGGTGTTGTAGTAGTCGATGAGCGTGACATGCGCGGTTACGCCGCCCAGGCACAGCACTGCCACGAGCAGGTTGGTGAGCAGCATGCGCTTGGCGTTGGCGGCACCCTTCTGACGGTGCGGTGCCACCAGGCCGGCGTACTCGCACAGCAGCATGGCGATGGCGGTAAAGCCCATGGACAGCACGCAGAACAGCGAGATCGAGAAGGTGTAGCCGTTGCCGGCGACCGCGGCGGCGGTGGAGATGGCCGAAAGGTCGCCCGGCTGGATGGGCATGGATTTAAACGTGATGACAAAGAACTCTGCAATGCCTAGGACAAAGAGGGCAAAGGCCAGGACCGCGGGAGCTGCGCCGTGGCGCTGGAATAGGAAGAACAAGCCGACCATGAGCACGGTGATAATGGCCCATTCGAGCAGAATGCACAGGGGGTAGGCCCAGGTAAAGTCGTGGTTGGACGAGACCTCCATGCCCAGCAGCGCAAAGACGCCGGCGAGCAGTAGGCACAAGACGGCGGCGACGAGCGGTTTGCCCACAAAGGCGCCGCGCAGGCGGGCGAGCTTGCCGGTGGGGGCGGGGGCGTCGGGCTCGGCGAACGCAAAGACGCGCGGGGCGAAGCGGTCGCGGGCGATGCTGGCCCAAGCGCATCCGGTGAGAATGGCGTTGGTCAGGATGAGCATCACAAAGGCGAGCGGCTCGTTTTGAGCGACGAGGCCCACGGCGCCCCAAATAGTCAAAAAGACCTGGAACAGGCCGAAGGCGACGCTCCACCCAAGAGCACTTTTGGCGACGGTGCCCGACTGAGCGCGAATGGCCTTGGCCTCGCGCAAGACAAGGTAGACGGTCGCCGCAAGACCGACGAGCGAGATGGCGGCAGCGAACATGCTGAGACTCCTCACAAACTAAAACCTACGAAAGCGGGGGTTTACCCGATTGTTACCAAGATATGCGCTGCATTTGGTGACTGCGCACAACAACCAGCCATAATAACGCGCGTGCGTGGCGGTGTTGCGCAATGTAGCGGCGACCTGCGCGATAATGGACGGGAATTACACGGAAACGTAAAGGCTTCTTAAAGAAATGGCGAGGGTAGGGCGATGAGCGAGCAGGTTTGCAAGGCGGACATGGGCGGCGATGGAGCGGCGGTCGATACGTACGGCTATCCGGTCGAGACCACGGGCAACGCGGTGCTGGACACGTTGGAGCACCGTTCCTCCACGCGTGCCTTCGCGCGTGATGACGACGACCGCCCCGTGGCGGTGACCGACGAGCAACGGGCGGCGATTTTGCATGCGGCGAGTCGTGCGCCGTCGGCAGGCGCCATGATGATGTATTCCATCGTGAGCATTCGCGAGCAGGCTACGCTGGATCGTCTGGCCGACCTGTGCGATCACCAGCCCATGATCGCCAAGGCGCCCTGGGCACTTATATTTGTGGTCGATTATGCCAAGTGGATCGATCTGTTTGAGCACGTGGGCTGCTTTGAGCCCGAGTTTGTCGAGCGCACGGGCAAGGCGCCCCGCCGCGCGCCGGGTTTGGGCGACTTTGCGATCGCGGCCCAGGATGCCGTGATCGCCGCGCAAAACGCCGTGGTTGCCGCCGAGGCCCTGGGGCTGGGGAGCTGCTACATCGGTGATATCGTCGAGAATGCCGAGGAAGTCGCCGAGCTGCTCGATCTGCCGCCCTATACCATGCCGCTGTCGATGCTCATCATCGGCACGCCCCGTAAGGAGCGCCCGGCAATCGCGCACCCCGTGGTGAACCTGGTGCACGAGGAGCGCTACTGCCGCGCCGGCGCCACGACCATGGACGCGCAGGTGGCCGAGATGGACGCGATGTTCCGTCCGCATGCCCGCGAGGTAGGCGAGCGCGTGGTGGATATCTACACCCGCAAGCACACGAGCCCCTTTATGGCCGAGATGAGCCGTTCCATGGAGTGGTGGTTCAAAAACTGGCTCGGCAAGTAACGAATGCGGTGATGTGACAAAGGGACAGTCCCTTTGTCACATTCCATATCGCCGAGGTGGCCTAAAGGCCGTATAAATGTTTATTTAGCTGGGAAAACAGTGCCATTCAAACGTGGGCCGATTACCTATAATTCCTTCGAACATTAAAGTTGGGAGGAAACCGGCTTATGGAACAAAAGGCCAAGGAGGCAGCCTCGCACGCTGCGATTCCTGTGAGCATCTCGGCGATGCTCGTCACGCTGGGCGTGGTGTACGGCGATATCGGCACCAGCCCTATGTATGTAACCAAGGCGCTCGTTGCCGGCAACGGCGGCATCGGAAGCGTTACGGAGGAGTTCGTGCTCGGCGCGCTCTCCCTTGTCGTGTGGACGGTCACGCTGCTGACCACCATCAAGTACGTGCTGATCTCGCTGCGTGCCGATAACCACGGCGAGGGCGGCATCTTTGCCCTGTACAGCCTGGTCAAGCGCTGCGGCAAATGGCTCATCATCCCTGCCATGCTGGGTGGCGCCGCGCTGCTCGCCGACGGCATCCTGACGCCGGCCGTTACCGTTACCACGGCCATCGAGGGCCTGCGCACCATCCCGGCGGTCCATGCCGTGCTGGGCGATGACCAGGGCCGCGTCGTCGCCATTACGCTCGCCATCATCATCGTGCTCTTCTTGGTACAGCGCATCGGTACGGCCAAAATCGGTCACGCCTTTGGCCCCATCATGACGCTGTGGTTCCTGTTCCTGGGCGGCACGGGTCTGTTCTTTGTCTTCCAGCACCCCGCCGTGCTGCTGTGCCTCAACCCGGTGCGCGGCATCGCCTTTTTGCTGAGCCCCAACAACCACGCGGGCATCATGATCCTGGGCAGCTGCTTCCTCGCCACCACCGGTGCCGAGGCGCTCTACTCCGACATGGGCCACGTCGGCCGCGGCAACATCTACGCTACCTGGCCGTTCGTTAAGTGCTGTCTGCTGCTGTCCTATATGGGCCAGGGCGCTTGGCTTATGAACAACGCTGCCAACCCCGAGCTCATGGGCATTGCCGATCTCAACCCGTTCTACCAGATGCTCGCCCCGGGCCTGCGCCCGTTTGCCGTAGGCCTTTCCACCGTCGCGGCCATCATCGCCTCGCAGGCGCTCATCACCGGCGCATTCTCGCTGGTGTCCGAGGCCAGCCGTCTGGATCTCATGCCGCACATGCAGGTCTTCTACCCTGCCGAGACCAAGGGCCAGCTCTACATCCCCATGGTCAACAACGTCATGCTTGTCGGCTGCGTCATCGTGGTGCTGCTGTTCCAGAACTCGGCGCATATGGAAGCCGCCTACGGCCTTGCCATTACGCTGACTATGATGTGCACCACGCTGCTGCTCTTCTTCTACCTGCACGAGGAGCGCAAGCTCAAGGTTGCTCCGTGGATCTTCGCGGCTTTCTTCCTTTTGCTCGAAGGCTTCTTCTTCGTGAGCTCACTCACCAAGTTCTTCCACGGCGGCTACTTCACCATCCTCATGGCCGCGCTCATCATGGGCATCATGGTGTGCTGGTACAACGGTACGGCTGTTGAGCAGCGCCAGTTTACGCTGCTGCCGCTGCGCAGCTACCTGCCGCAGCTCAAGCGCCTGCGCGATGATGATCGCTACGAGCGCCTGAGCGACAACATCGTGTACCTGACCAAGGACACCCATACCGATTACATCGACCGTGATATCGTCTACTCGATCTTGGACAAGCATCCCAAGCGCGCTCGCGCCTGGTGGTTCGTGAATGTCGAGACCATGGACGAGCCGCATACCTTTGCCTATTCGGTCGAGACGTTCGGCACCGACTACGTGTTCCGCGTGCATCTGTACCTGGGCTACAAGATTAACCAGCGCGTCAATGCCTATCTGCGTCAGGTCGTTCAGGACCTGGCTGCCACCGGCGAGCTGCCGGCGCAGACGCATGACTACTCGGTCTACAAGGATCCGGGCAACATCGGTACGTTCAAATTCGTCATGATTCGCAAGCTTCTGGCACCCGAAAGCGACGTGGAGCCGAGCGAGCGTACGGCCATCACGCTCAAGTACATCATCCGCCGCGCCGCCGGCACGCCTGCGCGCTGGTACGGCCTGGAGAACTCCAACGTGAGCTTTGAGTACGTGCCGCTGTTCACCAAGTTTAAGGCCGTGAGCAAGATGCAGCGCCTGGCTCCCGACGAGCGTCCGTAGACTGCAAGGCTATACACTTGGAACCACCACAAGGGGAAACCACCACAAAGGTGCCTGTCCCCTTTGTGGTGGTTTTTGTTTTTGAGAGAGGGGCAGGGCGCTGATGGACGTCCGTACGGACGGCGATATGGCCGAGAACTTTTGGTGGCGGCGCACGACGTTGACGCGTCGCAGCCCTCTGTATGACGCCTGCGTGTCGGCGGGGCTGCTGGTCGCGGCGACGATTGTGGGCGCGCTGCTCGACCATCCGGGTCTCGCGCCGAGCATCATGATCGTCTATGTGTTCGCCGTGCAGCTGTGCGCGTTCTTTACCTGGAGCCGCCTGTATTGCTTGCTGAGTTCGGCTGCCGCCGTGGCGCTCTACAACTTCCTGTTTGTCGACCCGCGCTACTCGCTGTCGTTTATCGACCGCGTCTATCCCGGCATGTTCTTTATCATGTTTGCGGTCTCGCTCGTGTCGAGCTCGATTTCGCTTGCCCTGCGCCGTGCCTTAGCGCAGGCCGCCGCCAGCGACCGCCGCACGCAGATGGTGCTCGAGACCAACCGCATGCTGCAGCGCTGCGCCGATCAGCAGCAGATTGTCCATGCTATGGCAACGCAGCTGGCGCGTCTTTCGGGCTGTCCTGTCGTGTGGTACAGCGCCGACGCCGAGGGCGATGACCTGCTGCCGCGTGCGACATACACGGCCGTGGGCGATGTCGCGCCGGTGCATGAACTGGCGCCGCAGATGCCGCCGCGGCTCTCGGCGTCCGCCTATGTGGGAACGCCGCTCGATGCCACCTACGGCGGCTCGGCGTTCTACGGCATCTACCTGACCGTGCGCTCGGGCGACACCATGGTGCGCGCGGGCGATCCCGCCTCGGTGGTGGGCGTGCTGGCTATCGTTGCCGAGCCCGACGTGCTGACGCACGAGGAGCGGACACTTGCCGATGCCATCGTGAGCGAAGGCGAGCTGGCACTCGATCGCGCTCGCGCCATGGAGGCCCGCGAGGAGGCGGCGGTGCTTGCCAAAAATGAGCAGCTGCGCGCCAATCTGCTGCGCTCCATCTCGCACGATCTGCGCACGCCGCTTACCAGTATTTCGGGTAATGCCGACGTGCTGCTCGACCAGGGCTCGACCGGCACCGCGGTGCTCGATGCCCAGACGCGCCGCGGCCTGCTGCTATCCATTCGCTCGGATGCGCTGTGGCTCAACGCCACCGTCGAGAACCTGCTCGCCATCACCAAACTCGAGGGCGGCGGCATGCATCTGTCGACCACGCTCGAGCTCATGGACGATATCGTCGAGGAGGCGCTGCGCCATGTAAATCCGGCCGTGCGCGAGCACGATCTTAAGGTGGTGGCGAGCGATGAGCCGGCGCTCGTCAATGTCGATGCGCGCCTGATGGTGCAGCTGGTGGTAAACCTGGTGAACAATGCCATTACCTACACGCCCGCAGGCTCGCATATCGTGATCTCGATTGACGCCGGCGATGGACGCGTGGCGTGCTCGGTGGCCGATGACGGCCCGGGCATTGCTCCCGAGGACCGCGAGCGTATCTTTGAGTCGTTCTACACCGCCAACCATGGTTTGGCCGATAGCCGACGCAGTGTGGGCCTGGGGCTTTCGCTTTGCCGCTCCATTGCGCTGGCGCATGGCGGTAGCATAGAGGTTGCCGCGGCGGACCCGCACGGCTCGGTCTTTACGATCGAGCTTCCCGCCGCCGACGTTTCGTTTGATAAGGAGTAGCGCTGTGCCGAACTCTGCCGTGAAACCGCTCATCTTAGTCGTTGAGGACGATCCCGCCGTCCGCAACCTCATCGTTGCCGCGCTCGAGGCGCACGGCTTGCGCCATATGGCCGTGGAGACCGCACATGCTGCCATCGCCGCCGCCTCGTCGCAGGCGCCGAGCATTGTGCTGCTCGATCTGGGCCTGCCCGATATGGACGGCGTCAAGGTGGTGGAGTCGGTGCGCGCGTGGTCGGGCATGCCGATCATCGTGGTCTCGGCGCGCAGCGAGGACGCGGACAAGATCCGCGCGCTCGATGCCGGCGCCGACGATTACCTGACCAAGCCGTTTTCGGTCGAGGAGCTGCTCGCGCGCATTCGCACGACGCTCAGGCGCCTTTCGTATGCGCAAACGGGCGGCGTTTCCTCCGAGGGCTCGTTCGATACCGGCGAGTTGCATATCGATTTTGATGCCGGTATCGCCGCGATGGATGGCGAGGAGCTGCATCTGACACCGATTGAGTACAAGCTCTTGTGCCTGCTGGCACACAATGCCGACAAGGTGCTGACGCACCAGTTTATCCTGCACGAGATTTGGGGCACGGCGACCAAGAGCGACCTGGCGAGCCTGCGCGTCTTTATGGGCACGCTGCGCAAGAAGATTGAGTCCGACCCCGCGCATCCGCGCTATATCCAGACGCACGTAGGCATTGGCTACCGCCTAGTTACCCAAGGCTAGATCGCCAACCACCATCCCAATATGAGTTGCGGTGAAATACGGTCTAAATTTGCCTAATTCCAGGCAAAACAGTCCGTATTCCACCGCAACTTTGTTATCTGCCCTTGGGCTTGCTGGCGTAGAACTTTTTCTTTTTGGGCTTGCCGGCGGGGGAGGGTTTGCCGGCAAAGTTGGACTTGTCGTTGCCGGCCTGCGCGTGTGCGGGTACTGCCGCACGGGGCTTGCGGGCCTCGGGGTTGCGCAGTTCCTCAACGCGCTCGGCAATCTCCTCGACGCTAAAGCCGACCTCGGCCATGGCGTCCTCGATGGGCAGGCGGCGCACGATGTAGCAGTGGTGCACCTTCTGGTTGCGCGCGAAATCCTCGGGGATGGTCTGCGCCGTAATGTCCTCCAGCACCACGCCTGCGCGCGCAAGCTTGCGCGTCTCGGGGCGGAAACCGCGCAGGTTGCAGCTAAAGATGGCATGGCCGCCCTGCGCGAGCAGGCGCGATACGCCGGCCAAAAGCTCAACATGGTCGCGCTGAACATCCCAGGTGCGACGGCCCATCTTGGACGAGTTCGAGAACGTGGGCGGGTCGACAAAGATCAGGTCCCAGCGGTTGCGCGTCTGGCGCTGGTCGCGAATCCAGGCGAGCACGTCGTCGCGCACAAAATGATGCTGAGGCCCCACAAAGCCGTTCTGGCGCATGTTGCGCTCGGCCCAGTCCAGATAGGTGTTGGAGAGGTCGACCGTCACGGTCTCCTCGACGCCGCCGTCTGCCGCGTAGCAGGTGGCAGTGCCGGTGTAGGCAAACAGATTGAGGAAGCGGCGCGCCTGCTTGGCGTGCTCGCGCACCAGGTTGCGGGTGACGCGGTGGTCCAAGAAGATGCCGACGTCCAGGTAGTCGTCAAAGTTGACGGCAAAGGTGAGGCCGCCCTCTTCGATGAGCGGCAGGCGACGACGCGCGATATTGGCGCGCTCACCCGAGCCGCCCTTGCCGGCGCCCTGCTTGCCGTACTGCGAGCCGCCGCGCGAACGCATGCGGGCCTTGGCGTGCACATGCTCGGCGGGAACATCTAGGATGCGCGGCGCGATGGCCAGAATGTCGAGCATACGGGCCTGGGCCAGTGCGGGGTCGATGGTCTTGGGCGCGGCGTATTCGGCGATGACGAGCCAGCGGCCCGGCGTCTGCGGGCAACCCTCGTACAGGTCGATAGCGGCGGAGTAGTCGGGCAGGTCGGCATCGTAGACGCGGTAGCAGCTCACGCCCTCGCGCTTTGCCCACTTGCGACGCAGGCGGGCGTTTTTGCGCAGGCGGTTGGCGAACTGCTCCGACTCGGGGATGAGCACGGGCAGCGGCTTGCCGTCGCCCAGGTCGAGCATGGCGGCAGGCTCGGGCATGGCGGAAGCGGCGGCTTCGTCGTTGACTTCGTTGGCATCCGTAACCTCGGCCTCGGCATTCGCACTGGTCGCAGCTTCGAATGTCGCGGCGGCGTGGTCGAGCGAGGGCCAAACCTCAATAGCCGCCTCCTCGTTATTGGGCATGACAGCGATGGAGCGCGCAGACTCGGCATGGAGCGCGCGGGCCATAAGGCCATCGCGGGTGAGCGCGGCGACCGGTGCCGAAGCGAGCTCGGGCGCGCGGCGCAGCTCGCCGATCAGCGTCATGGCGTCGTGCATGAGCGAAAGCGGTGTCTCGGTCGTATCCGCGACCACGGCGGCGCCGGCGACAGCGCCTGCATGGTCCAACACGGTGGCGGGCTTGGCAGCGCAAAAGTCGACAAAACGCTTGTAGCCGGCGCACTTGACCATGCGCTCTGCGGTCTTGCGGGCGGCGGGGTCGATGTCTACGGCCACGATGCGCGCCTGTCGCTCGCGTGCTGCCGTCTCGCGCTCGCGCGCCTCGGCAAGCAGCTGCTCCCACAGGGCGGCATCGTGCAGCTGCCAGCCCTCAAAGCCCCAGCGCTCGCGTGCGGCGCCCGGGGCGCGGTCGGTCAGAATGTTCACGGCCTCCAGCAGCAGACCGCCGCCGGCGCACGAGGCATCGATCAGCGTGGGAAGGGCTTCGTTCTCGTAATCGTCGGCCGTCAGCTCGCGCTCGCATAGTGCGGTCCAGCCGACCTGCGCCAGCGCCAGGGCGGCGTAGTCGGGGCGCAGCACGTGCGCGCCCTCGCCGGCGCGGGTCGCTGCGGGCGGTAGGCGTTTGAACAGCGGGTCGCCCGAAAGGTCCAGGCTGATGCTCGCGCGGCGCTGACGCAGCGAAAGCAGCAGGTGAACATCGGGATCGGCGGCGTCGACATCGGCGCGACGGCCCGTGGTTTCGGCCAAGCGGTCGCACAATGCGTCCTTGGCGCGCAGGGCCGAGAAGCGCGTGTTGCGCAGCTGCTCGGTCACGCCGCGGGCGGTAATGGCGATGGTGGCGCCGGGGCGGACGATGCTCTCCCAGGCGATGTCGTAAACGCTATCGTACAGTTCATCGGCATCCTGCGCCTCAAAGCGCCCGAGTACCACGAACACGCGGCTCGCCAGGCGCGACCACAGACAGGCGCGGTAGCCTTCTTCGAGCTCGCCCTCAAACGTAGCGCGGCCTTTCAGGCGGCGGACATGCGAAAGCCCGAGGCGTTTAAGCTCATCGGCGAGTGCGGACTCAAAGCCCTCGGGGCAGCTTGCGTAAAATTCCATGGGTGACCTCTCTGGTTGCGTCGCTCCATTATATGATGGATGCTTCGTTTGCCCTTATCCTCGAAAGGAACCCATATGATTGATGCGTGTCCCGAACCCGCTGTGCTCTTTTTTGACGTGGACGGCACGCTGACGTCGTTCGATCCCGACGATATGACCGATAAGGACTTTTCGGCGGTTCGCCCTTCGCAGACGGTGGTTGAGGCGTTCCATGCACTGCGCGATGCGGGGCACAAGGCGTTTATCTGCACGGGTCGTCCCCTGTGGCTCATCGCGGACAGTTTGCGTGCGCTCGACCCCGCGGGCGTCGTTGCCATGGCGGGGGCCACGCTCGAGGTCGAGGGCCGCGTGGCACACGAGGACTGCATTGACGAGGACATTGTTGAGGAGCTCGCGCGTCGCATTACTGTGGCGGGCGGCGAGGCGTTGTTCGAGACGAACGGTGCCACCTATTCACTTGAGCCAGTTGGTGTCGAACAGTCATTTCTGCTAGGCGCCGGCGTGGTGCATGGCGTTGATCAGATGCGCGTCGATGGGCATTTGCGCGTAGGCAAGGTGTGCATTAACGCGTGCGACCTAGCTCGCGTAGCCAACGACGATGGCTTTATCGAGCGCGAGTTTGAGCTGTGCAACACCGGTGGTCAGAATCGCGAGCTGAGCCCCAAGGGCATCGACAAGGGCGTGGGCGTGGCGCGAGCGCTGGAATACCTGGGTCGCACCGGCAACGCGCGCACCTTTGGCTTTGGCGATTCCGGCAACGATCTGGGTATGCTCGCCGCCGTCGAGACGGCTGTAGCCATGGGCAACGCCATGCCCGAGGTCAAGGCAGTCGCCGACTACGTGACCGACGATGTCGCACACGATGGCACCGTCACAGCGATGCAACATTTCGGCCTCATCTAATGAATCTCGCCTTCTGACGTTTGCTCAAACTGCGACTCTTTGCTTTTGCATGCTCAATCGATTTATCAATCCAAACACTGAGGTGTTTATACCGTTCGCCGAGAAGATAAAAACCCGCAGTTCACGCCTTGATAAACGTAGGTAAAGTGTTTAGCAGTTTATCGGCCGTATGCTAACGAAAGGAATCAGGCAGATGGCAATCAAGGTGTTCGCTGACGGTGCAAATCTCGAGGGCATGCTCGACATGTACGAGAACGGCAACGTTCAGGGTTTCACGACCAACCCGTCCCTTATGAAGAAGGGCGGCGTGACGGATTACCGCGCGTTTGCCAAGGAGGTCCTGGCCCACATCACCGATGTGTCCGTGTCGTTTGAGGTCTTTGCCGACGACGTCGAGACCATGGAGGTCGAGGCCCGCGAGATCGCTACCTGGGCCGAGAACGTCTACGTCAAGATTCCGTGCGTGACCACCAAGGGTGAGTCCACCGCCGAGCTGGTGCGCAAGCTTTCGGCCGACGGCATCAAGGTCAACGTCACCACCATCTTTACGCCTACGCAGGTCGACGAGATGGTCGAGGCCGTTGATGCCGAGACACCGTCCATCATCTCGCTCTTTGCCGGCCGCATCGCCGATACCGGCGTCGACCCCATTCCGTTTATGACGGAGTCGGTCAAGAAGGCCGCCGCCAAGCCCAACTGCGAGGTCCTGTGGGCATCCACGCGTGAGCTTATCAATATTTACCAGGCGGAAGGATGCGGTTGCCAGATCATCACGGTGCCCAACAGCATCCTGGCCAAGCGTAAGAACATCGGCCGTGACCCGTACGAGGTCTCGCTCGATACCGTGCGCGGTTTTGCCAAGGATATCGCCTCGCTCGGTTTCCATATCCTGCCGTAACGCGAACGCTGGCTACATCGCGGGTTGTTCGCCCCGGCCTTTCCTTTCCCTATCGCTCACGCGCTTCGCGAGGGTCGCGCTAGGCAAAGGAAAGGCCGGGGCTGCCGACACGAACTTGCCGGTAGGTTGGTGATAGGCTTCCATATCCTGCCGTGGACAAAGGTACCCCCGCCTGCGCCGTGCAAAATTGAGAGTATTCAGCAAGGTAAAGGCTTTTACCAGCTGGGTGAAGCATGGAACAGCCCCCGTTTTGGCTCTGATGACGCTAAAACGGGGGCTGTTTCTTGCTTTTTCGTCTCTGAGGGGCATCCGGAACGGTGGAATTTGCAGAATACTCGCGATTTTGCACGTCGCGAGAGGGGGGACCCTTGCTTTGGCGGTTTACTTCCCCTGCACCATGGTGAGGGAGATCTTCTTGCGGTCGCGATCGACCTTTTCAACCCACACCTTGACCGTGTCACCGACGCGCACCACGTCGCTGGGGTGCTTGACGAAGCGGTTGGCCAGCTTGGAGATGTGCACGAGGCCGTCCTGGTGCACGCCCACGTCGACGAAGGCGCCAAAGTCCACAACGTTGCGCACCGTGCCCTTGAGTTCCATGCCGGGCTCCAGGTCGTCGATCGAAAGCGCCGAGCGGCTAAAGACCACCTCGGGCGCGTCGTCGCGCGGGTCGCGGCCGGGCTTCTTGAGCTCGTTGACGATGTCGATGAGCGTTAAGGTGCCGCAGTCCAGGTCGCTTGCCAGCGCCGAGATGCTGCCCAGGCGGCGCTCGATATCGGGCACGCCGCCGCGGCTGAGCTCGCTTGCCGCAACGCCGGCGCGCTCCAGGACGGCCGTGGCCACCTCGTAGCTTTCGGGGTGGACGCTTGTCGCGTCGAGCGGGTTCTTGCCGCCGCTGATGCGCAGGAAACCTGCGGCGTTGAGGTACGCCTTGGGTCCCAGCTTGGGGACCTTCTTGAGCTGGCGGCGATCGGTAAAGGCGCCGTTTTCCTCGCGGTAGGCCACGATGTTTTTGGCTACGCTCGGCGTAATGCCCGACACGTAGCCCAGCAGGCTTGCGCTCGCGGTGTTGACGTCGACGCCCACACGGTTGACGACGTCTTCCACCACGTGGCCCAGGGTGCGCGAAAGCTCGGCCTGGTCAAGGTCGTGCTGGTACTGGCCAACGCCGATGGACTGGGGCGGAATCTTGACGAGCTCTGCCAGCGGGTCTTGCAGACGGCGGCCCAGGCTCATGGCGCCACGTACGGTGACGTCCAGGTCGGGATATTCCTGGCTGGCGAGCTCGGAGGCGGAGTACACCGACGCGCCGGCCTCGTTGACGATGGTGTAACGAAGGCTGGGCGCCTGCTCGGTAATGAACTCCGAGACGACTTCCTCGGTCTCGCGGCTGGCGGTGCCGTTGCCGATGACGATGGTGTTGACGCCGTCCTTCTTGACGAGGCGGGCGAGCTCGCGCTTGGTGCCGGCGACGTCGTGGCGCGGCTTGGTGGGATAGACCACGCCGTGGTCGAGTAGCTTGCCGGTCTCGTCCATGACGGCGACCTTGCAGCCGGTGCGGTAGCTCGGATCGAGCGCGAGCACGCGGGCGCCGCGCACGGGGCGTGCCGAGAGCAGGCCTTCGAGATTCTTGGCAAAGACGTTGATGGCCTCGGTCTGGGCGCGGACGGTGAGTTTGGCGCGTGCCTCGCGCTCCAGCGAGGGGGCCATGAGGCGCTTGTAACCGTCAGCGATAGCGGCGTCAAAGACGGGCGCAAAGACGCCCTGGCGACGGGGCCAGCGGCTGCCGAGGCGCGCCGTGGCGGCGGCACCGTCGACGTTCACGCGTACGCGGAGCTTGCCCTCGCGCTCGCCGCGGTCGATAGCCAGCACGCGGTGGTTGGGGATGCGGCGCAGCGGTTCGTCATAGCTGTAGTACGGCTCGTAGGGGGTCTTCTCGGCGGGGTCGGTGGCCTCAACGACGATGTCGGCGGTGTTTTGCGTAAAGGCGCGCAGATCGGCGACGTTCTCGGGGTCCTCGGCCACCGTCTCGGCCACGATGTCGGCGGCGCCGGCGAGCGCCTTTTCGGGCGTGCCGAAGCCGGCCTCCTCGTTGACGTATGCCGCGGCGGCGTCGAGCGCGCTGCCCTTGGCCGAGGCCTGCATGATGATCATATTGGCGAGCGGCTCGAGTCCCGCCTCGCGGGCCTTCTGTGCTCGGGTCATGCGCTTTTTGCGGTAGGGTTTGTAGAGGTCCTCGACGCGCTGGAGCTGCGTGGCCTCGCGAATCTGCTGCTCAAGCTCGGGCGTGAGCTTGCCCTGCGCGTCGATGAGCAGGATGACGTCCTCTTTGCGCTGCTCAAGATTGCGCAGGTAGGACAGGCGCTCGTCGAGCGCGCGCAGGGCGACGTCATCCATGCCGCCGGTGGCCTCTTTACGGTAGCGCGAGATAAAGGGGATGGTGTTGCCCTCGTCGATGAGCTTGACGGCTGCCTCGACGTTGGCGGCCTTAAGGTTGAGCTCGCGCGCGAGCTGGGCGATAAGATCCATGGGACTCCTTGCGTTTAAGGTGCGTTTGCAGCACAGAGCTACCAAGGATACCACCCGTCCCAAAAGACTGTTTTGGGGCCGCGCCATGAAAGCGGCCTATCTACTACGTTTGAACCGTGTGGGTCGACCATCCCCCGGTTTTCCGAAAAGTGGCAAGCCGTTTACCTGCGGTTTTTATTCCGCGAAATTTGGCATGGTTGAGGGCGATCGGTTAAACGTAGTAGATAGGCCGCTTTCGTGGCGAACGAATCAAGCTGAGGTGCAAAAAGGCCCCCATCTCAGAAAAATCGTCAGCGAAGTAGCAAAAAGCCCCGCGGGCAGGAGGCTGCTCGCGGGGTAAAGAAGAGGGGCTTATTTGTGGCGGACCGAGGGGCTCGGCATGGGGTTTCCGCCGCGGCCGCTCTTAAGGCATTACAGCTCGACGAGCTGACCGGTCTCGGCGGCCTCCTTGATGGCGTTAAGCAGCGTGAGCGTCTTAACGTTGTCGGCGGGGGTCACGACGGGCTCGACCTCGCGGCGGACGACCTTCACAAAGTGCTTGAGCTGCATCTTGTGCGGCAGCGCCGGGTCCACGGCCGGGATCTCCATCTGCAGCGGCTTGTGCCAGTTGGAGGCACCGTTGTAGGAGAACTGGTGCAGGCGGGGCAGCGAAAGGGCACCCAAGGTTCCGCCGATAAAGTAGGCGTCAGCGTCGAAGGGGCGGTACTGCGGATCCTCGCGAGCGGTTGCCTCCCAGTTCCAGGGGCTGGCGGTGGCGTCGGAGATGGTCATGCTCGCAAGCGCGCCATCGGCAAAACGGACGTTGACCACGGCGGAGTCCTCGGTCTCAAAACCGCGGGCGGCACTGGACTGCATACCCTGGACGGCAACGGGCTCACCCAGCAGATAGCGGAGCAGGTCGACGTCGTGCACCAGGTTGACCAGGATCGGGCCGGCACCCTTTTTGCGGCGCCACTCGACATCAAAGTACTCGTCATTCTTATAGATCATGTAGTGGAAGCTCGACACGGTGAGCTTGCCCAGCTCACCGGACTCGATGATCTCCTTGGCCTTGTTGACGAAGGGGTTGTGGCGACGGTGCTGGCCCACGAGCACGGGCACGCCGGCGGTCTCGGCCTCGGCGGCGAAGGCCTGGGCATCCTCGAGGTCGTTGGAGATTGGCTTTTCGACCAGCGGCACGATGTTGCGCTTCACGGCCTCGCGGGCAACGCCCAGATGCAGGTCGTTGGGGGTGGCGATGATGACGGCCTCGGGCTTGACCTCGTCCATCATCTGGGCGGGATCGGTGTAAAACGGCACGCCGGCGGCCTCGGCCGTGGCACGGGCGCCCTCAAAGGCGTCGGCGATGGCGACGAGCTCGGCCTCGGGCTCCTCGGTGACAAAGCGGATGTGGTTGCGGCCCATGGCACCGGCGCCGATAACGGCAATGCGGACGGGATTGAGCTCAGACATTTCGACTCCTTAATACTGGTGATCGGTGGAATGCGACAAAGGGACTGTCCCTTTGTCGCATCGGTAAAACTAGGCGGACTTCTTCTTGCTGTCGGAGACCATCATGTAGACGGTGAGCACGACGGCGATGGCGGCGATCACGATGGCGCCATAGAAGGACTGCTGGTAGGCGGCGCTGCCGGCCTCGGCGTGATACAGCACGGCGGTGATGGGCTGGCTGATCCAGGTAGAAGCGGCGTAGCCCAAAAACATGATGCCGTAGTTGACGCCGATGTTGCTGGTACCGAAGGCGCCACCGGTGAGCGGCGGGTAGATGACGAGCAGGGCGCCAAAGCTAAAGCCGAGCAGGGCGAGCGCCACAAAGAACATACCCTGCGTAAAGCTCATCGACATGATGACGAGCGCGACGATGGTGACGACAAGGCTGATGAGCAGCGACTTGTAGGCGCCGATCTTGTCGATGATCTGGCCAAAGGACAGACGGCCGACCAGGTTTGCGCAGGTGTTGACGGAGACCACCACGCCGCCGAGGGCGACGGCAGCGGCGCTCGTGGGGTCGGCGAAGAGCTGGACGGCGGCGATGGAGGCAACCTTGCCCACGAGCAGGGTGCCCGCGGTGGCGGCAAAGGCGAAGGTGACGATGAGGACCCAAAAGCGCGGGGTCCTGACCATCTCGCCCGGGGTGAGGTCGCCGAAGGTACCGGCGTGCGCGCCGCCCTTGGGGGCCTCGAAGCCCTCGGGTAGCCAGCCGGCCTCGGGGGCCTTCAGGAACAGGGCGGAGGCGGCGATCGTCACAAAGAAGATGACGCCGAGTGCCTTGAGGGCGCCAAAGATGCCCAGGCTCGGGATGAGCAGCGAGGCGAGCACCGGGGACAGCACGGCGGGGCCGGCGGTCGAAGCGGCAAGGGTGATGCCGGAGGCGAGACCCTTCTTGTCGATGAACCACTTTTGGCCGGTGGTGAGCGCCGGGTTGTAGCCCAGGCCGTTGCCGACGGCGGCGACGAGCGAGAACCACAGGTAGAACTGCCACGGCTCGGTGACGGTGCCGGACATGAACCAGCCCAGGCCGTAGCACACGGCGGCGGCGATCACGACGTTGCGCGGGCCGATCTTATCGGAGATGCGGCCGGCGAAGATGCCCGTCACGGCCATGATGGTCTGAAAGACCGGGAAGGCCCAGGTAAGAGCGCTGGACCACTCGGGGTAGACGGCGAGCAGGTTCTTGCTCACGACGGAATACAGCGCGATGGAGCTGATGAAGAACATGGTGACGCACGCGGCGGAAAGCACGACGGCGCGACCCTTGTTGGAGTTGGTGGAAGCCATGGGACTCTTTCTAATCGATACGGGGGAGGAGCGGTCGTATCCGCGGGTCTCCCTGTTAGGTTGGTTTACTGGTCAGTCGGCTTGGCGACGCCGGACTCATCGGACCAAAGCTCGACACCCTTGTTCTTGAGGTAGTTGTCGGCATAGGCGCGACGGCCGCCGGGCTTGGCGGTGAGGTCGCCCATCATGTTGGAGAAGCCACCGTCGACTTTGATGGCGTCGCCGGTGGTAAAGTCCGAGCGTTTGGACGCCAGGAACATGACGGCGTTGGCGATATCGCTGACCTCGCCGATGCGACGCGTGGCGATCAGGCGGCTGCGGCTCTTTTCGACCTCGGGGTCGGCGTAAAAGCTTGCCGACATCGGGGTCTTAACGAAGCAGGGCTCGACGCAGTTGGAGCGGACGCCGTAGGGGCCCCACTCGGCGGCGAGCATCTTGGACATCATGTTGACGCCGGCCTTGGTGGAGCTGTACACGCCCGAGAACGTCTCGGGGGAGTGGCTGGCGACGGTCGAGATGTGCACCAGGCGACCCTGGCCGGCCTTGATCATCTCGCGACCAAAGCGCTGCGAGGTGATGAAGTAGCCGGTGAGGTTGACGTTGAGCACCTGCTCCCAGTCGCTCAGCGGCAGGTCCTCCATAGCGGCAAAGCGCAGGATGCCGGCGGTGTTGACGAGGACGTCGACGCGGCCGAAGTTGGCGATGGTGGCGTCGACAGCAGCCTGAACCTCGGCCTCGTCGGTGGCGTTCATCTTGCAGCCCTCGGCGTGGATGCCAAACTCGGCAGCGAGGTCGGCGGCAGCGGCCTTGACCTTCTCCTCGTCCAGATCGAGCAGGACGACGTTGGCGCCATTGCGGGCGAACTCGCGGCAAATCTCGACGCCCATACCGCCGAGTGCGCCAGTCACGGCGCAGACATCGCCCTCGAGCTTAAGCCAGTTGCTCATAGGAACTTCCCTTCTTGTACCTCCCGGTGGGTCGCTCCCATTAACCGACCCACGTGGTTTTCGCTGGTTATCGTATGCTTTGCATTTGCGCAGGTGAATTGCATATTTGTTAGAATGGCGTTAACCGTAGGTTTATAGCTTGCAAGACGATGCGCCTTTAATTGAGTGTGTGACCTGCCAAAACAACCCCCTTCGGCAGTTCATTGCCATGCGTCTGGAAACAGGAGATTGACGTGTACGATCGACGACTCGAGGCCATATCGGCCGCCGCGGAGCTGGGAAGCTTCTCGCGCGCGGCGGCAAAATTGCGCGTGTCGACTCCGGCGCTCGTCAAGCAGGTGTCGGGCTTCGAGGCCGAGTTCGGCATCACACTGTTCGAACGCTCGCACTCGGGCGTCAAGGTGACGCCGGCCGGCGCACTGCTGGTGGACGACGCGCGCTCGATCATGCGGCAGTCCGAGGACGCGCTGCGCCGCGCCCGACGCGCGGCGGGCGAGGGCGGTGCCGTGCGTCTGGGTGTGTCGATGATGTGCCCGGGGCGCCAAACGCTGTCGATGTGGTCGGGCATTCACGATCTGGAACCGTCGCTGCGATTTGAGATCGTGCCGGTAAGCGACCTCTACGACGAGTGCGAGACCGTCATGCGCAGCTTGGGCCGCGAGGTCGATGTGGTGCAGTCGAGCTTTTCGACCCCACGCTGGGGCGACGCATGCCAAAGGCTCCGCATCGTCAACGTGCCGTTTTATATCGACGTGCCGCGCACGAGCCCGCTTGCGCGCAAGACGCGTATCACGGTTGCTGACCTGGAGGGCATGCGCCTGCGCGTGCTCCGTCACGGCAACGACGCTATGGACAGTCTGCGTATCGATCTTTTGGCAGACGGCGGCGTAGACGTGATCGACGTGGACAGCTTTGACTTTGCGCTCTTTAACGAAGCCGAGGAAAAGGGCGACGCGGTGCTCACCTGCGGCGCATGGTCGGGGGTACACCCGGCCTTTGTGGGCGTGCCGTTTCTATGCGGGCGAGAGGTGCCGGTCTTTCTGCACTACCCGCTCGAGCCCACCCTCCAAGTCCAAAAATTCGTCAACGCCATGGCCCAACTCCTCAAGTAGCTTACACAAAACGAGGCCCTGGCCAAACGGCCAGGGCCTCACTAACCTTTATTCCGTTTTAAACAACGGGCTGATTGCGCGCAGGAGGGTGCCCCGGGGCGGCGGGGTATTTCCTCCGCGCGCAGTTTCGCAGCGAAGCGAGAATGTTTGAGCACGGAGGAATTACCCC
>NZ_JAQLDQ010000031.1 GCF_028209395.1 Collinsella aerofaciens
GCCTGGCGGCAGACGGAATCTGCCAACGTCGATCAGCCGAATTTGCAGAACTCGTCTACCTGAGCTCTTCGGGCGGCGCGGATCTCTACCCCACGCTATCGGCCATCGAGCACCTTGCTTTCGTTAGGGAGGCGTGGAAATCGGCCGCCGACATCGACTCGCTCTGCGACTCCCTCGGAATCTCCCCATATCTCGACAAGCCGGCCCGTAAACTCTCGACGGGAATGAAGCAGCAGGTAAAGCTTGCCATGGCGATAGCGACCGATTGCCCGTACCTCATCCTCGATGAACCGCTGAACGGCCTCGATCCGGGAAAGCGGAAAACCTCCTGCGACGCGATGCGCAGCGAGGTGGCGCGGGGACGAAGCGTGCTCATTTCAAGCCATCTGCTCGACGACCTGGCAGACCTCACCGACTCGTTCTACTTCATCGAGGCCGGCACGCTTGTGGAAAAGATCAAGTCGTCCTCGCAGACGCTCAAGCAGGAATACCTCGATACATACGAGGGAGGTGAATGACATGATAGGCAAGAGCTATGCAAAGATAGCGATTGTTGGCTTTGTACTTTGTCTTGCAATGGCACTATGCGCATCATTCGCGAAGTATAGGTCCGAGCAATCGTTCATCGATGGCGCTGAAAATGGGTTTGGCATAGACGGGATGTATGCCAACGATGGCGCGACCAGGACGTCTATGGCGATTCTTGCAGGCGAAGACATGGAATGGCAAATCTGTAATGACGATGGCTCTTGTCTGAGTGGTCGTTTGGCCGCAACGAGCGACCCGAATTCGTTCGATCTTCTCGACAATGATGGAGTGGATTGCGGTTCTGTTCACCTTTCATATGCATCGCGAGATGGGATGGACGGCATCCTCTACGTCTCCCACGAGACTGGCGATTTCAAGATGCGCAGGACTAACCGAGTGCCGGCTTTTATCGAGGAGTGAGAGTTCCCGGCGGCCTGCCGATCAGGCCGCCGGGGTATCGAATCCCGCATTCATCCGTACACACACGGACGAATTCGGAAAGCAACCGTGGTATTCCTACAGGAATCGAATCCGTGAGGTCGTTGTCCTGGATACCTGGGATCCAGAGAGCGGTAGATACCTGTTCGACGGTCTAACCCAATCGACCTATCGAAACTCGATACATCGGATTGCACGACCCTGGAGGGCATGTTCAGGGGGTGCTCAAGCGTCACGGAGCTTTTTGATCTCGACCGTCTTGACACCTCGAACGTCGAGAACACGTCCTACATGTTCCTCAACTGCCTGGCGCTCAAGGCCGTCAGCATCTTGGGATGGGAGGCGTCCGGAATCACAGACGTCGACCAGATGCTCAGTGGCTGCTCTACCTACATCCTCGCAACCGAGGAGCAGCGCGAGTTCCTGAACAAAATCACCGGCTCCACGCAGCACGAAATTTGGACCAGCAACCTTTCTTAGCCCAGATCAAAATACCGGTTGTTTCCAGAAATCATCTAGACGCCTTCTAGATGATTTCTGGAAATGCAAATAGCTTTAGATTCCGAGCGTATCGACCGGAGCAATAACGATGCCTTCGCTAGTTACGTGAGCCGGCATACCAAACCCGATGACGATGAGTTTCGCCGCAGGCGGCCTCTCCCCACGATCGACCAGCTTTCGCTCGAGTCGAAGCAGATTTTCCACTGCCTCTGGGACTTGGGGGCTCCCAAGCTTGACCTCAACGGCAACCCACGAGCCGTCACGACGATGGACAATCGCGTCGACCTCCAGGTCGTCAGCGTCGTGGTAGTGGGATACGGTCGCATCGCTGGCCGCCGCGTAAACCTTGAGATCGTGCAGCACGAGGGATTCGAAGAGCAAGCCAAGGGTCTTCGGATCGGATGACAACGACTCCGGGGCCGCACCGATGAGGGCGACGGCGAGCGATGGGTCCGCAAGGTGCCGCTTCGCGCCCTGCCGCAGCTTCACCGGCGACCTGAGAGCCGGATGCCACGCGGGGACATCGTCGACGATATTGATACGGCGCAGCGCGTCCATGTAACCGGTAATCGTATTCTTTGAGACGTCAACGCCCAAATCCCTTTCGATGGACTTCATGCCGGCAAGGGTCGATTCATTGCGCGCAAGCGAGGAGAGCAAGGCCCTTACCTTAACCGGGTCGCGTTTCACTCCATCCGCCCTCGAAACGTCAGACTCGCAAACACCGTCAATATAGGCGGCGGCTATCCGCATCGCGTCGGCAGTTGTCTTACCGACCGCTTGGGGCCAACCGCCGCGGCAGAGCAAATCCGCGATACCGGCGATACCGGCGATGGATCCGAGTGACGCCGCAACGGGATCGCCGGCGAGCAGCGCGCCAAGCGAGACCGCTCCCGACGAAATGCCGAGCTCGAAAAGCGTCATGGTATCCATCCGCAAACGGGCGATTCGACCCACACCGCTGTGCATCGGCTGGTTCTCGGCTCGCGGCGTCGCAGATCCGGTGAGAATGAACTGTCCTGGCTCCCCTCCTCTGGCATCGCATTCGAATCGCACGGCATCCCATAGCTTCGGTTCTTCCTGCCATTCGTCGACAAGCCTCGGGGTCGGTCCGACAATTGCTTGGGCCGGATCGAGACGAGCGAGCTGGAGGGCCGCAAAACCGCCAGATGGGTCGGAGAGAGATAACGATGACTCGGCAAATCTCTGGGCTGTCGTTGTCTTTCCACACCATTTCGGCCCCTGAATGAGCACTGCACCAAAAATGCCAAGGTCGCGCTCGACCAAGCAGTCAACACAACGTCCTATATACCTATCCATCGGCTTTCCCTCCAATCATTCATTTGAAATTATAGCGTCTATCTGCGTCGTTGGGACAAATAACGATTACTTATTGGGACGATTGACGGTAATTTATTGGGACGATTGACGATAGCTCGTTGGGACGATTTCCATTTTCTTAAGGCACTAATCAACGAGACCCACTGTGAACTATGAGACGGATAAATTTAGCTGACGCCTCTCATGAGTTCAGCAATGCTGATTTGAAATCCGTCGGCATTCTTCTTGAGATTTGAGAGGCTGACATTACGCCGCCCGACTTCAATGCTCGCGTAGTAGGAACGATCCATTTCAATCAAATTGGCGAACTGCTCCTGGCTGCACCCGAGTCCAGCGCGGAGCTCTTTGCATCTCATGCCGAATGATTTCTGAAGCGTCTTCGTATCCATGACAAAAAGAGTCATGGATTGTTGTATAAAAGCCAACGGACTATATACAACAATCCCAGTTAAGGCGCATAATTATCTCTATTGGAAAGCACTCTGATGCCCAGTCGGATAGGGCACGGAAAAGGAATGGAACAGCACAATGACTCAGGGAAAGCATTTCGCTGCCGGTGGCGATCACTTCGCCGCACTGCCAAACAAAAAGATTCACACTCCGAAGGGGATCGCGCGTCTGACCGTCACCGCGGCGACCATGGCCGCCATGACCGGATCGAGCCTCATCTCACCGTTCACGGCATTCGCCCAGACCGGTGACGGGGGCACGCAGCACCCCGCCGTGATGTCGCCGATCGCTGCCCATGCCGGCGCGGCATCCGGTACCGGCGCGAAATCCGCCGCACAGACCATCGCGGACCTGCAGAAGGCGGTCGACGAGGCGAAGGCGAAGGAGGACGCCGCCAAGGCATCCTACGATGAGGTCGCCGGCCCCTACAACGAGGTTGCTTCCGCCCGCGACCAGGCCAAGGCATCCTACGATTCGGCAGTCAGCGCCGGCACGGCAGCCGACCGAGCGGCAATGGACGAGTACGCCCGTCAGGTCGCAGAGGGCAAGGACGCCGCCGATGCCGCCGGCAAGGACCTCGAGCAGGCGAAGGCAGGTCTCGCAGACGCCAAGGCGGATGCATCCGAGAAGGACGAAGCGTACCAGTCCGCCCTCAAGGCGGCCCAGGATGCCCAGGATGCCCTCGATAAAGCCAAGGCCGATGCCGTAGGCGCCACCCCGGAGGCAATCAGTGCCGCCGAGCAGGCCGTGCGCGACGCCCAGGATGCCGTGAGCAGGGCACAGGCCGAACTCGCCAACGCCAACGCGACGCTTGCCGATGCCCAGTCCAAGCTGGTTGCGGCCCAGTCTGCAAAGGATGCCGCCGATTCTGTCTTCGCTGCAGCCAAGCAGAACAAGGACGCGGCGGATGCGAAGGCCGCAGCCGCCAGCGCCGCCTACGAGAAGGCGAAAGCAGACCTCGCCGCAGCGGAGGCAGGCGCCAGCGGTCCTGAGTACGATGCCGCGAAGCAGAAGGTCGCGGACGCGGAGGCAACCCTCGCCGCCGCACGAGAGGCACAGTCCCAGTGCGAGTCCGAGCTCGAGCAGGCGCAGTCCGCTGCGGCAACGGCGCAGACTGACCTGAATGATGCCCAGGTGTCCCTCTCCGTAAAGCAGCAGGCCGCGGCCGATGCCGAATCCGGTGTGAACGCCGCCCAGTCCGCACTCGATGCCGCGAACGCCGACCTCGATGCGGCCAAGCAGGCGAATGCCGACGCCGTCGCCAAGCTGGATGCCGCGAAGCAGGCTGTCAAGGACGCCGAGTCAGCTAAGGCAGCCGCCGACGTAGAGCTCGCGAACGCCAAGGCCGCAAAGGATACCGCAGACGCCGCCGTGACCGCCGCGCAGCAGAAAGTCGACGAGGCCCAGGCGAAACTCGATTCTGCCGGCGCGCAGCTCAAGCAGGGAGCCATCGGCTTCTTCCGTGCCATGGGTGCCGATTCAGCCATCGAGATCATCCAGAACTGCACATACAAGGACTACACCGAAGTAGGGAACAGCCTCGACGCGACCAGTCTCGACAACATGCTCGCGGCAATCCCGTACATGAAGTCCATCAACGAATATCGCAAGTCCGTCGGTCTCCCTGAGCTCCAAGTCACGTACAAGCTCATTGCGGCGGCGATTGCCAACGCGAACTATTCCGATGTCAAGTTTGGGCATTCCATGCAGTTTGATACGAGCGAAAACCTCGCGTGGAACTATGGAACCGATCCGAAACCGCAGTGGGTGGACCAAGAAAAGGCTTTCTTCGATCAGGCGGTTCAGGAGCTCTATGGCGTCACCGGGCTAATCGGTAAGGATGCCGTAGATTTCTACAAATCGCATAGCGGGATTGAATCCTATGTCAACCAGCATTTTAAGGTTGCCGGATATCCCGCAACCGTCGGTCACTACCTGCATGTCATCAGCCCTGAAATCGGCTATATGGGCATGGCAGTCTGCAGCAAGGGAACCATGAACGGCTGGCAGACCGACAGCTTCGATACCGCAAACCTGGGCTGGGCAGGCTCCGGTTGGAACATGAACCCCATGTCCGTCGACGAGTACGAGCAGAAGCTGACCTCCTACATCGACGGTCTCAAGAACGCCAAGAGCGCACTCGACGCAGCCAAGGCCGATCTCGCATCCAAGCAGCAGGCAGCCACCGGCGCCGCCACAACCGTCCAGCAGAAGCAGGTCGCAGCGGATTCCGCACAGGCAGACGTCGATGCCGCGAAGCAGGACGTCACCGATGCCCAGCGTGCCGTCGATGCCGCAAAGGCTGATCTCGCATCCAAGCAGCAGGGCGTCACGGATGCCCAGACCGAGCTTGATGCGGCGAAATCGGACCTCGATGCCGCCAACGCGGCAGTCGATACGGCAAAGTCGACCGTCCAGCAGAAGCAGGTTGCCTTTGATGCTGCCAACGCAGCCGTAACGACCGTACAGTCTAAGTTGGATGCCGCCAAGGCGGACACCTCTGCCAAGCAGCAGAGCGTTGCCGATGCGAACGCCGATCTCGCGAAGTTCTTCCAGGACGTCGCCGACGCCAAGAAGGCGCTCGATACAGCAAAGAGCGTCCACGACGCGGCGGCAGCCGATCAGGCCGAGAAGGCGACCGTCCTCGCAGCCGCCAAGCAAAAGGCGGATACCACCGCAAGCGCCCTCGCGGATGCCCAGCGTGCCGTCGATGCCGCAAAGGCCGACACCGGCATTGCCGCCGACAAGCTCACCGGCTCCCAGACCGATCTCGAGGACGCACAGTCGAACCTCGACATCCTCACCGGTCTTGCCGCGAAGCTCGCAGAGGCACAGCAGCGCGAGCAGGATGCAGTAAAGGCCGTCAATGACACCAAGGCCGCGCTCGATGCCGCGAAGGCGGATACCATCGCCGCCGAGTCCCTGGTCTCCGCCGCCGAACAGGCGAAGGCGCAGGCAGACGCCAAGCTGTCGAAGCTGAACTCCATCGACGCAGGCGCGGCGATCGCTTCCGGCCATGACGCGAACGCGGATGACGCCCTCAACGCGCTTTTCGCCGCAGCAGTCGAGGCACGTGCCAAGGTCGCGCCCGCCAAGGCCATCCTGGACGAGAAGCAGGCCGCGGTGGACGGGCTCCAGCCCGGCTACGATGCGGCACTCGCCGCCTACGAACAGGCGAAGTCCGACCGCATCGCAGCGGAGCAGGAGCTTTCCGATGAGATTGCCCGACAGGATGCGGAGGAGGCCGCAAAGCAGCAGGCGGCATACACCCCGAAGCACCTCGCCGGCACGGATACCGCCCAGCCCGGCAGCCTCGCCCAGACCGGCGACCGCACGGGCCTCATCGGCGAGACGTTCGCCATCGGCGGTACCGTCCTTGTGGCAGCCGGCGTCTTCCTCGATCAAAAGAAGCGCCGCGAGCAGATGTAGGACAAATCGCATAACGACTCGGAAAGGGGAATCCCGCAAAAGGGATTCCCCTTTTTCGTCTCGCCAGCCACGGTTCGTTGAGGCAGCTTCAGCTTAAGGGCCACAGATTAAACCGATTTACAACTGTGACCATATGACTGTGCGCACATGTTAGCATGGTCATATGGTCACCTATTTACAGCTGCGATTATGATGCAATAACTCAACCGTTAGTGCTTATTAAACAGCCAATCGAAGCCAGGCTTGCCCAGTGTTTGGCGCATCTGCCCCACCTGAATCTCCGTCTCCACGCCATCCTTGCCGATGACGGCGGCCATGTTCTCAGCGGTCAGCAGCCAAGATAACAGACGGGCGGATCCAGCTCAGCATATAACGTTTGGTAATACATGACCATGTTAATGTAGTCATATGTTCACGCATTACAAGCTGGGACCTCATGTATTAGAGCTCGAGCTGCGCCCGTGCGTCCTTGGCGTCTCGCGTCCGACCGTCATCAAATGGCTCAAGCCGGGCTGGCGCGATAAGCGGAATGAGGTCGTGAGGCGGATGGACGCCGGCAGCGTCACACCCATCCGCCTCACGGACGATGAAATCGCGTGGACGCCGGAGGCCGTGACCGTCAGGGCGTCCGGCGGGGAAATCATCGGGCTCGATACGTGGGGCATGGCGAAGGTTCTTACCGGAGCCTATGGTCCCGACTCTCCCGGTCGTATTCCTACGATATCGCCCCTAAATCACCAATGTGTCAGATAAAGAATGATGCAATGGCTATGATCAAGCATACGGCGGATGCGGCGACTGCGCCTTTTTTCCTCTCCTTTAGTCCGACGAATAGGGTTGCCGTAAAGTAAAGGGCGGAAATGCAGTCTATGGCAAGCAAAACGAGTTCCTTGGGCGGTTTCAGCAAAAGGTCGCTAGCAAAGAGTGATGCGAGCAGGATAAAGCCGATTGTGACCAAGTATCCCGATTGATTTTGCGACAGCATGGCAACTGCCTTTTAGAACAGGCAAGTGAAAAGTCGGTACGATGCCGCTGCGGTTGCATACAAGGCGCCGGCAGGACCGCTTGTCACGTAACCGGCGATCACACCAGCGGTGCCAGCAACGTAGAGATCGCGCAGGCAAGCCTCCTCCTTCGGGATCAGCTTGACCTTGTGAGGGACAGGGCGGTTATTTGCAAATCCGTGAGAATCGCACCACGCCTTGGAATATGAATCCGTGCAGCGCCCACGCTCAAAGGGGGATATATTGTAATTTTCGTCGTAGTTGTCTCCGACGTAGATCTCACTGCTCTCGGCGGGAGATCCCTCGTCGGCATAGGCTGCCGCAACGGGTACAAATGGTGTCATGACAAGGGAGAGGCAAAGAGTTGCTGAGACGATGGAGGGTAGACATTTCTTCATGGCGGGCTCCTTAATCTGGCCTTTGATAGTTACTCGATATCGCCTCCTGCCGCTTTCTATCCGTTGTATTCGGCGTATTTCTTTAATAAGGCAAGAGATTCTTTCTCTCCCTCGGCTGAGCCGATGATGTTTCCTTGATCATCCAGTATGAATACGGACGGAATATGCTCAAGTTCATATTGGTCATACACGGCCTTATCTTGATCTATGTATATGGGAAAGTCTCCTTCATGGACTGAGGCTTCTTCAATCGTGCTGTCCTCGGAAACAGTGAAAAGGTTCTTCCTTATGGCTGCGAAATTATCAAGTTGCTGCATATCCTCTATGAGAGATTCGCAGTGCGGACACCACGATGCCCAGAACATCAAGATGTTTTCCTCATTAGGTTTTAGCTTGTCAAAATAATTGACGTTTCGGCCAAGGCTGAAATCTTGGCCCTTTTTAATGGACAAAGATGAGGGATAAGCATCGTGTTGCGGTTTGATATTGACGGCGATCAAGGCGGCGAAACACGCCAGAGCCGCCAAAGTCAGTAAGGCGATAACGCATTTTCTCGGTTTCCAGCTCATGACAGATCCCTCTCTCATGGTGAAACGCATACATTACGATATATGTACATTATACGCTAATAAATTTCACTATCCATCATCTAACTAAAGAATGCTACCTCACTGATTCAGCGACGATGCATTTTTACCCTTGCGTTCCCACTCGCGTACCCGCCTCGCTGCGTCGGCGGTCGGAAGGGTCCCCGTCTCGCATTCAGCGACCTTGTAACCGTATCTGTCGAGCCAGGCGGCAGCGCATCCCAATCGACGCACTTCCAGTCGTCGCCGCGGCCGTGCTGCATCACGAGGCCTCCGGCGACCGTGAGCGCGTGGATATGCTCTCTTTACAGGCCAGCGATGATTCCGCCGGTGCATACGATGCTAGGTCGCTGCGCCGGCACTGTGCAAACGTATTGGCCTTTGTGCCCCTTTTGGCAACTTTAGCCCGGCTGTGGGTTAAAACAACCCACAGCCATGACCGCGTTAGCGTAGTACTATACTAATTGCTTAACATGCTCATATATTTCTAACTGCGACTTAGAATTACTTAATGTAGTCACATGTTAATGTGCTAATATATGACTACGTTATTTCAGAAAGGGGAGGACATGGCGACGAACATCCTTTTGGTCAATCAGAAAGGCGGCGTCGGCAAAACGACGTTCGCCGACGAGATCGCCTGGGGCCTCGAGCGCCGCGGCCACAAGGTCGGCTTCGGTAACCTGGACCCACAGGGCGGAGCAAACCACGAGAAGGGGCTGCTCGCCGACGATGACGCCGTGAATGTCATCGACACGCCGGGGTTCCTGAGCGACGACACCGCCGAGTATGCCAAGAACGCGGATATCGCGATTATCCCGGTGCAGCCCGGCACGCTGGGCCTGAAGCCCATGAAGCGCACGATCAAGGTCATCACCGAGGCCAATCCCGACTTGTCGTTCGCAATCATCGTCAACAACTTCGCCGGCAACCAGACGGTCGACCGCCAGTTCCTCGAACTGCTCGAAGCCGATGACTTGCCCGTGCTGGGCACCGTTCCGACCGCAGCGGCCTTCAAGCAGGGCGCGGCGCTGGGAAAGCCTGTGTATGAGATCGCCAAGAATGGTAAGGCCGCCCAGGCAATCGAGAGCATCTTGGACGAGATCGAGGAGGTCCTGTAATGGCAAGCAAGTTCAAGAAATCGACCTCGTACTTCGACAAGGCCGCGGAGGCCGCCGAGGAGAGGCAGCAGAAAATCGTTGAAAGCGCATCCGAGCCCCAGAAACCGGCTCCACAGGTACGGAAAGCCGGGCGCCCAAAAAAGGGCCTTGAAGGGGCATCTGAAAGGCTTGTACAGTTGTCTGTCTACGTTCCGGAGAGTTACCGAAAACGTTTGAAGCAGGTCGCCCTTGAGGAAGACAAGTCCGTATCGGATATCGCTCGGGAACTTTTCGATCACTATTTGGCCGAAAAAGAAATCTAATCGGAATCACGGGTACCGTCAGGTGCCCGTTTTCTTTTGTATGTGCCTATGAGAGCCGATTTAAGACCCGTTTTATCTATCAATGAGAAAACGGTCGGACCCCACCGATAGGACGTCTTATTTTCGATTCTGCGGCTCCCTGACGGCAATTGAAGCGAGGCCAACAAAATGCCGGTATTCAGATCAACCGGAAAACGGATTCGGCATCCATTGCCGAATTGTAGGCTTACAGCCAAAGTGGGTTAGTTCGGCCGGGGAGCCGTAGGCGACGCCGGCGCCGAGGGTTGACAGCGACGTAATCGGGGAGCTGGGGCGTTAGCCCCCACACTTTTGGCCGATAGGCCAAGCCAAGGAGCCGAAGGCGACGCGGAGTGAGGCATAGCCGAACGGAGGGCAAGGCCGATAGGCCGCGCAGGGAGCTTCAGCGACCGGAGCCTATCTATATCTATTTCTAATTCTATAGCTCTACTTAATTGGAATATTCCTACAGGAATGTCGATTTGCAGTCTGACCTTGTATCTCTTACACATGTTTCTTTATTCCATACGGAATATTTTTTATTCCGCTTGGAATATTTTTTATTCCAAGCGGAATAATTATTCCAAGCGGAATATTCCAAGCGGAATAATTATTCCAGGGGGAATATTTCTTTATTCCATACGGAATAATTATTCCAAGCGGAATATTTTTTATTCCATACGGAATATTATTCCAAGCGGAATATTCCATACGGAATATTTCTTTATTCCATACGGAATAATTATTCCAAGCGGAATATTTCTTTATTCCATACGGAATAATTATTCCAAGCGGAATATTTTTTATTCCATACGGAATAATTATTCCAAGCGGAATATTTTTTATTCCATACGGAATATTATTCCAAGCGGAATATTTTCGTTAGGCAAAAAAGGGGGCCGGAAGATGCCCAGCCCCCTTGAGATTTTCAGTCCTCTTTCGGATCCCATCCGGCTTCACGCGCTTGAATATCGAGCTGAGCCCAAACGATGACCCACACCCCATCAGTCTTCATGATGATGCCTCGATGAGCCAGCTCGCCCAGAGCTTTCGATACAGTCGGTTGAGTCGAACAGACTTTTTTTGCGAGCTTGTCCTGACGCATGAAAAGACCTTTTGTAAGTTCTTTTCCGTTGGCATCCTTCCTATTAGGCCCTTTGGACGTCTGGAAGGAGCAAATCATGATCAGAATCGCAAGCTGGACGCGATTCTTCGCGACCGCAAAGAATGAGTCGTAGGATGGCCTGTTGATTCCACTCAGGATCTCGCTCTTTGCAATCTCATCCTGCCGAACGTCAAGCGCCGCCTCCATCTCGCTAGGCGTCTCGGCCTGATCGGCAATCGATGGAGCGTCCGTATCTGTAGGCCACGGGACGCCACGGCCTTTATGCGGTTTGTAGCTACTTGTACTCATGTTGATGCCTCTCGGTGCGAGGCCATCCAACCCAGCTGCCAAACGTGACCATAATATTTTGGTATTACGGCAACAGAAGTGTCCACAGCACGCCTTTACGTGCTAAAATGCAAACAACAACAGGCTGAATAGCCAATTTCTGATTTGAAAGAAGTCCCTCTTGCTTGCCGGCGTTGGGACTTTTTTCATATCTAAACTAAATCTGGCGGTATTGGTCCTCGTGGTTTGTAATGTACGCCTGAAGTGCCAGGATCACGTACGCCGATTTACTGATGCCAATCTCGCGAGAAATCTTATCCAACTTTGAATAAAGCACCGTCGGCAGGGTCAACATCATCCGTTTGGTCATCGGCTTGTCGTTGCTCTGCGCCATACTTTTAGCCTCCTTTCGTATATCTTGAGTGGCATGATATCACAATATACGAAAGTGTAAACAATCACAGGTAAACGGTTTGTACTCTAGTACCACTGTACACGGTTCCCTGTGCCGCAAGCGGAAACTGTCGTTTTTTAGTGGCCCCTATGGGTTGAGATAACCCATAGCAGACAAAAGTTGCCAAAAGGGACACAGTAAATTGCCGAAAAGGGCATAGGGGCGGCGAACGATTCAAATGAAATGGTGGACTGCTGCAACGTTGCATGAATCCACTTTTGACTAAACCTAGGACCCCTCTAGAAGGTTTCTAGAGGGGTCCTAGGTTTAGGGTTCACTGGTGATGGCATTCGCTAGTTCGTCGGCGAGCTTAGATATTTGCGTCGATGCATACTCGACGATCTTATCCGGCTCCCCTAAGGAGCCGTGGGCAGCAGATCGTTGCTTTGAATGGCAACGCACTAAGGCGACGGGAGTACTCGGGAGATCTGCCTGTATATTATTTATGCAGCTGATTGAATGGCGACAGGGCCGGCGACGCTGCCGGCCCTGTAACTGTCCACGCGGGACAGGCCGCGCATGTGAGTTTAACGCGTCTCGTGACTGTTCAGATTCTGTGCACCGGGCGATTTTTTAGTCGTTTAGCTGGGCTAATGGTGGTTATTGGCTGCTTGGCTGGAGGATTTGGACTAATAGTTGTTAATAGCGGCCGGACGAAGAGCTGTGCAGGCTATTAGAAGCAATAGCGAGCACGGTCTTGGCTGGAAAACAGGTCGCGAGCAGGGAAGGGCCGAGCATGTACGGACCGGCGTTGGAATTTGAGGAGATCGGCGAGGAAGTTAAGGATGAGGTTCGGCGGCAAGTGATTGACAAGATCGTCGAGAGAGTCAGGGCAAGCTCAAGGCCCGTGACGAGCGCGAAGACGATCCGTTTTGGGGTCGCGGGAATCAAGAACACCTTCGTCGAGCTGCGGAAAGGCTGGATTCCAGCGAGGGAGTGGAGCACGGATTGATCGAAGAAGAATGACGCTCTGCTAGAATCAGCAGCGCTGTCGGCAGCCCTTGTGCCGGGCAGAGCCCTCCATCCGATGGGAGGTGATGCCCATGACCGATTTCACCGAGCTCGTGAAGCTCCTGACCGCCCTGGTCTCGCTCCTCACGGCCCTTGTCGGCCTTTCCAAGGCACTCAAGCAGGGTTCGAAGCCCAAAAAGAAAGGCCACCGTCGTTAAGACGATGACCTAACTTTCTAACGCAACGGCTCTGCCCAGCTCGCTACAACTTGGGCTGCCGTCGGCACCATTCTACCCGCTTGACATTGCTGTTGTCGATGCGCCGTATCAAGAATCCACGGCAGCGCTCGTGGCGCTCGTGGTTGCAAAACAGCCCAACAAATAGCGGCTATTAGTCAGCTCGGCTGTCCAAAAGGCCTAATAGTTGCTAATAGCGGCCAGTTGGCAACGGATTTTGGCTATTAGTTCTAACAGCGCCTATACTATGACCCCACAAACGGGACAAGGTTTTCTATCCGCACGAGGTTTTAAAGTTTTAGCTGGAACAATCCGGCAGATTGGAGCACAGAACATGAGGTTCGAACGCCTCATGTCGCTCAAAATACGTCTCCTCAACTGCGCAAAGGAGAACGGTTTTTAGCGACAGGGAGACAATGGAATGATCTGGTTTACTAGCGATACCCATTTCGGGCATGAGAACGTGCTGAAGTTCACCGACCGCCCGTGGGAGACGATTTGGCAGATGAACGACGCCATCGTCGACAACATCAACGGCAAGGTTGCCGTGGACGACGAGCTCTACATCCTGGGGGATTTCTCATTCAAGATGACCGCCCAGGACGCCTACGGGCTGCGCAAGCGGATCGCCTGCAGGCGCATCCACCTCGTCCCGGGAAACCACGACAAGGACTGGACCCAGCCGGCGGTCGCTGGCGCCTTCACCGTGGAGCCGCCGATCTGCGTGCTCAAGATCGACGGGCAGAAGATCGTCCTGAGCCATTACCCCATGGCCGACTGGCAGGGCATGAGCCATGGATCGTGGCACCTCCACGGGCACATCCACAGCAGCGGCGGCGCGTACAACGAGTTCAACCGCAAGCAGGGCCTTCTGCGCTACGACGTCGGTTGCGATGCCAACGGGCACTCCCCGGTGAGCCTCGACGAGCTGAGGGAATGGTTCGCCGGAGTCGGCGAGCCGTGCGGCCGGGTGAAATGGCCCTGGTGGGTCAACGAGACCGGCGACAGGCAGGTCGAGCGCGAGCTGGCGGCGTACAAGAGGGAAGAGGTGATCCGATGACGGTCTATGTGACGGGCGACATCCACGGTGGGCTCGACATGCAAAAGCTCCGCGACTGGGAGCTTGGCGATAGTCTTACCAGCGACGACTATCTCATCGTTGCCGGTGACTTTGGCTTTCCGTGGGACTTTTCTGCCGAGGAATGCGCCGACATCGCCTGGCTGGAGTCGCGCCCCTACACGGCACTGTTCGTCGACGGCAACCACGAGCGCTTCGACCACTGGGAGGAGCGCCCCATGGAGCCGTGGCATGGCGGGCTGACGCAGCGCCTGTCGGACACCTCGCCCATTCGGCGCCTGACGCGCGGCGAGGTCTTCGAGCTCGACGGTTCGACAATCTTCACCATGGGCGGTGCCACGAGCGTGGACAGGGAATACCGCGTGCCGTATTCCAGCTGGTGGCCTCAGGAGCTCCCGGACGATCGCGATTTCGGTGCCGCGCGGGCAAAGCTCGACGAGGTCGGCTGGAAGGTCGACAGCGTCATCACCCATACCTGCGCCACGCGCATGCTCTCGCCGACGCTCTACCCGGACCCAGGCTGGGAACGCCCCGATGTGGACCGGCTGACCGGATTCCTCGACGAGCTCGAGGACCGCCTGGACTATAAACACTGGTATTACGGCCATTTTCACCGAGACGGCAACCCGGACGAACGGCACACGGTGCTGTATGACCGGATCGTGAGGCTCGGGGAGAAACTCCTGCCGTGGGGTGCGTACTGATGGCTATCTATGTGACAGGCGACGTGCACGGCAGGGCCGAGTACGGGTCCAGCCGGTTTGCCTTCAAGAACTGGCCGCTGGGGCGCACACTGACGCGCGATGACGTGGTGATCGTGGCCGGCGACTTCGGCTTTGTCTGGGACGGCTCGAATGCTGAGAGGTATTGGCTCGATTGGTTTGAGTCAAAGCCATGGACCACGTGTTTCGTAGACGGCAACCATGAGAACCATCACGCCTTGGCCAATCTGCCGGTACGGGAGTGGAACGATGGGCTCGTCCATGAGGTGCGACCGCGCGTGCTGCACCTGATGCGTGGGGAGGTGTTCGATATCGACGGGCTCACAGTCCTTGCCATGGGCGGCGCCGCGAGCAACGACAGGCAGTATCGCAAGGAGGGGAGGAGCTGGTGGCCCGAGGAGATGCCGAGCGAGGAAGAGACGGAGCACTGCCGCTCCTCGCTCGACCGCGTGGGCTGGAAGGTCGACTACGTTGTGACTCACGAGGCCCCTGCCGCCCTGGCGGAGAAGCTGTGTCGCGAGCGCGGGCGCGAGTATCGGGGCGACCGACTTCAGCGATTCCTTGCCGAGCTCGACGGTCAGCTCGGCTACCGCGCCTGGTTCTTCGGCCACTACCACGACGACAAATGGTGCGACGCCAAGCACCGCCTAATCTACCAAGACATCGTGTCGATCGAAGATGCCGCGCTCGGTTCTAGAAACCTCCTAGAAATGCTCTAGAAGGTTTCTAGAAAATTAGATGCTATGAGGCCTATTCCAATTCAAAGGTCTGGTCGAGAGAGTTCGATCCAGCGCTCGTGCCGTTGATCTTAATTTCAACGGGGGACATGTCATTGAGTTCGAAAATCGACACACCGTCGCATTCGCCTCCCGGCGCAAGCCCTTGCGAAGAGAAGGAATCTTCCTGCAAATCGGCGGCAAGACCGCCATGAAGCATCTGCTTATTCTGATAGGCCGTAATGTAGCTTCCAGTGGCAAAGGAATCTGCGGTTCGGTTGTTGATGGCGTGCCAGCGAACAACGGCGACCTTCCCGCCATCGTCATCCGCCGAATCATGTACCTCGACGCCGGTGATTGAATACTCCATCTTGCCGCAAACCGCGCCCTCTTCCTGCGCGTTGTCAGAATCGGCGACCTGAACTGCCGTCTGGTGATCGTCTGCCTTGCTGCATCCAGAGGTCGTAACCAGGACAACCGCCAAAAGACCGGCGACGCCGAGAGTTCGAGCCAGGCTGATGCTATTTTTGCTAACGCGCCTTTTCATGATTTGCTCCAAACCGAATACTTGATTGATCTATTGCTCTTGTTCGTTGATCACGTATGCTTTCAACCCACCAGTTCAAGCACGGCGACAACAATAACGGCAATTACGCCGACCGATACCCACGCGGTATCCTGGTGCGCCAGAACGGCGCCGATAGTGGTCGAGTCGGCTCCAGCGCCGTCCGCGACCGTCCAGACAATCGCTACGGCAAGAAGAACGATCAACCCCACAGCAACGGCCGTACGATGCGACATCTTCGAGGTGGACATCCTACTCGCCCCTCGTCTGGGTCATGACCTCGACCTTGGCCTCGGCTACGGCCGCCCGCTGCTCGGAGGCCGCGAGGCGGTCCTTGAGGGCGGCGACCTCGGCCATCAGGTCACGCTGGGCGAGGAGGGAGACGTTGAGATCGGCCTGAGCCTTGGCCGCGGCGTCGACCGCGCCCCTCATGCTTTCAATTCGATCGTCTTTTGCGGCTGATTCTGCCAAGAGCTGATTGTTCTCGGAATCGAGCTTCTTGAGCTGCGAGAGGTAATCGGCGACGGTGGCGTGGAGCTCATCGTTCTCAATCTCCAAGCTCGCAGTATCCAGCTCGAATTTCTCTTTGATGGCGGCGACCTGCTCGACGCAATTAGATTTGATGCTCTGAATCTGTTCCGTTGCACTTTTCTTGGCGGCGTCGGCGTCCTCGCGGGCAGCACGAGCCTCCATCGCGGCAGCTTCGGCAGCGCCCACGATGATGCGCTTGACCCGCTCGACTGCCTCATCGAGGACGGCCGATGCGTCGAGCGCAGCCTTCACGCCGAGAGTGGCGTTAGGGTGGTAGCCGTCGACCAAGCGGGCGACGGTATCGGCCTGCGAGAGGCCAAGGCTCGTGCTGATGTCCTTTATGGCGTCACGGGTCTCCGATGAGACATTCAGACTGGTCATTTTCTTTTCGGACTGGACTTGGTTTTCGGCCATGATGCGGCACTCCAATCAACAACGGGCATGGCTCCGCCACGCCGTACGGCTGGGAACAAATACGCGGCCGCTGTTGAGTTGTGTTCGTCCTGCGATCGGTGAGTTCTAAAAAGGCGTCTCAAGTCATGCGTTCACGCAGGGTTTCAGTTGGAGAAATACCGCACTCTTATATAGTAGCGCACTCAGATTTATCTTCTGACGCCCACTAACCCGCGCTCGCGGAGCACGCGGTACAGGGTCGATTTCGAGATACCTGTTGCGGCGCAGATGTCGGGAATTGGCGTCTCACGGGCGAGGTAGAGCTTCACGGCAGCGTCGGCCTTGACGTCCGCGATGCGCGGGCGGCCCCCGACGTTGCCACCGCGGCTCCGTTTGACGGCGATACCCTCGGCCTGGCGCTGCTTGATCAGGTCGCGCTCGAGCTCGGCGGTGCAGGCATGGGTGCCCAGCACGAAACGGCCGAATGCAGTATCGAGGTCAACGGGCTGCTTCAGTGATATGAGCTTCACTCCTAAGTTCCTGAACATCAGGTCATAGTTCAGCAGCTGCCTCGTCGATCTGGTCAGGCGCTCCCAGGACTCGACCACTACCTCATCGCCGCGCTTCATCTTTTTGAACAACTTTTTCTGTTGCGTGCGGTCGCCCTCGCGTGCGCCAGTCTCCTTGTCTTTGAAGATGCGCTCATAGGCCACGCCAGCGTTGACCAACGCCTCGATTTGGCGGTCGAGCTTCTGGTCCTTTGTGCTCACGCGGGCATATCCATATCGTGTCATTTTTAGCCTCCTGCCTCGTAGTTTGATTTTCCCATGGGAATCAAAGGCGAGGTTTTGACACTGGGTTTTGGCACTCGATTTGCACGGTCTCGATCGCTCGATTTGCAGGTGCCGTTCAGCATACGTTTTGGGACGAAAGGCCAATGGAATATGTTGGAATGCCTAATATTCTACTACCAAATAGTAGTAGAATATTATCGTAAAGATTGGAGGCTCATGGTCCGGATACACCAGAGAGTTCACGAGCGGCACCCCGAGCTAGATGACGGTGATGTCGAGGCGGCGTGGGAGAGCTACTGCTTCGCGGCCGTTCGCATCCCCGGGGAGCGCGAGATGCGGACGGGCTACGACCTGCATGGCCGGTACATTGAGATGGTTGGGGTCCTCCTGGCCGACGGCGCGTGGCTCGTCTACCACGCCATGACGCCGCCGAGCAAGAAGACGCTGAGGGAGATCGAGAACGCGAGAAGGAGAGGTTACTGATGGAGTACAGGCTTGCAAACGGATCTGCGATCACGGACGAGGACATCGAGCGCGAGTGCGCGGAATACGAATCCGGCTCCTGGGAGGGGAGCCTGGTGAACTTCCGCGTTGGCCGCCCCAGGCTTTCCGAGGTGGAGGCCAACGCCAACCTGTCTTTCAAGTGCCCAAAGACGGGCGCCGACCTCATCGAAAGGGCGGCCGCCGCGTGCGGGATGCGGAAGTCGGAGTTCCTGCGCTCGGCCGCGATCGAAAAAGCCGAGAGGATACTCAGGTCGGCATAGCCCCGGCGTGCCTTCCCGGAATCGGCGCTGCCGTGGGTCATGGCATCCGCGCCAACCTTGGTCTAATCGCCTCGTAAATCGAATCCTGTTGAGCCGTTTACCTGCTGGTTTGTGAACATACGCCGCTGCCATACCTTAGGTGAGAATCGTGTCCGCGCGGTGCGATACAGTAAATAAAATGCCCGCGAGGAAAGGAATAGCATGAGCGACACGCAGGAAATCGTTCAACGGCTCGAGCACGAGATGGCACAACGAGCCGCCGCTGTTGAGAAGGTCGATGCTTTCAAGGCTCAGTTCAATCGGGCCATCAAGGCCTTCATGGCCACCGACGAGGCGGTCCGCGGTCTCAACGACCACGACAGCGAGGTCGACACCCAGATCGCAACCGCCATCGACGAGCATCTTCGTGCCATCGACAGGCTGTGCCGCTTCGGCATCGACGGTGGTTTCGGCGAGAAACATCCGGTCAAGGAGTACTAGACCGGGTACCGTCAAGATTCTTTCGCAAATTGATCGAGGCGGCCTCGGCCCCGCCTTGCTCTAGCCCTCCGCCTTCTTGCT
>NZ_JAQLDQ010000032.1 GCF_028209395.1 Collinsella aerofaciens
TGTTGGCTAAAATGGGTCGGCCGGGATTGGTCAATCTCGGCCGACTATATTTGGCTAAAATAATCCGACGCTAACACACAAACTTAGGAGCCCTAATGAGGGATAGCCGAAGGAACTGAATCAAACCATGTATTGAGCTCATTCATGATCAGACCTTTTCTCAAGCTCTTTTTCGAGCAGGGCAATCCTATGAGTAAGGTTTTTGATCGCCAAAACATGACGACTCGCGGCAACGCTAAGAGACAGAGAGATTGCAAGCAACAGCACGATTGCACCCAAAAAAAGGAAATTGGCCGGGTTGACAAACCCAATAGCTGTTGAGCAACTATAAATAATCTGAGGACATAAATCACAGATCAAGGCCGCCATACACATCAAAATCCACAGCAAAGAGTACTTAAGAAGCATCTTTCCGTTGGACACGAGACGTAAAACATAGACGAGGAATCCGCCGAAAAAGAGGGCCGCACCAATCCTCAAAATAAGATTCATTATTTGTCTCCCCTATGAACCCAGCACACAAGGATAATGGCTAACGTAACCTTGACCATATAGTAGACGGAAGAGAAGCCCCCGATAGATGAACGTCCACCTTGGCGCTCATTCATCTTTACAGGCGCTTCCATAACGGGAAGACCAAGCTTCATAGCCAAAGCAATCGACTCTGGCTCCGGGTAGTCATCAGGATAACTCTTGCAGAACAGGTCGATAGCATCTTTATTGCAGGCCCTAAAGCCAGAAGTGGGATCGGTGACCACCTTACCCGTAAGCAACTCGAGCAAAAATGAAAGCCACCTGATTCCAACACGACGCATAAAAGTTGATTGAAAACCATCAGTCTCAACCAGAAATCGAGAGCCTATCGCCAAACTCGCACCGCTCTCAATCAGCTTTACAAGCTCAGGAATATAAGAAGGATCATGTTGGCCATCGCCGTCAACCTGAATGTCGATATCATAGCCAAATCTCTGGGCATATTTATGGCCCGCTTGGACCGCTCCACCGATACCAAGGTTCTGCGGCAAATCCAATATGTTGATACCATGCTCTCGACAAAGCTCAAGCGTTGTATCTTGTGAGCCGTCGTTGATTACGACATAGTCATAACCCGCAGCTTTTATAGCTGCAACGGTATTGAGAATGCACTCCTGTTCGTTATAGGCAGGAATTATTACGAGAACACGCAGATGTCCTTTTGAACATGTCGTTGAAGTAAAAGACAATCGAGATTCATCCATTCCAAAAACAGTTGGCTCTTAGCGACGCCCAAAGAATTTGCGACTCTTACAGTCCAACGCATAGCTTAACTCAGACTTAAGTTTACTGTATCCTGTCTAACCATTAGGAAGTTACATCTCAAGCTTAGATATTTAGCTTGCTCAACTAGGGCACACATGGAGTCCCCATCCATCACCGCAGGAAAAGGACCCCTTGCAGTTCTGCCTCAAATACGGGGCGCATGTCCTGAGCGAACCCTCAACGCCGTCCCATTCGATCCAATCGAATCCAACTAATTGCCCACTCCTACTATAACCATGACCTATATCGCTAATTTAGAAAAAACGGATATACAGAAGCTCGAACATCACAAAATACAGCAGCGCAAATGGAGCCCCGAGCATAAAGGCTGTAACTTTAGCCTTCACCTCCTCATCGCAGTAAATAGGGAACCTGAGCAATAGACAGGCAAAAGGTATTATCAAAGGTATGAGATATCGCGCTTGGACACCCGCAACTGTCTGGCTTCCAACTCCTGTAAAAGCGATGTATAGAGCCAAAGCAACTAGGTGGCAAGTAGCAAGAACCAGGAATAGAGTCCAAACAATTCCGCAACGGCTAAGCTTTATTTTAGTATCTTTTTCATTATCAATAATGCAAATAGCTTCAAACAGCATGATGGGGAGATACGAAAGCCATGGGAACAGATTAGACACGTCCCCAAGATAAGCCATATTCGTTGATATTGAATTGAGAAACGCCGGGGTCAGCATCGATCCAAAAACGAAATTCGAGATTACAGCTATAGTTCCAACTGGATTTGCAAGCACTCCCGTCGTTTGACCAGCCGTAGAGACTTCGGAGCCACCACGTGCATCAGAAATATTATTTACGACAGATGAGAAATATGGCGTCAAGAAAGATAGGATCATAATGGCACAAACGAATAGAGCAGTACCAATCAAGATACGTCTTTGCTTGCTTGAAACATATTTATTTGCAGGAATTAAAAGCGCAAGTCCAAATAAGGGAAAATAAATCGCTTTAGCTGCAAACCCGATTGCAAAAGATAGTAGAAATGCGAAGAACGTTTTAGCAGAAATATCCTCTTCAGAAATAAGCATCTTCAACAAAAGAGCTGTTCCTAGCAAACTGAACGATATCACACAGGGATCATACGAGTAACTGGCTGCCATTAACACAGCAGACGGGAACAACGCAATACAAGTGAAAAGACATTTTCTGCAAGGGGCTATACGAATTGCGATTCCGCAGATAACTGCATACGCAAACAAATTAAAAATTTTACCCAATGCAAATTTGATAGAGAATGGGAGATGAAGCAAGCGACCCAAACAAAGGCCGATAGATGAAGGAATATAGGCAATTTTAGAAAGAGCCACACTATCAAAACAATTAAAACGTTCGATACCTTCAGCTAAATCATTTTTATCAGCCTCTCTGACCAATTGCTCAACAGAGCCACGGTTAAACTCTCTTGTTTCATCTATTGGGTACTTACCCAAAGCTGCATCCAAACTAAAGCCGTCCCCCATATAAAACTGCTCGACTATCATTCGGTCAGAATTTGTTATTTCAGCATTTGTGAGGTAGGAAAAACTGTTTGCATTTCCATAGTGGACCTCATCATCCCATGTCAAAAAATTTGTAACGGGAAAGCAAATAATTACGGATAGACCAATTGAGACAATGCATGCGAAAGCGAACAGTTCGGGCTTCAGATAAGAAATGCCCCCATTAATAGCAATCAATCCGATCAAAACCGTAATGGGCAAAGCAGACGCGAACAACACCGTCTTTGACTTATCGAGCGGAATGCCAATAAAAGCGATTAAAACAGCAAAGCCAACAAAAACCGCCAAATAAAAGAAACACTTCTTAGCATCAGTTTTCTTAACCGAGGTTACGAAGCTCTTCATCAGGCCATAGCAAAGCTCAATTCCCTGGAACGCTAAAACTAAATGAAAGCATATAACCAGACCTGAGATATTCCATGCACCAAGACCGAAGGGGCCAAACGTCTTCGCGCCAGCCAATATGATGAAAACTAGCAGAAAGCTGCTGAGGATACTGGACGCGACGAGAACGGTTATCTGACGAATAGCATCACCGCTCGACTGTGATTTCGGTTGCAAATATAAGCACGCAACAGCAACGACATCGCAAAAGAGTTCAAGAATGAATAGATTTAAATTCTTATAGTGCAATGATGTCGCGACAGCTAACAAAAGAAGTCCCAGCCCAAAGATGGCAAGCGCGTACTCGCTTTTCTTAATTGCAGGATTATTCAAAACGTGCATCTCCAACTAAAGACAAAATCGAATAGGATAAGTCGACAATAACAAATTCGGGTCTTAGATCCAACTTCACTCAAAAGCTAAGTAAAAGCCAGCCAAGTATCACTTAGCAAATACAAAACGCCTTCTCGACATCTATAGCAGTGGCGTCCCAGCTATATCGATTTTCAACAAGGGCCCTAGAGTTTCGAGACTGTAGAGAAAGCAGCTTTCGATCATCAAAAAGCCTGCATAATGCCGAAACCACCTCATCAGATGACATGGACTGAATTATCGTGCCGTAGCTATCATCTGGAATAAGCTCGTGCGCGCCTCCCACATCTGTTACCACAGCAGGCGTTCCGCAAGCTGAAGCCTCAAGAAGTACCGTCGAAAAGCCTTCGGACCGAGTTGGAAGACAAAGCACATCTGCTTGCTGAAGTAAGGAGGAAATGTCCTCTGCGCTACATCTCCCAAGCCAAAACAAGTTCGACGAACAGGCTTCCTTGACTTCATTGGCCAGCGGACCATCCCCTGCAAGAACAAAACAAATATCACGCTTGGTAATATCCTTTGCGCGAGCTGCCTCAATAATTGAATAAATTCCCTTTTCAGGAATAAACCGCCCAACAAAAGCCACAACTAAAGATGATTGAGGGACACCTAATTCTGATCGGAAATCTCTACCCGAAGAGATGCTCCTATAAATTGAAGCATTGATTGAGTTCGATATTACGCCCTTTGCACCGATATTAAAATGCTGAAGCCATTCAACGCTTTTAGAAGAAATCCCATAGAAATCAGGTTCAAACGTCTTTACGCGATCAGTAATCCAATCCTCATATCGGCGCACAAAATAATCAAGGAATGGCTGATTGAAAGAAAGATACGCTGAACCATGGTCGAGAACGACGGCCCTAGTGTTATGGTCCACAGCAAACTTCAGCCCTTCGAGTGAGAGGGGGAAAAGCCTCGTGTTGATAAGTACGCCGTCCCACTCATAATCATCAAGGCTTTGCAGGAGCCGGTAATAATCGCCGGTTTTTTTGGGAAGAGGAAGCCTTCCATCAAGCAATGAAATACATGGAAGCCGAATTATCTCGAGACCGTTTTCGACTGAATGACCGACTCCTACGCGCATTGAATCATTAGTAACGATAACCACCCTGTCGCCGCGGGCAGCTAGGGCATGAGCGAGACCATCGACAAAATTGCCAATTCCACTAAGTTGCGGGTGATAATGATGGGTGAAAATACAAATAGAAGAACTCATTACATAACCTCATCTGGTAAAGATTTCATATCCTTAATTCTGCGCAGTCCAGACTTCACCATCCCCAAAGTCAAGCAGAAGAGGAAGATGGGTATGTCGATTTTCCGGCTCCGGAATTTTCTTCCATTCGCCATACATCGTTGTAAGATATTTATCCGTCATACGAGGAACGGGGAATTCACTGCCTTCGAAAACCGCACTGCTCAGAGGGAAAATCTCTGAAATAGGCACTGGCGCCATATTCGGCCAGCTTAACGTCAGACAATAATCAGAGACCTCACCCGTATTTGAGTCGGCAATACAGGAGTCGAACAAATCCTGGTAAGAGCATGCGCCTCGAGAAACCAGTCGTTCCACTACGTGTATAGCAGAACAACCAATTTGCTCGAGTTGTCCAAGGAACCCTTTATGAGGGACAACAATGGAAGAAGAGTGATATAAATAAGCTCTTTTCTGTGCAATTGATGCAGTTCGGACTTGTTTTGCACGAAGGCGTTTATCTGTATAGAGCTGGTCATATGGAAAGATGTCGACAAAAATACCCATCGAACTGGAAGCCTCTCGAGCCTCCTGATTCTCGAAGCGAGTTTCATCGCGATACACCTTAGCAAACATCGCAGCATAGCCAATAGTATTCCGCGATGTATGGAGCGAATATCCTTCCGGTAAACCATCCTCGGCTAAAGAGCAAAAGCGGTCATAGTCTGAACGCATCATTCCGATATCTATATCATCATCCCAAGGGATAAACCCCCTATGACGCATTGCTCCTAAACATGTTCCGCCATCAAGCCACCACCTGATGCCGTGCTTAGAGCAGAATGCAGCGACAACCTGAAGGATATCCAATTCAGTGTTTTGAAGCTTTAATAGCGCGTGAGCTTTAGACATCATCGGCCTATCTCTTTTCCCCAAACCATTCTTGCGTCTGTTTCCCCAAAACAAAAGACTGATAAATAAGGCAAATAGCATTGGATATAAGCGCCGTTACAGTAGGGCCATTTAAGCCAAACAACACTTGCGCGGGAGCCATGACAGCAACAGCACTGATTAAGGACAATATGCTGCCAACAAATACCCCTCGGTAGTTATCAAGAGAAACCAGCAAATCGTTGACAAACCAAGCAATGCCAGTCAAAAAGGCACAAGCCAACATAGGCTGAAGGAGATCAGAATGTTTGGCTATTCCAGCGCCATAAAACAAAGACAGCAATAATTTGCCGAAAAAGAAAAGCGCAACTGCTGATATGACGCCGACAAATAAAATACCGGCAAGTATTTTACCTATAAGCGTAAAAAAGGACTTTTCCCTAGAATAGTAACGCTCTACTAAATAACCTAATAAAGGATTATAGATATACGTCGCACCCATTTGGATAATTGCCACGGGAGCAGCAACTGATGCATAAATGCCTAGAGCAGAATCTCCGAATGTATAAGATAAATACTGCCTTGGAATATTCGGCGCCGCAGAAGCAGCAATGCCGCCCAGAACGATGGGCAAACAGCCACATAGGAAAGCTCTGACCTTCGCTTGGGTAATTCCAAGTTTGATTGCAGAGATTCGATTTGATCTCGGATAATCGTAAATAACACCGATACCTATAGTCACTACCGTCATTAGCAACAATGCACCTTCGAGGCTATTTAACAGCCCAAAGACAACAATGAACGAAAGGAGAGAACCAATGCCCTGCATTATGAGGGATTTCCCAATATAGTCCATCCTATGGCCAACCTGATCATTGGCATGCATGACATCAATAACTAAGCCGGCGGTTTTATAGAGAGCATACAAAAGAACAGCAGGCACCGTATCAATACGACACGTCGCAATGGAATAGACGGCCAACATTGCAAACGCCATAAACGTAGTAAAGAAACGAAAAGTCAGGTATTCACCAGCAGAGTTTTTCCTTTCAACATCTGCAATTTGTACCGTGTACATCCTGTATTGGGCCAATTGAGAAAACATGTTGAAAATAGACATAGCAAGGGAATAAATTCCAGCAGCACTATATCCATCAGACAGTCGAACGACCAATATAGTGATTAGCCATTGACAGCCTAAATTCGTCAACGAGCCAACGGTATTCCAGAACATATTGTGTTTAATCGAAAGAGTCTTCTCTGTGGCTTCCACAAATATAAGCGCCCTTCTGAACAAGTCGCGATTCGGATACGAAGCTATTTTGCTTCTTTAATCATGTTTAAAATCAAAAGAAACAGCCAATTCGGTACAAGTCGCATAACGATTTCAGCTTTAGCAATGGACGGGCAAGCTCGTCGATATTTAAGCAAGCCAATTATGGAGCGTCGCTCTCTTGCATCGGCGAACCCCATTATTTCCTTTAGGTGCGGTGAATCAGGAAATCTTTCGGCAAATTGCTTAGCTGTATCAACCCTGTTTTTAACTCTTGTTAAATACCAATCATCTTTTGAAGCAACACCCGCAAGGAATCCAGTTTCATTCCCGCCATGTCGACGATACTTAACCAAGGGAGTCGTTGTAAAACTGCACTTCCCCAGTTCGCTGCAGCCCAATGTCAACCACAAATCATGTGCAGTGGATTCCGGAAAGGGAATCATCGACTTAGCAGCACTCGCATCTAGCATGAGAGCCATACCAATGCCGTAGCATACACTTGCAGCCTGAATAGTAATATCCTCTCCGGAGCACCAATTTACTTCAGGCGAATTTGGATGAGCTTTTCTGTAGCTCTCTACCAGCATGTTTCCGTTTTCGTCGATTACCGATCTATCGCAAACATCAAGAATTGAGCCTTCTTCTAGCATATGGTTGAGCGAAACTTGAACTCTGTTAGGCTCCCAAATATCATCTTGATCGCAAAATACTACGTAATCCCCTTCTGCCAAAGAGAGTAGTGCCTCGAACGATTTGACATAACCGAGATTTTTATCGCCATGATAATAACGATAGGCGTTTTTCTTTATATGCTCTTGGATAAACCCCTCTAAAGAGGCCGATTCGGGGCAGTCATTTCTGACCAAAAGCGTAACCGGAAACGTTTGTTCATCAATCGAATCAAGTTGAGCGGCGAAAAACTTAAGATCAGGTTTATATGCTGAAAGAAGTACGCATACGCCTGTACCATTTCCCTTTTCTATTTCCAAAAATCCTCCCAAAGTCATGTTTTCAAGATTAGCAAAGCAATCATTAGAGATTTAAGGTGTTGTTTATTACGCTCAAAAAAGACAGGAGAAGGCTCGGCCTTTAGATAATACATGGCGGCAAATTGAATGGTGCTCCCGTAATTTTTAACACCAACACCGACATCTCGCCCCCCTAGAGGGAGCGAGATGGTTGGCTTTTCAAAATAATCTGAAAAGGAAGCTCGTAGAGAATTAAAATCCTGCGCACCGGAAGTGCATACAGTTTATGACTGCCTTCTCATGAAACCGCTTGCCAAATCAAAGCACCTCAATTGGAAAAGAGTCCCTTAAGAATCAGTGTCTTTCTCCCACCTTTAAAGACACTTGTCCAATATCAATAGGAAACAACCTTTGTTCCATAAGGTATGTTATCGTAAATCCATTTTGCGTTCTGGATCTCAAGGCGCACACATCCTGCAGAGGATGGAACGCCCATCGTGGGATCCATCACCCGGTTACTGTTGACGTAGTAGGGCGAAGAATGGAATAGATAATCACCGTAGAACTGTGTGTAGTAATAGCAAGTATATCCATGCCCAAAGGAGTATCCCTTTCCGTAGACTTGGTACTCCCCTATCACAGTTGGCGTACTGGCTTTTCCCGTCGAACATACATATCGACGGTTTAAGGACCAATTATTCCATGACCCAGTGTAGATGCTCGTGATACAACGCGACGTATCGACAAGTATCAGCCAATTTGTATTGCTTGAATAACTTTGAGCTTTAGCGTCCATATAGTCTGACACCCACGCGCCGTTAGCCATGAAGTAATTCCAGGATCCGTCCACAACGCGCCAGCCAGTAGCCATAGCCCCACTAGCATCAAGCCAATACCAGGTGCCGCCCAAATTGAGCCATCCCGTCTGCATATAACCAGACGAATTCAAGTAATACCAATATCCGTTAACGGCAACCCAACCGGTTTTCATAACGTAAGTAGATGGATCTAAATAGGACCAGGAGCCATCCTTGCTCAGCCAGCCAGATCGTGCATAGCCAGCGGTCTCATCAAAGAAGTACCATTTTCCGTTAACGTTCTGCCAGCCGACGCTCAAGGAGCCATTAGTCGGATCAGCATAGAAAATGCAGCCACCAAGCGTCACGAAACCGCGCGCTTCGACCAATTCGCCATCGCCGTTTGAAGTAAATAACTTCCCATTGCGCAATGTTCCGCACAACGAGCAGTCAGAACCAGCAAAAGCCTTAGACGGACCATCCTGAACCGAGTCCTGGACATCTACCCATTCACGACAAGCAACAGCGCCTGAGCCTTTTGCATAATAGCTTTTCCCATTTACAGAAAAATGCCCGAGCAGCATTTTGCCGTCGACGGCAGGATCAAGATAATAGTATTGGCTACCGTCCTTCAGCCAACCCGTCTTTACAATACCCGATGCATTAGATGGCTCAGCGTAATACCAGTCTCCATCGCTCATAAACCAGCCGAGTGACAGCGCTCCCGTTGAAGAAAAATGATACCGATTCGATCCGATGGAAAAAAAGCCGGTAACCATTCTATTGTCATTTGCGATATCGAGCCAATACCAAGCGCCGTTCACCGAACGCCAGCCCGACGCAAGTGCGCCGGAACCGTCTGCGTAATACCAGTCCGTACCATCAAACGCCCAACCAACAGCCATTGCACCGGAATCCGATAAATAATAACGTGATGAGCCAACGGAAACGATTCCCCTAGACATAGCACCATCATTGGCGGGATCAAGCCAATACCAGTTATTGCCAGTTTGAAGCCAACCGGTTAAGACTTCACCATTGCTACCCCAATACCATAAACCGTTATCAAGACACCATCCATTAATCAGTCCATAGGTTCCAAGAAGATAAGGATGCCCATCGATAACACGTCGCCCAGTAACCATGGAACAGCCGTCAAGGGAGTCAAACCAGTACCATTGGCCTCCGATAAGCTGCCAACCATTTGCCAAAGCGCCTGATGGACTCGCGTAATACCACTTATTGTCAGTAAAAATCCAGCCGCAACTCATCGCGCCGTCACGAGCGGGGTCCAAATAAAACAACGAGCCGTCAACATTCTGCATTCCGGTCAAACGGCAGTCGTCAAGATAGTAATACCAGGACAAACCGTCCCATTGCCATCCAGATAGTTTTTCCGTCGTCGACGAGTCTTGGCTTTCGACAACCTGTGGATTCGAATCTTCCGCTGTTTTGCCAGCATAATCGTTGGAATCTTGAGCGAGACCGCCGCCGACAAAAGCACCCGACCCTTCCGTCGAGTCGCGCTCTACGATATCGTTATCCGCCCCCTCTTCCACGGCATAAGCAGTGCAAGAAAACGCGGGGGCGAAAACCGAGAGCGAGGCGGATAGTAGCACCAAGCCGATTGCTCGCCAGCAAATTCGATGATCAATCCGAGCATTCATTTCAGGCCCCCAACCGGTACCGACTGTCTTACAAGGAATCAATTAGATAAACGGACGGGCTGCGCCGATCACATTTCCCCTAGCGCTGACGGGATGAATACCGACACCCTGATGAGGCCAGGAGTCAATCATCATACCGCCGCCAAGTGCGATTGCGATATGCCCGCGATAATAAATCACATCGCCACGCTGAATCGAGCTGGTGCTCACGGGCATAAAGATGTTGCTTCGATACCAATTCATCGAATTGTAGGTTTGGCTTGGATCCCAGCGATGGTTATAAGGGTTGTAAACACCCATATCCATGCCAGTAGCATAAAGACATTGCAAGACAAAACCAGAGCAATCAACAGCCCCGCCGGGAGCGGTAGACCAAGGCTCAATATATTGCGTACCGATATATTCGTAAGCACGCTGAATAAAGGCATTCACGCAATCTTCCCGCGTCGCTTCGACAGAAATGCGAGAAGGAGTCACATAGGTAAAGTAGCCAGTGCAGTAGCTAGGCAACTGAACAGTCCAAGAGCTGACCTGGGGATACTGCGGAGGATTTTGCCAGCCAACCTTGTCGCACTGGCCATCGCTCCAGAAAATTCGACGCACGCCATCGATGGTTCTTGCGCCTGTTGCCATAGCACCGCTGCCGTCTAGCCAATACCACTTACCCGAATCTTTAAGCCAGCTAACATGCATGCTGCCGTTGGAGTCAAGGTAATACCATGTTCCATTGAGGCATTTCCAACCAGTTGCCATTTTTCCGTCGGCGTTTAGGTAATACCATGCACCGTCAGTAAAAACCCATCCAGTTTTCATCGCACCAGAATCGGCATCAAGCCAATACCAATCGCCATCAATCTGCAGCCATCCACGATGAATGACGCCCGTCCCCGGCTCAGCATAAAACCTTTGATTTGCAACATTAACCCAACCGGACGCAACCTGCCAGCCATCAGCTCCAGCTGTTTTTAGGATAGTACCGTTTTCGCGGATCACATCTTTGCAAAGATATCCATTGCCATCGGCATATCTTTCTACGCCGTCTTTAACGGTAATCCAGCTTGACACCACAAGTCTACCGCTCAGGTTTGCGAAACAATCGTTGCCGCCCACCTCAAATAAGCCCGTTTTCATGAGATGGCTAGCAGGGTCCAGGTAATACCAACTCACGCCCTCTTTATACCAGCCAGAAATAAGCGCGCCAGATTCAGAGGCAAAATACCAGCCGTCCTCGGACTGAGCCCAACCAATAGCCATAGTCCCATTCGAATTCAAATAATATGCTGCATTGCCAAGGTCTAAATACCCAACAGACATTTTGCCGTCGGAAGCCGGATCGAGATAATACCAGGTTCCGTTAACGAGTTGCCAGCCAGTGACCGCAATACCATTAGAGCAGTAATACCAATCTACTCCATCTTTGAACCATCCATTTACGAGGCCATAGTCGCCAAAAATGTAGGTACTTCCATCGATCTCGTGACGACCTTTGAACATAGCCAGCGTCTGAGAGTCAAAATAATAGCGAGTCCCACCTATCGTCTGCCATGACGAAGCAAGTGCGCCCGATGGATATGCCCAGTACCAATTCCCGTCAACGAGAATCCAGCCGGTTTTCATAGCACCAGTGGCATCTAAATAGTATTTCCCGCTCCCGAGGTCGACAAAACCAACCTGCATTATATGGGTGGCAGGATCCAGGTAATACCATGTGCCGTCTTGATAAAACCAATCAGCAGCTAAATCGCCTCCAGCATTGGCATAAAACCAATTTCCATCTGAGTTACGTAGCCAGCAGTTCTGATATAGCGCGCCAAAAGGCGTTGCGGCATTGCCGTCATTCGCATAAAACGAAGCAGTCGATCCGCCAGCATCGGTCACATTGAAATAACCTGTCTGCATTGCACCATCATTGGCCGGATCAAGCCAATACCAATAGCCCCCGCTTTGCAGCCAGCCAGTTTGGTGTTTACCGTTTTTTCCGTAATACCAAACTCCAGACGACTCGTCTCGTTGCCAGCCATCTTTTATGACGGAAGAATTATCAGGTTGCAAATCATCGGAAACCACAGAAGAAAAATCCGCTTTTGACTCAATACTCTGAGCCTCAACGGAATCCTGTGCAAACGCGACATTCGCACTCAGGGGCAAGCAGCAAGCAGTGATTAATGACGCAGCAGCACAAACAAGCGTGGCCTTCTTTTCGAATCGATACATAAGCGACCCTCCCAGATATCCTATTTCGTTATTTTAATCCACCTTTCGAGATTGATTTTCGCTACTTTCTGTTCAGTCTATGTAGCTAAATACAATTGATTGAACATATCGTTCAATCATTCTATTCTTTTCCTAAGCAATGAACATCTTAATTGGAGGCCTGCAGTGGAACTGACCAAGCGTAACTTTACAGTTCTGTACGAATACCTAAAGAACCCATATGCCAGCCAGCGAGAAGTTGCCGAGCGCACCGGCCTTTCACTTGGATCAGTAAACGCAGCGAATAAAGAGCTCACGAATGAGGGGCTTCTCGAATCGGACAGCCTAACCGACGGCGGTTACGAAGCGCTTCATCCCTATAAGGTTGAAAACGCAGTGATATTGGCTGCGGGGCTTTCGAGCCGCTTTGCTCCCATTTCGTATGAAAAGCCCAAAGGCCTTTTAAAAGTACGTGGTGAGATCCTCATTGAGCGACAGATTAGGCAGCTGCAAGACGCAGGTATCAGCAATATCACCGTCGTTGTCGGCTATAAAAAAGAATATTTCTTCTATCTCGAAAGCAAGTTCGGCGTCTCGATTGTCGTCAACAACGAATATGCATCCAAAAATAACCACGCATCGCTTATGTGCGTAAAAGAGCGGCTTGGCAACACCTATATTTGCTCAAGCGATGATTACCTTCTAAACAATCCGTTCGAAGCATACGTTTGGAAAGCATTTTATTCTGCTCAATATGCTGAAGGCGCCACCAAAGAATGGTGCATTCAAACCGGAGCAATGGACAGAATTACCAATGTTACGATTGGCGGTTCCGATGCTTGGTATATGCTCGGACATGTCTACTTTGATAAAGCCTTCTCGCTTGCATTTAAGCAGATTCTCGAAACGGAATATAACAAGCCCGAAACAACGGACAAGCTTTGGGAAGATCTATATATCGAGCACATCAAGGAGCTCGATATGGTTATCAAGAAGTATCCTGAGGGCGAGATCAACGAATTCGATTCTCTTGATGAGCTGCGTGCCTTTGATCCGCATTTTATCGAAAACGTTGACTCCGATATTTTCGATAACATCGAGCAAGTGCTCGGCTGCTCCAAATCAGAGATTCACGACGTTTATCCCCTTAAACAAGGTCTTACGAATCTATCGTGCCACTTTAGAACCAATGACGGAGAGTACGTTTACCGCCATCCGGGAGTCGGGACCGAACTGCTTATTAACAGAAATGGAGAAGTAGCCGCACTTAAAAAGGCCAAGGAGCTCGGCCTTGACGACACGTTCATTCATGAGGACCCAAAGCGTGGTTGGAAAATTTCGAAGTTTGTACCCAACGCAAAGCAGCCTGACCCGCATGATCCTGCCCAAATGAATCGAATGATGCAGATGTGTCGTTCGCTTCACGAGAGTGGTGCAAATGTTGAAACCGAATTTGACTTCTACCTCGAAGCGAAGCGCTACGAATCACTTCTTCTGGAAAAAGGTCCCATCGACATTCCAGGCTACAGGGAAATGTCCGCCGAAATCGATGAATTGGAGCACTTTGTACAGGCCGATAATGCACCAAAATGCCTTTGCCACAATGACTTCTTTTACCTCAATTTCCTTATCGATGAGAACGACAAGTACTATCTCATTGACTGGGAATATGCTGGCATGAGCGATTACGCAAACGATTATGGAACATGCAGTGTCTGCTGCGAGCTTTCCGAAGATGAAGTCGACCGCGCGCTTGATGCATATTTTGGGCGCAAGGCAACAAACAACGAAATTGCGCATAACTATGCGCACATTGCCCTTGCAGGATGGTGCTGGTACCTCTGGTCTCTTCTGAAAGAAGCCGAAGGCGACTTCGTGGGCGAATGGCTCTATATCTACTTCAATTACGGTGCCAAATACCTCAAAAAGGCACTGGAGATCTATCGGAAAGGTGAGTAACGATGCAATTCGGCTTTTTTAGCGGTCTTCTTTGGGGCCTTGATACAGTAATTCTTGGAATCGGCTTGGCGCTTGCGCCCTATATTGGATCGGCGGAAGCGCTTGCATGCGCCTCCATTGCGGGATCCTTTCTCCATGATGCCTTCTGTGCAATTTGGCTCTTTGGCTACATGGGAGTCCGAGGCAGACTAAAAGACACGCTCGCTGCACTTAAAACTCGTTCAGGCAAGGTCGTCATCGCCGGCGCCCTACTCGGTGGACCTATCGGAATGACCGGCTACGTATTGGCAATTAATAACATCGGAGCTGCCTACACGGCAATCATCTCCGCCTTCTATCCCGCAGTCGGAGCATTCCTTTCCTTCGTACTGCTGAAGGAGAAAATGGGCAAAGGCCAGATTCTTTCCCTTCTCGTTGCTCTTTGCGGTGTAATGACGATGGGCTATCTATCGGCCGGATCGAGCGAGATTGCAAATGCCCCCCTCGGCTTACTCGGCGCAGTGCTTGCCGTTATTGGATGGGGATCCGAAGCGGTGCTGTGCGCATGGGGAATGAAAGATGATGCCGTTGATGACGAAACAGCTTTGCAAATCCGCGAAACTACAAGTGCGCTTGTTTATGGAGCGCTCGTACTCCCCCTCTTCGGAGCATGGCATTTCACGTTGGGCGCTATCCCAAGCATGCCCACATTGATTATTGCACTCGCCGGACTCGCAGGAACTGCATCCTATCTGTTCTATTACAAGGGCATTGCGGCAATCGGAGCAGCGCGTGCGATGGCTCTGAATATCTCCTATTCGGCATGGTCAGTGGTCTTTGGCCTGATCTTGCTTGGAACAATTCCCGACATGGCATCCGTAATCTGCTGCGTTGTAATTGTATGCGGAACAGTTTTGGCAGCCAGTAACTGGGACGAACTATTTGGACGTAAGAAGACGGCGTAGCTAGATTAACAATGTAGCAAAAGGGGAGAGCTCGTCGAGCTCTCCCCTTTTAGCATCATAGCTATTCAATTACCACGGCCTGGCTATCCATCTGTTGCCACGTGCCGAAGAACACTTGGGCATTTCGCGTAACATTGCCGTTAATCGAATCCGAAAGATAGACAATTCCCTGCTCGTCATCATAGCCTTTAAGGACTACGGCATGATTACCGCCCCACAGACCATAGGAATGCCCGTTATACCAACGCGCAGCATAACGGCCTCCTGGCCAACTTCCCCATTCGGTATTCCACATCTCAACAGGTTGACCACAGGTCAGCCTGTTCTTAATGGAAGAAATTGACGAGAAAGAGACGTCTTTTGCCTGCTTGCCACTTCCAGCAGCACGCAGAAAGATATTACCAGCAATAGTAATCGCAGGTGCGACGCATCCCATGAGACCCCCGCTGCTACGCCTTGGATTGCCATCAAAAGCGGTAACAAAATTGCCATTACTTCCCTTGGGCAAATAGTAATCCGCAATAATCGTCTTACCTAAACCGAAACCATAGTAGTTAAGCAAGTTTGTAAGGGCAACCGACTCACAGCCAGTAGGAAGTTCCGGGTACTGCGAATAGCACGGGACATCGACCCAAGCGCCAACCATTGCGCCGGATGAACTGAACTTGTAGTCAGTAGAGCCGATCCAATACCAACCGTTGCTCAACATTACTCCCCCACGTGCGGCATCAAGGTAATACCATGTGCCCCCACGGGAAAGCCATCCCGTTTTCATTATGCCAGAAGCGGAATCTAGCCAGTACCAGTTACCGCCATCGTTAAGCCAGCCGGTCGCCATTCGACCATCCGAGTTAAAGTAATACCAAGACCCAGCAATTTGCTGCCATCCAGTCAGAATTACCCCATTAGCAGAACAATAATATCGAGAACCCTGACTCTCAATCCAGCCCGTTCTGGCATTACCGTCATCGTCAATCAGCTGGATTCCCGAATCGGTCATTATGCCTTTAAGGTCAATTGCGCCGCTGGATGACGAATGATACATCCAAGACCCATCACCGTTTGACCAGCAATTAGCCATCATCTTGCCGGTACTATTAAATATGTATTCACATGATCCGATAGTTTGAACGCCCGTGGTCATGGCGTGCGTCGAGGGGTCGAGCCAGTACCACGTACCGTTTAGGTTGAGCCAGCCGGAGGCGAGGGCGCCGGAGCCCGTCGCGTAGTACCAGGTGCC
>NZ_JAQLDQ010000033.1 GCF_028209395.1 Collinsella aerofaciens
TCGCAGCCCCGACCCGCGGTCACGAGCGGGGGCTCCTATCTTTTTAGTGCCCTCGGATTGGGTCATAGTGTCTGTCGGTGCCATAACATCGGCATTTGTGTTGTTGGTAGAAGGCCTCTCATGGGTAGTCATTTAATGCACTAGTTTCTGTCGAGTCGGTGCGGTTTGCTGGTTGCTCGTATAATGGTCTGCGTATGAACCGCAACCAAGGAGTTCCAGTTTATGGACCAGAGCCTCTTTAAATTCGACCTGATCGCCGAGGACCCGACGACGCACGCGCGTGCCGGCGTGTTGCACACCCCGCACGGCGACATCGAGACGCCGATCTTTATGCCCGTGGGCACCAAGGCAAACGTCAAGGGCATCCCCACCGAGACCGTTAAGCAGCTCGGTGCGCAGATTGTGCTCGCCAACACCTACCACCTGTCCATGCGTCCCGGCGAGGACACCATCGCCGAGCTGGGCGGACTGCATAAGTTCATGAACTGGCATGGCCCCATCCTCACCGACTCGGGCGGATTCCAGGTGTTTAGCCATAACGACGCCGTCAAGCTCACTGACGAGGGCGTGCGCTTTATCGTCAATGACTACGACGGCCGCCACGTGTTCTGGACGCCCGAGGACAACATGGCAATCGCCATGAAGCTCGGCTCCGACATCTGCATGCAGCTCGATCAGTGCCCCGGCTATCCCGCCACGCGCGCCTACGTCGAGCGCGCCGTGGAGCTGTCGAGCATGTGGGCCGAGCGCTGCTACAAGGCCCACACCCGTGATGACCAGGCACTTTTTGGCATCGTCCAGGGTGGCATGCATCTGGATCTGCGCCTGCGATCGCTGCGCCACCTGGAGGAGTGCGGCGACTTCCCCGGTTACGGCATCGGCGGCTACTCGGTGGGCGAGGACCACGAGACCATGTTCGAGACGCTGGCGCCGCTGGTTTCCGAGTATATGCCTAAGCACAAGCCGCGCTACCTCATGGGCGTCGGCAACCCTACCACGCTCGTGCGCGGCGTTGGCGTGGGCATCGACATGTTCGACTGCGTGCTGCCGACGCGCACCGGCCGCATGGGTACGGCGTTCTCCAGTGAAGGTCGCCTTAACTTCCGCAACGCGCGCTTTGCGCACGACGACGGCCCCATCGATCCCACCTGCACCTGCCCGGTGTGCACGGGCGGCTACAGCCGCGCGCTCATCCGTCACATGGTCACGCAGAAGGAGATGCTCGGCGGTATTCTGCTGTCGATGCACAACATCTATTACCTGCTCAACCTTATGCAGCGTGCCCGTCAGGCCATTATCGAGGGCCGCTATGGCGCGTTTGTGAGCGACTGGATGAACAGTCCTGCGGCGGTGGACTACTAAGAGCGGTGCGGGCGCTTGCAGAGCGCGGGCAACGGCAAGGGGCGAGCGCCGGCCGGTCATCACGTTCGCTAACACCGTCTGCGCGACCGATGACCGATAGCTTGCAAGCACTTGATGCATCGTGGGTACCATCCCGAATAGTTGATGTTCGGGCGGGTGTTTGGCGCATGGCGTCGACCCCGCCCGTTTTTCTTTTTCTCGATAGGAGTACCCATGATTAAGAACGAGAATGTCGAGGGCGAGCCTGCCTACGACGAGACGTACCGCCGCGGCCCCGTGGTCATGCGCGGCCCCATGATTCCTAAGGACAACACCTACGCCAACCTGCTGGCGCCCGAGGACTCGACCGACTGGTTGCATACCGATCCGTGGCGTGTGCTGCGTATCCAGGCAGAGTTTGTCGATGGTTTTGGCGCGCTTGCCGAGCTTGGTCCTGCGGTGACCATCTTCGGTAGCGCCCGCACGCCAAAGACCGATCCGCTCTACAAGGCGGCGCGCACGGTCGGTCGCAAGATCGCCCAGCGCGGCGTGGCGGTTATCACCGGCGGCGGTCCCGGCGTCATGGAGGCGGCCAACAGGGGAGCGGCTAGCACGAACGGCAAGTCGGTCGGCTTGGGTATCGAGCTGCCGCACGAGCACGGGCTCAACAAATACGTGAACCTTGGCATGGACTTCCGTTACTTCTTTGTGCGCAAGACCATGTTCGTCAAATACAGCTCGGGCGCCATCGTGTTTCCTGGTGGCTTTGGTACGCTCGACGAGATGTTCGAGGTGCTCACGCTGGTACAGACGCACAAGGTCAAGCGCATGCCGCTCGTTTTGGTGGGAACCGAGTACTGGCAGGGCCTGTTCGACTGGCTCAACGGCCCGGTGATGGACGCCGGTATGATTAGCCCGCTCGATCCGGAGCTGGTGCACATCACCGACGACCTCAACGAGGCCGTTGACATTGCCCTGAGCGGGCTGATGTAGGGTGCTGTGACTGTTGTTATAGCAATGTGAACGGCATACTGATGCTATTTAACATCAGTATGCCATCTAAACTGGGTATACTGATGCAAAAGACGAGGCGAGGAGGTCGCGTATGTCTACTGCAACGGTTAAGCCTACGACGGTTCGCATCGAAGAGGGGCTCAAGGAACAGGCGACTGAGTTCTTGGATACGGTTGGTCTGAGTCTCAATTCGTATCTCAACCTTGCTGTTCGGCAGCTGGTAAATCAACGAAAGATTCCTTTTGAGATCGTAGGAAGGGCGGAGGTGCCCAACGAGGCAACGAGGCGTGCCATGGTGATCGCCGAAGCTCATGAGTTGGGGATTCTGCCGGACGACAGCCCGTCATTCAATAACGCTGATGAGCTTATATCATTCCTCGATGAGGACTAGCGATGTTTGAGATTAAGGTCGAGGCTCAGTTTAAGGCGGATTACAAACGGACGATGCGCATCCATCCGCAGCTAAAAACCGAGTTTAAGGCGGCAGTCGCAGAGCTTGCGGCTCACGGCTCGCTTCCCGCGGAATATGGTGCCCACGAGCTTTCAAACCCGGGCGGCAACTACAACGGCCACATCGATTTCCATCTATCTGATGGCTTGGTCGATGTGGTCGTTCTCTACTTGTCGCATAAGACTAATCCTGCGATCCGACTGGTCAGAATGGGCTCGCATGAGGAACTATTCCAGGGCCCGCAGGGCTGATTGCCGATTTCTAAGTTGCGGTGGAATAGGGATTAATTTGCTGCTGATAAGCCAAAAATAGTCCCTATTTCACCGCAAGTGGTAAAGGTGCCCCTAGTGGATGGGCTGGTAGCGGAGGCAGTAGCTGATGGCTATGGCGTCGACGCCTACGTGGGTGGCAATGGTGCAGCCGATGGGGCCGGTGCCGGCGTCTACGTAGTCCTGGCCTGCGAGTGCTTCGTTGACAAGCTCCTGCTCCTCGGCGGCGCCGGTCGTGAGCACGCGCACGCTTGAGCCCGGATGCTCCGCCAAAAATGCGAGGCAATCGGCCATGGTGTTAGCAACGATGCGCTTGGCGCCGCGGCCCTTCTTGACGGCCTTGATCTCGCCCGACTGCCACTCCGGCGAAACGGCCAGACGAATGTTGAGCATCTGCGTGAGCTGGCCGGCGAGTTTGGGCGCACGGCCGTTCTTGACCAGGTTCTCGAGCGTGCGGGGAATCAGCAACAGGTGGGCGTCGGGCAGCGTCGCGCGGATCTGCGCCTCGGTCTCGTCCAAGCTGCGGCCGTCCTCGCGCATGGCCAGCGCATACTCCACCAGCAGGCCCTCGGCACCCGAACCGGTGCGCGAATCGATGCAGCGCACGTCGAGCTCGTGGGTATCGGCTACCAGGCATGCATTGGAATAGCAGGCGGACCACTCGCTGCACAGCGAGATAAAGATGGCGCTGTCATGGCCGTCGGCGAGCACGCGGTCAAAGAGTGCCTTGAACTCGCCGGCGCTCGGCTGCGAGGTGTGCGGCAGCTGCTCGGAGCCTGCCATGCGGGCGACGTACTCCTCGGCGGTGATCTGCACCTGGTCGAGCAGGTCCTCGCCCTCGATAATCACATGCAGCGGAATCACGTAAATGCCGAGCTCTTGGGCGCGGGCGGGGGAGATGTCCGACGTGGAGTCGGTTATGATGGCAAAAGACATAATTGCACCTTTCGTTGGGGCGTTTGCGCGCCGCCTTCTGAGAGCAAAGTGCGACAAGTATAGTAGAGTCGTTCCACATTGCTAGGTTCAATTGTTGAATAGTCAACAGTTTGAAGTGTCGGTGTGGAAATCATCAATTGGGGAAGAGAGGGTGCCAGTGGAGCAGCTGGAGATATGCAAGCGGTCGGTTGTTCTGTTTGATTTCGATGGCACGGTGGCCGATACAGGCCGGGCGGTGATGACCTCGACGCGCAAGACGCTGGCTGCGCGCGGGTTTTCGGAGGCGCAGATGGGTGACCTGCGCCGCATGATCGGGCCGCCCCTGTGGAAGAGCTTTCACGACTTTTATGGCTTCTCGCGCGAGGAGTCGCTTGTGGTGGCCGACGAGTACCGCGCCTTTTTTGATGAGCTGGGACCGGAAGAGTACCCTGTGTTCGATGGAATTTCCGAGCTGCTGGATGGGTTGGCCGCCCAGGGGCATCGCTTGGCCGTGGCGACGTCGCGCATGGAGGCAAAGTGCATCGACATGGTGGGCGAGCTGGGGCTTTCTCAGTTTAAGGCAGTGGTTGGCATGAATCCGCCGCAGGGACGCGAGACCAAGGCCGATTCGGTCCGCGATGCCCTGGCGGCGCTCGGTGCGACGGCGGACGATGCCGTGATGATCGGCGATCGCTTTAACGATGTGGAGGGCGCGCACGCAATGGGCGTGCCGTGCATCGGCATCTATTCGGGTGCGGCGGCGCCGGGGGAGCACGAGGCCGCGGGCGCCGATGCGGTGGTGCACTCGGTGGCCGAGCTTGCTAAACTTTTTGCTATCTAATGACGTAATGTGAGGGGCGGGCGTGCCCGCTACTCATTGGTAAGGAGGTCGTCCATGAATCAGGTGGAGCAGAGCGTTACCGAGTATGTCGACGAGGTCTGGGAAGATGTCGTCGCCGATATCGAGCAGTTGGTGAGCTATCCGTCTGTGGCTATTGCTGCCAATGCGGAGCCCGGTGCGCCGTTTGGCCGCCCGGTCCGTGATGCGCTCGATTGCGCGCTCGGCATCGCGCAAAAGCTCGGCTACCAGACGAGCGACGACGAGGGCTATGTGGGCATTGCCGATATCCCTGGCCGCGGCGACAAGCAGCTCGCGACCATTTGCCATGTGGACGTGGTGCCCGCAGGCCCCGGCTGGAACACCGACCCGTTTGCGATGGAGCGTCGCGAGGGCTGGCTGCTCGGCCGCGGCGTGATCGACGACAAGGGCCCGGCGGTGCTGTCGCTCTACGCTGGCGCTTATCTGCTCAAACACGGCATTGTGCCGCGCTATACCTTCCGCGCGCTGCTGGGCTGCGATGAGGAAGTGGGCATGTCCGACGTTCACCATTATCTGGAGAACCACACAGACCCCGACTTTTTGTTTACACCCGATGCCGAGTTCCCGGTCTGCAATGCCGAGAAGGGCCAGTTTGGGGCGACGTTTGTGAGTTCCAAGATCGACGGCGGGCGCATTGTGTCCTGGAGCGGTGCCGAGGCGAGCAACGCCATTCCGTCGCAGTCTATCTGCGAGCTTGCGATTGCCGCCGATGAACTGCCGGCGCCCGTTGAGAACGCCGACCGCCTGGAGATCACGGCGCTCGATAACGGGCATGCACAGATTTTCGCCCACGGCATTGGTGGTCATGCCTCGATGCCCGAGGGAACGATCAATGCTGTCGGCCTCATCGTGGCGTATCTGCGCGAGGCCGAGGATGCGTTTGGTGCGCGCGACGAGCGCCTGCTGACGCCTGCCGAGCACGAGTTCGTCAAGTTCCTGGCCTTTGTGCACGCGGATGCCTATGGTCGCGGCCTGGGAATCGATGCGACGAGCCCGGCGTTTGGCCCGCTCACCTGCAACCCCGGCGTCATCCGTGTGGTGGATGGCCACATCGAGCAGGTCATCGACGTGCGTTTTCCCGACAGCACGAGCGCCGATACCATCTGCGAGCAGCTCGAGCCGCTCGTGGGCCGCTTTGGTGTGACGTATCGCGTGGGTCGTGCCAAGGTGCCGTTCTCGGTCTCTGCCGACGACCCGGCCGTGAAGGCGCTGATTGACACCTATAACGAGTTTACGGGTAAGCATGCCGAGCCCTTCGCCATGGGCGGTGGCACGTACGCACGCAACTTTGCCCGCGCCGTCTCGTTTGGCCCCGAGGAGACCGGCCTGGAGCTGCCCGCATGGGGCGGCCAGATGCACGGCCCCAATGAGTGCGCCAACGAGGAACAGCTCAAGCAGGCGCTCAAGATTTATATCGTGGCGATCTTACGTTTGAACGAGCTTGAGCTTTAAGGCTGCGGCGTTTTAACAACTTAGCACCCCTTTCGTCCGGGCTTTTTAAGTTGCGGTGGAATAGTTCCTAGAATGGGCCATTTGATGGCCAAGCAGGAACTATTTCACCGCAACTTTGTTTTTATTGGTGTAAAAGGCGGGTCATGCTTGGTGGCGGGTTTGTTATCCGTTTGTAAAGGCTGGGCAGAGCTTGCGGTAAGGGTCTATCAAATGTCCGTAAGAAACCGCAGATAAGGCGGTCGTCGCCCGATCGAGACCGTATCTTTCCAAACAGCAAAGCGGGCAGGGTGCCCGCGAGTCGCATGTATGAAAGGAAGATCATGCTCGATCAGGCTTATTCTCGTCGTCAGTTCCTCGGCCTCGCTGGTGGTCTTGCCAGCATCGTCGGTCTCGGTCTCGTTGGTTGTGGCGGCTCCGGCGCATCCGACGCCGCCGCCAAGGGTAGCGCCGCCGCCGAGTCCGTCTCCGGCGAGGTGACCTACGACGGCGCCTCCTCGTTCCAAGCTCTCGTCGAGGCCGCTGCCGAGAAGTTCATGGATGCCAACCCCGACGTCTCCGTCTCCGGTTCGGGCAACGGTTCGGGCAAGGGCCTGACCGCTGTCGCCGCCGGCACCGTTACCATCGGTAACTCCGACGTCTTTGCCGAGACCAAGCTCGAGGCCGATCAGGTCAAGAACCTCGTTGACCACGAGGTCGCCGTTGTGGGTATGGGTCCCGTCGTCTCCAAGAACGTGAAGGTCGACGACCTGTCCCTCGAGCAGCTCAAGGGCATCTTCTCCGGCCAGATCACCAACTGGAAGGAGGTCGGCGGTGACGACGCTACCATCGTCGTCCTCAACCGCAAGGCCGGCTCCGGCACCCGCGCCACCTTCGAGGCCGCCGTCTTTGGCGATGAGGCCGTCGACTTTAAGGGCGACGCCGAGCTCGACAAGTCCGGCGATGTCCAGACTCAGATGGGCAGCACCGACAACGCCATCTCCTACCTCGACTTCTCGCACTTCGATGACTCCAAGTTCAACGCCATCAAGGTCGAGGGCGTCGAGCCCAAGAGCGCAAACGTCACCGACGACTCCTTCAAGATCTGGGCTACCGAGCACATGTACTGCGCAAAGGACGCCGACGAGGCCACCAAGGCCTTCCTGGAGTTCATGCTCTCCGACGACGTCCAGGGCAAGCTCGTCGAGGAGCAGGGCTTCATTCCCGTCTCTGCCATGAAGGTCGTCAAGGACGCCAGCGGCAAGGTCTCCTCTAAATAAGTAACCGCCCCGGAAAGGTTTGCAATGGCAAAACAGCTGCCAAAGCGCGACCTTGAGAACGTGGGCCTGGGCGTCACGGGTGCGTGCGTAGCGCTCGTGACGCTTGTCGTTGCCGCGCTCATCTTTATGGTCGCCCAAAAGGGCCTCTCGGCTTTTGTCAAGGACGGCGTCTCGGTCGTCGAGTTCTTTGCCGGCACCAAGTGGGACCTGGCCAACACAGCCGAAAACGGCCTGCCTTATACCGGCGCCCTGCCCCTGATCGTCACCTCGTTTGCGGTCATGGTGCTCTCCACGCTTATCGCGCTGCCCATCGCCATCGGCTCTGCCATCTTTGCGGTCGAGATCCAGCCTAAGTTTGGTTCCAAGATCTTTCAGCCGCTTATTGAGCTTTTGACCGGCATTCCCTCGGTCGTCTTTGGCCTGATCGGCTTTCACGTGGTCGTCGGTCTTATGAAGAGCGTTTTCCACGTGAGCACGGGTCTGGGTATCTTGCCCGGCGCTATCGTGCTGGCAGTCATGATTCTGCCGACGATGACCACGCTTTCGGTCGATGGCCTGCGCGCTGTGCCCGACAGCTACCGTCAGGGCTCGCTCGCGCTGGGCTACACCCGCTGGCAGACCATCTGGCACGTGGTGCTCAAGTCCGCCATGCCGTCGCTCATGACCGCGGTCATCCTTGGCATGACCCGCGCCTTTGGCGAAACGCTCGCCGTGCGCATGGTTATCGGCGGCATCGAGGCCATGCCGACGTCGCTGCTGTCGCCGGCGTCCACCATCACCACCACGCTCACCACGTCCATGGCGGTCTATGCCGAGGGCTCGGCCCAGGACGATGTCCTGTGGGCGCTCGGTTTGCTGCTGATGGGCATGAGCCTCATCTTCATCCTGATCATCCATCTCATTGGCCGCAAGGGGGCGAAGGCTCGTGGCTAGCATGCGCATCCATATCGACGAGGCAAGACTCGGGCGTGTCCAAAAGCAGGACCGCATCGCCACGGGCGTGCTGACGGCAATTGTCGCCATCGTCATGCTCATCGTCGTCTCCATGGTGGCCTACATCCTGTTCGAGGGCATCTCGACGCTGTTCCAACCGGGCTTCCTCACGCAGCCCGCGCGCGCCAACGGAACCCAGGGCGGCGTGCTCTACCAGCTGTTCGACTCGTTCTACCTGCTGCTGATCACCTTAGGTATATCGGTGCCCATCAGCCTGGGCGGCGCGGTGTTCTTGGTTGAGTACGCGCCGGACGGACCCATCCGCGACATCGCCTCCACCGCCATCGAGACGCTGTCCTCGCTGCCCTCCATTGTCGTGGGCATGTTCGGCTTTCTGGTGTTCTCGGTGCAGCTGGGCTGGAAGTACTCCATCATCTCCGGCGCCGTCGCGCTCACCATGTTCAACATCCCCATCCTGGTGCGCGTGATTCAGCAGGCGCTCGAGGACGTGCCGCAGGCCCAGCGCGATGCGTGCCTGGCCATGGGCCTCACTCGCTGGGAGGCCACACTGCACATCCTGATTCCCGAGGCCATGCCCGCCATCGTGACCGGCATCGTGCTTTCGGCCGGCCGCGTGTTTGGCGAGGCCGCGGCGCTGCTCTTTACCTCGGGCATGAGCTCGCCGGTTCGCCTGAACTTCTTGAGTTTTAACCTGTCGAGCCCCACCTGCGCCTGGAACGTGTTCCGTCCCGGCGAGTCGCTCGCCGTTCATATCTACAAGATCTATGGCGAGGGCAGCCCCGAGGCCCAGCAGATCGTCTGGGGCACCGCGGCACTGCTGATGATTTGCGTGCTGCTGTTTAACGTAGTCGCCCGTATCGTGGGCAAGCAACTGGCAAGGAGGATGACGGCCGAATGAGCGAGATGAATACAACGCCCGCAACCGAAGCGGCCACGTCCGAGACCCAGGACTTTCTGTCGAGCGTGGGGCAAAGCGAAAAGCACGTGCGTGTGAGCGGCAAGGCCGTGAGCGACGAGGTCGTACTCTCTACCAAGGACGTCAACGTGTACTATGGCGATCACCATGCGCTGCACAATACGTCGCTCGACTTTCACAAGGGCGAGATCACGGCGCTCATCGGGCCTTCGGGCTGCGGCAAGTCGACCTTCTTGCGCAGCCTCAACCTCATGAATCGCGAGATTCGCGGCTGTCGCGTGGAGGGCGAGATCAACTACCGCGGCCGCAACGTGAACACCAAGACCGAAAACACCTACGAGCTGCGCCGTTCCATCGGCATGGTGTTCCAGCAGCCCAACCCGTTCCGCAAGTCCATTCGCGACAACATCACGTTTGCGCCCAAGCGTCACGGCATCACCGACCGCGACGAGCTCGATCGCATGGTCGAGGAGAGCTTGCGCGGCGCGGCGCTGTGGGACGAGGTCAAAGACAAACTCGACAAGAGCGCCTACGCGCTTTCGGGCGGTCAGCAGCAGCGCCTGTGCATCGCGCGCACGCTGGCGCTCAACCCCGACGTGATCCTGTTTGATGAGCCCTGTTCGGCGCTCGACCCCATCTCGACGCTGGCGATCGAGGACCTCATGTCGTCGATCGTTGCCGAGCGCGCCATCGTCATCGTGACGCACAACATGGAGCAGGCGTCGCGCGTGTCCAACCGCACGGCGTTCTTCTACATGGGCGATATGGTCGAGTACGACGAGACCGACGAGATTTTCCAACGGCCCAAGGATAAGCGGCTGAATGATTACCTCACCGGCATGTTCTCCTAGTCCGGGACATGCTTGAGGCCCGCGGCGGCCACGGCCCCCGCGGGACTGATTGGAGAGGCGGGTCATCTCTTTTGCGAGATGGCCCGCCTTTTTGCTCTGCGACCGAAACGACCACCACAAAGGGGACAGGCACCTTCGTGGTGGTTTGGGGTGGGGCTCGCTGCTATCATGGACAACGTTGAATTTCTACGAAGGAGCAGGGCATATGGCGATTCTTTTGGGATGCGATTCCATCAGCCTAGAGTTTCCCACCAAGCATATTTTCGATAGCGTGACGCTCGGCGTGGGCGAGGGCGACCGCATTGGTATTGTCGGTAAAAACGGCGACGGCAAGTCGACGCTGCTGAGCGTGCTCGCCGGCACGCTGGAACCCGACGACGGACGCGTGACGCACCGCCGCGGCACCACGATCGGACTGCTCGGCCAAAAGGACAACCTGGTCGATACCGACACCGTGCATCATGCCGTCGTGGGCGACGCGCCCGAGTATGAGTGGGCGTCGAGTCCGCGTACGCGCCAGATTCTGGCCGGCCTCATCAGCGATGTGCCCTGGGAAGGCACAGTGGGCGAGCTTTCGGGCGGTCAGCGCCGTCGCGTGGACCTTGCGCGCCTGCTGATCGGCAACTACGACGTGCTCATGCTCGACGAGCCCACCAACCACCTGGACATGCGTACCATCAACTGGCTTGCGCGTCACTTAAAGGCCCGCTGGCAGCGCGGTCAGGGCGCCATGCTCGTGGTCACGCATGACCGCTGGTTCTTGGACGAGGTCTGCACCAGCATGTGGGAGGTCCACGACGGCCAAGTCGACCCCTTCGAGGGCGGCTACTCGGCCTACATCCTGCAGCGCGTGGAGCGCGATCGCATGGCCGCGGTTACCGAGGAGCGCCGTCGCAACATGGCGCGCAAGGAGCTCGCGTGGCTGAGCCGCGGCGCCCAGGCGCGTTCCACCAAGCCCAAGTTTCGCGTGGATGCCGCTCGCGAGCTGATTGCCGACGTGCCGCCTGTGCGCGACGAGCTGGATCTCAAGCGCCTGGCGGTGAGCCGTCTGGGCAAGCAGGTTATCGACGTGGTCGACGTGGACGCCGGCTATGCGGATACCGACGGCGCGCCCAAGCAGGTGCTCTCCGACGTGACCTGGCTCATTGGTGCGGGCGACCGCTATGGTCTTTTGGGCGAGAACGGCGCCGGCAAGTCGACGCTGCTCGACGTGATCCAGGGCAAGATCGCGCCCCTGCGCGGTCGCGTGAAGATTGGCCAGACGGTGCGCTTTGGCGTGCTGTCGCAGCAGCTCGAAGAGCTCGAGCCCTACATGGGCGACACGATCCGCGAGGTGCTCAGCAACTATAAGAAGTACTACGTCATCGACGGCAAGGAGACTTCGCCCGAGAAGCTCTGCGAGCGTCTGGGCTTTACGACGCAGCAGCTCTGGAGCCGCATCGGCGATCTTTCGGGCGGCCAGCGCCGTCGCCTGTCGCTGCTGCTGACAATCCTGGACGAGCCCAACGTGCTCATCCTGGACGAGCCCGGCAACGACCTCGATACCGACATGCTGGCGATTGTCGAGGATCTGCTCGACGGCTGGCCTGGCACGCTGATCCTAGTGACGCACGACCGTTTCCTCATGGAGCGCGTGACCGACCAGCAGTGGGCGCTGCTCGACGGCCACCTGACGCATATGCCCGGCGGCGTGGATCAGTACCTGCGCCTGTGCAACGCCACCGCCGAGGGCGAGCCCGTGGGCGCGCCGAGCGCCAAGACCGGCACGTTCGACACCGGCGCCGCAGCGGTTGCGGCCGAAAAGCCCAAGACGAGCGGGCAGCCCAATGGCCTTTCCAACGCCGAACGCCAGAAGCTTCGCCGCGAGGTGAGTTCGCTCGAGCGCAAGATGGAGACGCAGCGCGCTCGCGTGGAGGAGGCCGAGGCCGCCATGGCCCAGGTCGATCCCACCAACTACACGGCGCTGGGCGAGCAGCAGGCAAAGATCGACGAGGCCCACGCCGCCATGGACGAGCTGGAGATGGCGTGGCTCGAGGCGAGCGAAAAGCTCGAGGGCGAGGAGTAGACGAGGATGATCGGGGCCGCGTTTTTCGATATCGACGGCACGCTGCTGAGCTTTAAGACCCACCGGATTCCGGCGTCGGCGCAGCAGGTGCTCGACAGCTTTCACGAGCAGGGGATTGCGTGCGTGATCGCTACGGGCCGTCCGACCTACCAGATGCCGGACTGGCTGTTCGACCTTGGCTGGGATGCGTACATTACGCTTTCGGGTCAGCATTGCTTTGATGCCAGTGGTGTTTACCGCAGCTGCCCGATCGATCCGGACGATGTTGCGGTGATCGTGGACCAGGTGGCTCAGGGGCGCTACGACTCGCTGTGCATGCAGGGCGAGAGCTCGTTTGTGAACCGCCTGTCCGAGCGCGTGGTGGCGGCCGGCAACAACGCGGGAATCGTCTACCACGAGGAGCCGTTTGACCACGCCTTCGACGCGCCGGTCTACCAGTTTTGCGCGTTTGTGGATCCGGCCGACGAGCATATCGTGACCGATGCGGTGTCGCATTCGCTCACGACGCGCTGGTGCGATCTGTTCTGCGACATTATCCCTGCCAACGGCGGCAAGGATCTGGGCGTTGCGGCGACGCTGGAGCGCCTGGGCGTCGACGTGAGCGAAGCGATTGCCTTTGGCGATGGCGAGAACGACCTGTCGATGTTTGGAGCCGTGGGCACCAGTGTTGCCATGGGCAACGCGCAGGATACTGTGAAGGCCGCAGCGACCTACGTAACGACCGCCGTAGACGACGACGGCATCTACAACGCCGCAAAGCACTTCGGGCTGGTGTAGCTGCGGATTCGGCACTTGGGGACGTTCCTTTTCTGCCGGCAGTTGGGGACACTCCTTGCGGGGCGTCCCCATTTTGTTTTCGTCCCGCATGTTTTGTGAAACACGGCTAACTTTTAGGCAAAGTAGTAAGACATGGGCAACTTTTGCGGTAAAGTAAATCAAGCAAAAGTATCCAAAGGCTAACTAGAAGCCATCGCGAAAGGCGGCCCATGGCCCTGCGTGAATCCGGAGAAGACTATCTCGAATCGATCTACGTTCTATCGGAACGTCAGGGCATCGTGCGCTCGATCGACGTTGCCGAATACTTGGGCGTAACCAAAGCAAGCGTCTCTAAAGCCATGGCGGCCTTGGAGAGCACCGGCTACGTGGAGATGGGCAAACGCGACGTGCATCTGACGGAACGCGGTCTTGAGGTTGCCCGTCAAATGTGGGAGCGCCACTGCTTTTTTGTAGGTCTGCTAGAGGACGCAGGCGTAACGCCCGAGGTCGCGTCGCAAGAGGGCTGCCACATGGAGCACTGCCTGAGCGAGGAGAGCTTCGAGAAGCTAAGATCGATGCTGAGACGGGAAGATGTAGCGGGTCCAACAACAGAAGCCTAACTGACCCACAGTAGCGCGGAGTTCACGCAAAGCGCGAACCAGCGACCGGGACCAGCGGCCCTTTCGGCCAAGTCCATTTCAGCAAAGGAACCCCGCCAGCAAGCGATGCCCAAGAACCGCCAGCTGTGTCAATGCAGGCCGGGGCCGGGCTTGGTTTTGAAAACACTCCGCAGCGCGAGGCCCGCCTTTCCGTCTGTCTCTTATACACATCTGACGCTGCCGACGACCATAG
>NZ_JAQLDQ010000034.1 GCF_028209395.1 Collinsella aerofaciens
CAGGCCCCGCCGACCGATTGCAAGCGGTCGGCGGGGCCATTGTGGCCCTTGACAGTGGATTGGGTCATATGAGCGAGAGGGGTCCTGGTATGGCAAGGTGACGTGAAACAAGGCGGCGCTGACCTTCTGGTCGCGCCGCCGAAGTTGAACGTCAGATTGCCATACCAGGACCCCTCGCAGCGTCGAGAGGACCGCCGTTCGGTAGAACGGCGGAACTAATTGTTCAGCATGCGGTCAAAGCTTCCCGAGTCGCCATCCCGATAGTCGGCGGTCATCAGAATCTCCTGCGGAATTCGTCCACCCTCACGCAGCACGTTGCGGAATTGCACGCGCGTGACCATGGGCAGGTCCTTGATCGTAGCGGCCAGGTTCTGCGGCACGCCCTGGTTGGCAGCCGCGGGCTCGCACTCGCCGCCCGCCTTCACGCGACGCTTATGCTCGGCAAGCATGGCGCGATACATTCCGGCATGCAGGCGAATCTCAACGACGTTGGCGTTGCGGGCCTGCTCGACGATGCGCGCACCCTCTCGATCGATGTCACCCACGTAGTAGACGTAGTTAAAGCGGTAGCCGATCTCGGCCAGATAATCATCCAGCGCATGAGAGACACTCGCCTTGCAGCCGCCGCCAAAGATCACGCCGCCCACCTTAGTGCCAAAAAGCTTGGCATGTTTGCGGCCACGCAGAAGCTTGACGATTTCGTCGTAGGTATCCAGGTTCTCGACCATAATGAACGGCTTGTCGGCGCCCAGCGTAAAGAAACCCGTAAAGTGCACCGGGCGGTTGGGGGCGACCTTGATCGCCTGCATGCTGATGCCCTTTTCGGTCATACGCCTGATCAGGCGCTCACCATGCTTGCCGTCAAAAGCTTTTTCGTCATTGAAGATCTGGTAGGCGCGCTGGCGACGCGAGGCAACCGGCGTATCGGCACCGCGGTTCTGTTCAATCCATGCCTGGATAATCGCAATCTCCTCGGCGATTTTGCGATTGGACATTTCGTTGTGCTGAGCGCGCTGCGGCGTCTTTTTACCGTCCTTGCCTTCAACCCTTACAATCTGGGTCTGCTGCTCCTTGATCTTGGAGAGCGCCGTAGGCGTGGGGACAACCTTGAGCAGCTGCCTGCCCAGAACGCGGGCCAGGGCAAATGCCGAGACCTCGCCGTGGACGGTCGGCTCAGACCGCTGGGCAGCATTATCAGCTGCGGCAGGCTCAGCCTGTGCATGGGGCTTACGCTTGGAATCTGCCCGGGTATTACGTTCCTGCTTGGGCGCAGACGAGCGCTTTTGCGGACGATCAGACTTAGTCTCCTTCGCTGGCTGGTGCTTGACCTGATCCACCGGAGTCTCGGCCTTCTCATCTCTGTTTTGTGTCGCCGCCTTCTCGGCCGCGGCCTCGGCATTTGAGCCACGACCGCCGCGGTGACGGCGGCGACGGGGCTTGCTTGAGGAGCTCTCCCCCTCCTGCTTATCAGCGGACTGTCGAGCTTTGGCCTCGATGTCAGCCGCAGGCTGCGACTCGGAAGGTCGCTGCTCGCGAGTCGCCGGCTCAACGGTTTTCTCGGCTTGTTCGATCTTCTCGGCCTGAGCGGTCGGAGCTGGCTCGCCCTTCTCCTGACGCTTTACGGGATACGCGCGTCCCGCAAACCCGCGGCCGGGACGACACGAACCCGGAGCCCTCTTGGCAGACTCCTCTACATCGTCTGCAACCTCGAAAGGCTCTTCAACCTCATGCGCGACATCCTGCTGCGCAGTCTTAAAGTGAGCACCGCGACGACGCTTGGGCTCTTGGGCCTCCACGGGCTTTTGCTCCTTCGCGGGCTTCTGCGACTCGGCAGCAACCTCGGTCTCAACAGCCTCGGTATCAAGTTCATCCTTTTGAGCAACGGCGCGACGGAAGCGCTCCTGCTGAGCGCGGCGTTGCGCATCGCGCTTGCCGCCCCCGCCAAAGCCGCCGCGACCCGCCTTGGCGGTAAAAGCGCGAACGACGTTCTCATCGAGCAGCTCATCGGTATCGATATGCTCGCGCGAAGCAGTTTCTTCCACGGTAGCCGTCTCAACGGAATCCTCAGCACCAGCCTCTTCGGTAGCCTCGACAGGATACTCCTGGACATCGCGAATCTCGGCATTGATGGTATAGAACGCTGGGCGCCCGTTAACGCCGCTGCCCTCGATCTTGGTCACAATCTTTGCCGCGATAAGCTCATCGCGCATCGCCTTGGTGTCACATTCCTTATCGACGGAGCGGAAAATCTGTGCCAGCGCGCTCGACTTAATCTTGAGTGCCTTGCGGCAGAGCAGGTCGTAGGCAACCAGCTTTGCCCGCTCGGTAGAAAGCGATGTTTGTCCGCTCAGACGCTCAGCCAGAGCATCGACATTTTGTTGGTTATCGGAATATACCGTCTTGGCCACGGGGCCCCTTTCATATGTACACATATACGTCTATATGGTACAACGCACGCCCTTGTCCACGCAAAACATCTGCGAGAACACCCTTGCATCACCTGTTCTCACAAGAAAAAAGACCGGGTCCGCTTGATTGCGGACCCGGTCTTTCCGAGTCATATAGATGTGACGTTCGATTCGTAAGGTCGATTACGCCTTAGCGGCCTCGGCGTCGGCAGGAGCCTCAGCGGCAGCGGCGCGACCGTACTCGGCCTTGCCCATCTCGGACCACTCGGGCTCCTCGTCGGGCATGGAACCGGCCTCCTTGCCGAAGAACTCCTTGAGGCAGTTGACGGCGACGATGAGGCCCAGGACCATCAGCAGGACGGCAAAGACGAGTTGCAGGCCCTTGGTAGCGGCAACGGAGACGGCGGCCGTGGTGGCGGTAGCCGGGATGGTGCCGAAGAAGCCGTAAGCCTGGACGGCGGTCATGCAGCCCATGGCGCTCTGGACCAGCGAGGTGAAGGTGCAGCAGAGCAGGAAGACGACGGGCACGTAGAGCATCCAACCCTTGCGGCCGGTGCACTTGCAGAACACGGCGAGGGTGATCATGGTCATACCGCCGAGCAGCTGGTTGGAAGCACCAAAGAGCGGCCAGATGTTGGCATAGCCACCAAAGGCGAGGGCGAGACCGGGAAGCAGGGTAACGACCGTGGCGAACCAGGGGTTGCCGAGGACCTTCATGTAGCCGGCCTTGGACTCGATGGCCAGGGCATCGTTAGTCTGGGCAAAGAACTCGGAGAACGAGGTGCGAGCGATGCGGGCGACGGCGTCGAGCGAGGTCAGGGCCAGAGCGGAGACGTTCATGGTCATGAAGACGGTAGCGAGTGTGCCGTCAACACCGAAGGCCTGCATACCGCGGGAGATGCCAGCGGCGAAGATCTGGAACGGGGTGGAAGCGACACCGGCGTTGAGGGCGCCCGTACCGGCGGTGTTCATGTCGGAGAACATGATGCCGGCGACGATGATGGCAAGGATGCCGACGAAGGACTCGACGATCATGGCGCCGTAACCGACCTTGACGGCGTCCTGCTCCTTCTCGACCTGCTTAGAAGAGGTACCGGAAGAAACGAGGCTGTGGAAACCGGAGAGAGCGCCGCAAGCGACAGAGACGAACAGGACCGGGAACATCATGCCGGAGGCACCAGAGAAGCCGGTGAAGACCGGAGCGGTCATCGTAGCCTGGCCGTTAACACCCAGGACAACGATGCCGAGGACAGCGCAGACGATCATGACGATCATCATGATGGAAGTGAGGTAGTCACGCGGGGTCTTGAGCATCTGGATGGGCATAGCGCCAGCGAAGACCAGGTAGACCATGACGACGGCGAACCACTGGAACTTATCCAGGTAGACCGGGAACTGCATACCGACGGCGAACATGAGAACCATGAGGACCACGCCGGTGACGAACTCGGCAGCGCCGGTGAGGTTGAACTTCTTCTGGGCCCAACCAAAGGCGATAGCGACGAAGGTGAACAGGATGGAGATGGTACCAGCGCAGCCGGCGGCATAGGACTTGGTGAAGTCGACGGCACCGGTAGCAGCGCCAGAAGCGTCAACGACCGGAGTGAACATGAACGTCTTGCAAACCATGTCGGTGAAAGCGGCGATGACGATGATGCAGAACAGCCAGCAGAACAGCAGGAACAGACGACGGCCAGTCTTGCCGATGTACTTCTCGATGAGCTGAGCGAGCGACTTGCCGTTGTTCTTCATCGAAGCATACAGGGCGCCAAAGTCGTGGACGGCGCCAAAGAAGATGCCGCCGACGAGGACCCAGAGCACGACGGGCAGCCAGCCAAAGGTCATGGCGACGATCGTACCCGTGACGGGGCCAGCACCGCAGATCGAGCTGAACTGGTGCGAGAACGCGGTGAAGGCGGAGACAGGCGAGAAGCTCTTGCCGTCCTTCATGCGCTTGGCCGGCGTGAGGGCCTCTTTGTCAACGCCCCACTTGTTGGCCAACCAGCGGCCGTAGCCCAGATAGCCGCAGGCGAGCACCGCCGCAGCCACAACCATGAGCAAAACTCCGTTCATTACATTTCCTCCTCTAAAAAGAACTTCCTAGACATAAAAAATGAGGGCCGTCGGTTGCGCTCGACGGCCCTCATCTTCATCAGCCGCCCGTTATCGTACGGGCTAGCTGTATGTGCTAACCCGCATCAGATAATTACTACGCTGATAATGTTTAGCTGATGCGTGAACATGTCTAAGAAATCCTCTTCAATCATGATGTGAACGATCCGTGCGTGTTCACATCCCCCAGTGGTTGAAAAGGAGTATGAAACTTTAGTTACCTAAAGTCAACGCAAATTTGTAATGGATTTTCAACTTTTTTGAATTTCTCGTTATAAAACGCCACTGACCTCGGACTTTACCCAACAAAAGTTTTTGCATGGGAGATACCCCTCGGGAGCCGCGGGAGCCGGGCGGCGCATATGAACTTTCCTGCTCTACAGTCCTGCGCAAGACGGGAAGCACATTAAGTGCTTTCCTTTGCGTGCGGAACTCGCGATAAAGTTCATATGCGCCGCCCGGCTCCCGCGGCTCTCAGGGGCTCCCATCCCAAATGCGGAGCAAAGCTCCGCACACCATCTTTTTCTTTCAGCTAAAGCACGCCGGAAATTCGACGCAGCTGGCTAACCTTGCCGGACGTTGTCGACGCCAAACCAGCTCAGAAGCTATATCGATACAGAAAGGTCCCCGGACGGAGGGGCCGGATATAAGGTTTATCGCGAGTTCCGCACGCAAAGAAGGCCACTTAATGTGGCCTTCGTCTTGCGCAGGACTGTAGAGCAGGAAACCTTATATCCGGCCCCTCCGTCCGGGGACCGCGCCGTACCAGCTACAGCGTCATGTTTGGATCGGCGTCGACGTCGAACGGCGAGATTTCTCCTCGGTCGAATTTACGGCGGGCAACCTCTGCGATCATGGCGGCGTTGTCGGTGCACGCCGAAAGCGGTGGCACCGTTACGCGGATCCCCTGACGCCCAAGCTTCTTGATCATCATCTCGCGCAGATGCGGATTAGCCGAGACGCCGCCGCCGATGCAGTATTCCTTGCATCCGGTGGCATGCAGGGCGTTTTTGGCCTTCTTGTACTGAACGTCAAAGACGGCTGCCTCAAACGAAGCCGCCAGATCGGGCAGGTGAATCGTGCGCCCGGCCTTGGTCTCCTGCTCGATGTAGAGCGTCACGGCCGTTTTAAGACCCGAAAGCGAGAAACGATAGTCTCCCCTGCTGTTAAGCGCGCGAGGAAAATCGATCGCGCGGGGGTTGCCCGTCTCGGCCAGCTTGGAGATGATGGGGCCACCGGGATAGCCCAGACCCAACGCCTTGGCTACCTTGTCGAAGGCCTCGCCCACAGCATCGTCGAGTGTCTCACCAAGTACCTCGTAGTCGCCCCATGCCTTCACGTGCACGAGCATGGTATGACCGCCCGAGACGAGCGTGAAGATAAACGGCGGCCTGAGATCGGGCTGCGCCAGCAGGTTGGCGAACAGATGGCCCTCCAGATGGTTGACGCACACGAGCGGCTTGCCGGCGGCATAGGCAAAGCCCTTGGCGAAGGCGACGCCCACTACCAGAGCACCCACCAGGCCCGGACCCTGCGTCACGCCAACAGCGGCGAGTTCGCTCGGCGCGATGGCTCCACCCTCAAGACCAAGCGATGCTGCGGCATCCTCGAGCGCCGCATCCACGACACTCACAATCACCTCAACGTGTTTGCGCGAGGCGATCTCGGGCACCACGCCGCCAAAGCGGGCGTGAAAATCAATCTGTGTCGACACCTGGTTGGCCAGCATATTGCCATCCGCATCGATAATCGCCACGGCCGTCTCGTCGCAGGAGCTCTCGATAGCGAGCACTAGGCGGCGGCGCTCAATTTCGGCACGCTCCCCCTCGGAGCGCCCAGGCGCAGGCAGCGGCCATACGCGCTGCTCTGCCGCCGTCGGCTCGGGCGAAGCATTATCGACCGGAAGCACCAGGGGCAGCGGAGCCGTCATGACGATGGCGTCCTTGCCGGCACCATAGTAGCCGCGGCGACGGCCAGCCTCGGTAAAGCCCAGAGCGTTATAAAGCGCGGTCGCTCCCTCGTTACCGTCCTCGACCTCGAGCGAAGCCGTAGTGCAGCCGAGCATCTGGGCATCATAGCTCACATGCGACAGCAGCTTGCGGGCAATGCCCTCACGGCGATGTGCCGGGTCGACGGCGACATCCAGAATCTGCACATCACCGTCCACGACCATACCGCCGGCAAGGCCCAGCAGCTTGCCGTCGTCGTGTGCCACCCACCAACTACGCGGCGCAGCGACGTCCTCGCCCAGTTCGGACAGGAACATGCCCGGCGTCCACGCCTCGTGTCCGGCACCTTCAAAGCAGGCAGCCTCTAGCGCGCTCGCGCCCTCGGCATCCGCCGCGCCCATGGGACGGAACTGCAGATGACGACCGGCGAGCTCATCGGCAACGCCCGTAATTTCGCTCTGTGCACTCTCAGCAAGACCAAGACGCTTGCGCTCGTTTTCCTCGGCATCCGAAAGGCGCGTGTAAATCGGCAGGACGCGAGCCGGATCGCCGTCACCCGCAGCGTGCGCGAGCAGCAAGCCCTCGCCCGAAGGCCACCACAGGTCTCGCTCCACGCAGCGGGCGGTCTCGTCCTCACCCAGCAGCTTGCCATAGCGCACGAGACCGTCACCGGTCAGCTGAACCTGATCCCAGTCCGCTGCTCGGCGCCACTCATCGAGCGCCACGGCGGCCTTGACCACGTGTTCGCGCTCAAATTGACGCTCGAGACCCTCATCGACCAGCATATACAGCGCCGGATATACCTCACCGCGCATAGCATCGGCCAAGATACCAAGCTTGCCGCGCACGCCAGCCTTCCACGCCGTCCAAGCGCAAGCGTCGAGCGTCGACACGCCCAGCAGCGGAACATTGGCACCACGCGCGAGGCCCTTGGCAGTGGAGATGCCGATGCGCACACCCGTAAAGGACCCCGGGCCGCGGCCGACCACATAGCAACCAACATCGCTGCGATCCAGACCGGCTTGAGCCAGCACGCCATCAACGGTATTCACGAGCTCAACGTTGGCGTGACGGCGACACATGCGGTCGCCACTCACGAGCTTCGTCTCGCCCGTCTGCCCATCAATCCAGCTTGCCGCGCAGGCAAGCATGTCGGTCGAGGTATCGAGCGCCACCACCAGCGCGTTGTCGTTATGCAAGCTCATCTTGTACAGCCTTATCAATCAAATGGGAAAGCTCCATTGCGCGGTCACCGTGCGCCTCAAGCGTTATCGTTCGCACATCGCTGTCGCCCTCATCACGCTTGAGCGTCACCGAAAGATACTCATCCGTCAGCTCGTCCTGGAATTGTTCGCCCCATTCCAGCAGGCAAGCACCCTCATAGCCCAGCACATCGAAAATGCCCGTATCCTCGAGCTCGTAGGCATGCTCCAGGCGGTATAGATCAAAGTGAAACAGCGGAATACGACCTTGATCGTGAACGGCCATGAGCGCAAACGTAGGGCTCGTAACCATATGCCCATCGCCCAGCCCGCGCGAGACGCCCTTGGTAAAGTGAGTTTTGCCCACTCCCAGGCCACCGGTCAGGATGAGCACATCGCCGTCCTCAAGGCACGGTGCAATTAGCTCGCCAAAGTACTCCGTATCGGCAGCACAAGTCGTTTTGTAAGTACCTACCCCCAGGCGCTCCAGGGACATATATGCTCCTTATTATTCCGAGGCGTCCTCTGGCGCGGGATGTCGCTCCAGATAGTCGCCCAGCATCTTAAAGTCTTCCTCCAGTAGCTCCTGCCACGCCGGATTGCGTAGCGCCGCTGCCGGATGGAACGTGGGCATTACCACAAAATGCCCCATCTGGTGGAACCTGCCGCGCAGCTTAGTAATGCCGATCTCGGTCTTAAGCACAAAGTGCGTCGCGGGATTGCCGAGCGTCACGATGATATCGGGCCAGATGCTTCGAATCTGCTCACGCAAAAACGGCGAGCAAGCCAGCACTTCCTCGGGACGCGGATTGCGGTTTCCCGGCGGGCGGCACTTAAGCACGTTGGCAATGTAGACGTCTTCGCGTTTGAGCCCCGCCAGCGACAAAATGCCGTTGAGGTCCTCGCCTGCCGCCCCCACAAAGGGCTCGCCCTGCAAATCCTCATTGCGGCCCGGCGCCTCGCCAATAAACATCACGCGAGCGTGGGGGTTTCCCACGCCAAACACGATGTTATGGCGCGACTGGTAAAGCTGGCAAAGGTGACAATCGCCCAGAACGGCCTCGATCTCCTCGAGTGCGACCTCACGCGGCGTCTGATGGCTATGGCCGGGGATGTGCATGACGCCCATAGCGACTCCTACACGTAGACCTTGTCGAGACGCATACCAAAGCCGCAAGCGACCTCGTAGTTAATCGTGCCGCGTAGGCGCGCCATCTCGTCCATGGTAATCTCGGCATCTCCATCGCGGCCGACAATGATCATCTCGTCACCATACTCGGCCTCGGGAATCTCATGTGCTGGGTTGGACTGAATGGCGACCATAAACTGGTCCATGCAGATATTGCCCACCTGACGCACACGCTCGCCGCGATACAGCACGTCCATACGATTGGAAAGCGTACGCGAAAGGCCATCGGCATAACCGATCGGAAGGGTGCAGATCTGAACGCGCGTGCGCGGTACGCGGTAGGTAAAGCCGTAGCCCACGCCCTCGCCCATCGCAGGATGCGCCACGCGCGTCACACGCGCGTGGACGCTCATGACGGGATCAAGCTGCATCACGCGACCACTCAGCTCACATGGCTGCAGACCATACAAACCGATGCCGGCACGAATCATGTCAAAGTGCATTGAAGAATCGAGCATCGAGGACGGCGTATTGGCACAATGCACGATACCGCATTCAAAACCTGCGTCCTTAATGGCCTGAACGGCCTCGGTAAAACGCTGGCACTGCAGCTTGTAGTCCCAACCCGAAGGTTCATCGGCCGTGGCAAAGTGCGTAAATACGCCGTCGCACTGGATGCCGCGATGGAAACTGATGCCGCGTACAAAGTCGAGCACCTGTGTGTAGTGAACACCGATACGATTCATGCCCGTCTCGATGGCAAGATGGTACTTGCCCACCTTGCCCGCCGCGACGGCGCATTCGCCATACGCAAGAGCAAAATCGGACGTATAGACCGAGGGCATGATATCGAATTCGAGCAATGCAGGAATAGCCTCGATAGGCGGCTCACTTAGAATCAGGACGGGCTTAGTAATCCCGCCCTGACGGAGCCCAACGCCCTCGTTAACCGTCGCCACGGCAAACATGTCGGCACCAGCCGAATACATGATCTTGGCACACTCAACAGCTCCATGACCATAAGCATCGGCCTTGACCACGCAGCACAGGCGCTGACGCGGATTCAACAAGTTCTTATAGGCCCTCGTGTTGCGACGGAGCGCCCCGCGGTCGATCTCGACCCAGGACCAGCGCGTCAAATCGGCTTTATTCATGATTAGTCATCCGACCCTTCGTCCATGATTCCCAGATCTTCGAGCGCATCCTTTGCCGCCAGCTCCATGGCAGGACCGATCAAGTCGATAAGATCGGTCGCGATAACGCTCTTCTCACCATACTCCGTCGCCGCAGCAAAACCGGCGTAGCTGTGAAGTGCAACGGCGTACGAATACAGCAACTCCCAACGATCCATCTCGTCGCGCATGGTGGCAAGCGTGCCGGCCAAAATACCCGCGAGAACATCACCCGAACCGGCAGTTGCCAGAGAAGCCGGACCCGAGAGCGGCAGCAGCACGCGCTCAACGCCACAGATAGCCGTCGTCGGCCCCTTGGCAATGACCACCAGATTGTCGGAGCCTGCAGCCCAGACAACCTTCTGCGCGGCCGCAATCGCGGTACCAAGGTCGTTCACCTCGTCACCGGCAACCAGGCGCGAAAGCTCACGATAGTGCGGCGTCATAACCAACGGCTGCTCGCGGCGATACATCTCGGGGTTACTATCAATACCGTCAATGGCAATCTTAGCAAGGCAGTTGAGTGCATCGGCGTCCAAAATTAGCGGTACATCAAGCTCGAGCAAGCCCGAAACCACCTGCATAGCGCCGGCAGACGTCGTCATACCGGGACCGCACAGCACGCAGCTGTACTTCTTTGCGATCTCGCACACCGTCATGCGCGCAGCGGCGCCAAAGGAGCCGCGGGAATCAGACGGAATAGCAAAGACCGGAATCGAAGGAAGTGCCATGCGAATGAGATTGGCGCAGGCGTCAGGAGCCGCGACTGCCACGTAACCAGCACCCGCGCGAGCTGCAGACTTGGCCGCCATAATGGCAGCACCAGGATATTGCGCAGATCCGGCGACAATAAGCACAGAGCCACGGGAATACTTATCGATATTCGATGGTAGCGGAGCAAAGTAATCAACTAAGTCACCGGGCTCGACAATCTCGGCGGCGTGGTCGACATCATCGATGACCTCGTCAAGACGGTCGTAAAGATTGCCGCAGATCAAATCGCCAGCATACTCAGGACCATCAGCGCTATACAGACCAATCTTGGGCGCAATCATCGTCACCGTGCGCTCGGCACGAATGCAGTCGTCATCAACAACGCCCGTCTCGGCATTCAGGCCCGAGGGGACATCAATGGATACGACACAATCGGCGCATTCATTGACCGTAGGAATCCAAATGGAGAACGGCGCACGCAGATTCCCGTGGAAACCGGTACCAAAAATGGCATCGACAACAACATCGGCCTTATCGATCAAAACCTCGAGTTCGTCACGCGAGGGACCGACGCAAACGTGCACATCGCGGCCGGCAGTTCGACGAGCAACATGACGTGCCAGAGCAGCAGGAATCTCATCCGGCTCAACCGGAGAAACGATATCCACGTCCACACCCTTGTGGCTCAGGATATCGGCGGCAACCCAACCGTCGCCGCCATTATTACCAAAACCGACCAGAACGAGAACCCGATCGGGATTGAGCTTCAAGACCTCGTTGGCAGCAAACTCACCCGCTAGCTCCATAAGCTCGGCCTTCGAAGTCCCTTCGCGTTCGATGATATCCTCGAGACGAACGACTTCTTCGGTACTCAAAACCGGTTTCATCTATGCTCCTAGCGTATCTTGCGAAGCATCGCCCAGGTGCTCCGTCAATGCTGAATTCTGCAGCTGCTCGAGCTCATCTAATACAGAGCGAGCCTCTTTAAATGTCTGCGCAACGCGTTTCTTGGTGCTCACCTTTTCATCTTTTGGCTTAGGCCGAGCATCTTCGGTAATCGCGATGGCATTCGCAACGGCCAAGTCTCCCGTAAGCGTAATGGAAAGAGCGACCTCAACAACACCCAAATCCTGGGCGATTTCGAGAGCACGACCAGAAAGCAGAGCCTTCGGTTTGCCGAGTTTATCACGCGTTACCGAAACATCCTTGCGACCCACGCCTTGACTAAAACCCGTGCCGAGAGCTTTAAGCACCGCCTCGCGCGAAGCAAAGCGGCTCGCATAGTGAGCAGCGGGACGCGATGATGCATCGCAATACGCACGCTCTTCTTCGGTAAACACACGCCGAGCAAACGACGGCGTCTTTTCAAGAATTGATTTCATGCGGGAAATCTCGACGATATCAACGCCGATACCAGCTTCAGCCATGTTCACCTCCATATCGCACAGACTAAGTTATTGTAGCCCGTTCACAGAAGATGCGACAAACGAGGGTTATAAAACACAGCTACTATGTGAGACAAATTGCCCGAGATACAAAAAAGGGGGAGGCCGCGAGGCCTCCCCCTTCTACAGTTTCGATGACGGCTCGGTGCCGTCCACCGGTCAGCGGCGCCCTGGCCTCCCACGGGCTGGCCCCGCAGTACTCTCGGCGCGATG
>NZ_JAQLDQ010000035.1 GCF_028209395.1 Collinsella aerofaciens
ATAGACGCGGCGCTCCGGGAGATGGCCGCGGAGGAGGGCGACGGGTTCGACCCGCAGGCATGCAACCTCGCGGAGTTTTGCAGGAGGACGGGGCTCACCCGCCCCCGGCGAGGACGGTCATGACCCACGGGTTCAGGGCCCTGCCCCACGGGAACAGCGGGAGGAGGGCCGCGCCGGGCGTGCTCGCCGGGCACACCGGCCCGGCGGACGATCTCCTGCGGAAGGGCGTCACCAACTCGCAGGTGGTATTCGAGCGGCTGCTCGGCCAGGGCTACGCTGTTAGCGCTACCGTAAAAACAACCATTTTGACCAACGCTCAATAACCAACCAGCGCATTAGATCAAACTCCAAAAGTCGACCTTATGAATGCAGACGACTTGTACAAGAAGAATTCCTATTGCTTCGAGATTAGTTCGGATAGATATCGATTCAGGGTATTCACCATTGAATTCGATCCGTCGTACCCTGCCGTCATTTCCATCGACCGAGGCGTGTGCAAGGATCTTGAAAAGATCCATGACCGTTATAAGTTCAAAGAGGCCGAGCCGTGCAACGTCACAATACAAAACGATGAAGATCTCGACCGTGTTTTTAATCAACTCCTAAAGAGCGAAAAACTCATCTATATCTGCAACCGACTGATGAACGAGGCTGACGAGACGATTTAGCGCCTTTACCTTTCTTTGAGTTGCATATTCGAAGGCATTATTTGACAAACATCCACAATATGAAGCGTTTGTCATGGCGCAGACCTTAAGCTTATATGAACTAAAATATTGCGCGACAAACAAGAGTGCCCGCGCAATAATTGTTATTTAAGGGATGCATATGGACGAAGTGAAAAAACTAAGTATTGCAAATTTCAACATTACATATGGGCCAGATAATGACCCCATGTTGACCCACTTCCAAGACATTTTGTATCCAGCGTTCTGCAACGAACAGAAAGTTCGTACCTCCAAAAATGTCAGCTATTTCTCAGATGTTGAGCTAAAGCTAATAAATTCAGAATATGTTCTCACGGGAAATTTGATTCGTGAAACTTATTACCGGGTGCGGACTATCGTTGTCGATAATGAGCTCGTTCCATCTCCAAGCTCCGTCCCAACCGCTCCATATTCTCGATTTATTATCTATCTCAAGAGCCATAGAATGATCCTTATCAAGAATGAGGGTCATAGCCCCAATCTCAAGAGTTTTCAAGCCGTTTTGAGGAAAGTTGTCGATCGTTACACTCGCGAGGTTAACCGAGAAAGGGATAAGGCAGGCTTGCCTCAACTTCCTAATGCTGTAATTAATATTGTTAACATGCCCTTGCCTGATAGTATTGATGAGACCATCAACGAATTTGCGAAAATAAAGTCAATTAATCTTCGATTTTTCCCTTTAAACAATGATATTGATCCAGGACCGATACTAGCGTGTGTTCGTTCCGCAATGAATTCGGTTGACTCAAAAACGGGAAATTTAACTTTCAATTCTCCTAAATCAGCTAAGGGGATTTCTGACCTTTTCCAGGATAGCATTGCCTCTGGCGTCGCCTCAGCAACGGTAACCGGTGAAAAATCTGATGGAACAAAAGTCAAAATTACTGACAATCAGCTTGGTTCAGAGCTTCAGATTCCAAGTGCTGGAAATCTAAGCGGTGGCGACGACAAGAGAATTGCAGACTACTGCATGAAACGCAATTATCTACCTGAAGCAAGTGAAGATAATGCATCCTTCTATTACAAAGCGCTTAATATCCTCGAATTACTCGTTAATAAAATTTAGAAGGGTCTCTTAATGCCTGACGTTCTTTCCCAATTTGCTGAAGTAAGAAGTGTTGGCGAATTAATCAGTGGTGCACTGCACGAGTTAAAGCCCGTTAAAGGAAACCTGCCAATCTCCATTGGAGTTTCAGTTATCTCCTTGGTTCTTTCACTAAATATGCTTAATGCTCCGAATTCCGTTGAGTTAATTGTGAATTTGTCCATGACATTAAAGGATGTGTTTTTGGGGTTATTCGGAGTTGCGCTCTCAATCTTTGCAATCTTTTTCAGTCTGCTGGATGGTGCGTATATTCATGGGCTGGCTTCAAAAGAAGGTAACCCACTATTGAATTTTCTTCGTTACTACGAGAACGCACTTGTTTTATTTGCAACAGCATTTACGTTGAGCCTTTTGATCTCTCTAATCGATCAAACTTCGTTTTTAAAATTGATTGCAGTGATTTGCTGCGATTATTATGTTGAAGTGCTCATCTGCTTTATGTATTTAGCTCTCTCGTTTCGAATAGTGTGCGAAACGAAATCCCTGCTTTATAACACTTTTGTTTTCACGAGAATATTTATTTGCCTAAAGGGTTGCGAGGAAATGCCCAAGACTCAAACCGACGCGGAATCGATACTATAATTTGACCGTGAGGTTACCGTCGGCGTATAAATCGAGTTGCTTTTTAAGCAGATCATAGTAAGCGTAGCATCAATTGATGTAGCGAGACTCCTTCCTTTCACCGACTGGCAAAACGATTTACACCTAATTATCGGCACTACTCAGGGGCATTTACTTTGTTTACGGCTTGATCTCGCTAAACTGATAACTGCTGCTACCAGGGCATTTTCTGGTGCACATTCTATTGGCTCCTGCGAAGATCGGAGCGGGTATGTTTGCCGCCGAGTCCCACACCAGCCGTCATCACATTGCGATTGTTGCCATGGCCTGCCTATGCGTTTTGCTGGGCGGGCCTTCTTATGCCGCGGGCGCGGAGAGCCTCATCATCGCGGGCGCGACGTACTGCGAGCCGGGCGTGTCGGGCCCCGGCTGGACCTGGACCGATGCCGACCACCTGGAGCTTAACGGCTACGCGGGCGAGGCCATCGGCGCCGAAGGCAACCTGGTGCTGACGCTTGCCGGGCAAAACTCCGTGACGGAGTCGCATGCGCCCGATGCGGACATCACGCTGTGCGGCATGGAGGTGTGGGGCAGCCTGACGCTTCGCGGCACCGGGACCCTGACGGCGACGGGCTCGCAGTGCGGGATCCACGTTTCGCAGGCGTTCGCGGTGGACGGCTGCACCGTCGATGTCCGGGCAGACGGGGCCGATATCACGGACGAGGCGGTCGCCGGCGTGATCGCTGGCGACATGGCCGTGCGCGGCGGCGGGCGCGTCGTTGCCGCGGGCGCCGGGTCCGGAGCGGGTGTGCACGCCTACGGCGTATATCTACAGGACGCGGGTCTTGGCGATGGCGCGGCCGGCTGCCGGCTTTCCGTCGACGCCTCGTGGCTCGATGCGGCCGGTGCCGATGGCGGCGTTGCGTGCACGGGCGGGTCGGTTGTGTCCGCGCGGTTTGTGACACCTGCCGGTGGGACCTTTGGTGCTGGTGGCGTGGTGGATGCTGCCGGTGCGGTGGCCCCGCATGTGGTGGTTGAGCCCGATGTCGCCACGCCTCCGGCGGGGGAGACCGACGGGCGCGACGTGCCTGGATGCGGGGCGGGCAAGCCTGATGGTGGCGCCGGTCCCGCTGCAGAGCAACCCGGTACGGAGCCAACGACGGTTCCCGCAATGAAGCCTGCGGCTACGTCGCCCAAGACAAACATAACGACCAAGACGAGGGTGACCAAGACCACGGTGCCTGCGCCGTCCAAGCCTAAAGCCACCAGCGCGACCGCAGCGACACTCCCCAAGACCGGCGACAGCAACTGGATCGCAGTCTCCTTTACGTTTTTCCTGCTTGCTACAGTGCTTCTAGCTGCCGCATGTCGTTGTTGAGATAGCTGCCATTTGGAAGAAAGAGACATTCACAAGGTATAACTATTTGCGTGTTTGTCTATAGGCACCCAATTATCGAAGGCAGAGGCCATACGGACGTGATCATGGGCTGAATCGTGACATGCGACCCAGGTCCACATGAATGAGAAAAGCATTCAATAATGTCGCAGGTTAGACTGAAGGCAACGAAAGGGCACCGGGATCTTTGTCGACCCTGGTGCCCAAGCGAAAGACCATCAGAGTTGCCTCGCAATATTCGACGGTGCTAAAGCGGGCAAATATTAAACCGGACTCATTGGTGAGCTGTATGAGCTGGTTTCTTAGTGACATCCCGGATTGTCTATAAGCAAAAGTCTGGTGTTTCGGAAATGTTGTACCGTACGCCAAAACTGTCAATTTCTTGTTTTAATACAGCCCACTCAATTTCTAAAAGCAGCCGCATAACATCGTAAATTGTCACAATGCCTCGAATCCCCTTGCTCCTCATCCGCACGAGTTCGTAAATCAATTGAACAGAAATCGTTGCTGTATACGGTTCACCGCTTCTATCAAGATTTAATGCTCTTGCAGCATCAATGATCGCGGTGCCAAATAGAAGCTCAGGGCAAATCCCTTCAGCGGGGTTTTCGATTGTGATATTTACCTTATCTGCGCAAAGCTCAATTTCTGTTTCTCCGGCTCTGCTTTGTTTGAGAAAGGGTTCCGTTTTACCTAGACCTAAAAATTCCGTTCTTTTAAGACGCTGCCTGCGGCAGCTCTCCTTAAACATATTGTTACGACAATCTATGATGGCGGCATTCGCAATCTGGTCAGTCAGGCATGGGTAAAAACCTATTAGGATCCAATCGACCTCGCAAGATGCCTTGAAAAGGAGATCGTAAATTTCCGCATAAAGTGGGCATTGTCCACTGTCGAGGCGGGCCACTCTTGTTCCATCATGAATGAATAATCCCTGAAAATCTGAATGAATTTCAATTAAATAGCCCAATTCAATGCGTCCATCATCACCGCTAAGTTCAGTAAGGTGATTGCGGTATTTAGGTAATTTGCGAGCATGACCTGTTTTTCCACCAAACAATCGGGCATCTAGAGAGCGCGTCAGATCGTCACAGCATGCACAGCTTTGATGATATTTTGCCAACGAGACATAGTTTGCGACGATGCTCGCCAATTCCTCCGGCAAAACATCGTCGGCTTCAAGCCTTGACATTAGATTTCGCGCTCAGCTTTCAACGCAGATGTGAGCTCAGCAGATTTTGATTGAGCGTTTCGACCATGTTTGATGTTATGGTCGATTCTAAAATGCTCCAAACCAACAATGGATCCATTTTCGCGGGTAATAACAATATCAGGGCACTCGCTGTCTGCGTTAATAGATCCACACACCTTCAAGGCAGCTTTCTTCTTGTATCCACCCGAGGCCATTGATAGCCTAAGAACATCATTGAACACTTGCTCTTCGTGCGCGTTCTGGTCGCTTTTGTTCTTGCTCATGCCGGATCCTCCGCCCTTATAAGTAAAACATAATTCAACTCGCGCTCTTATAGAAGGTGCGAGGCCCTCGTCACAAGTGAATGAATGACGAGGGCAAACAGGGTTAAGGTATGACCTCCGTGTTACCTTTCAGCCCTACCCAAATTCAAATTTATTATGCTGCTTTATCAATTTGAATAGCGGGGATCCTCGATTTCTTTCTTCCTAAGCTTGTGCTGGTTCCAAAGTCGGTCTGGCCCCTTTTAGATGCAACTTTGTATTTCTCAATCTGAGTTCTATAGCCTTCAATCAGCTCCAATAAAGACTCATCGAGAAACAGCAACATTTCGCTTCCGTCATATCCCTCAGCGGTATCATCCACGAACTTGCATTCTGTTCTCGGCATATCGAAGGTGCACTTTCGGAGAAGGTTCTCAAGTATTTCTAGGCGGCGAACCAGAACGCCTGCATCATCTATAACATCCAGCCAACTGGACCCGTCCTTGCAAAACAACATTTCGTCCCTTTCGTTTTACAGCTCTGATGGACAAAAGAAATCTAAAGCCGCGTGCGGACATCATTAAAAATTGTTCTTAAAAGCAGTGTAGAAAATCAGTTTCAGACATTATGTTGTATAGACTTGCTGAGACCTTTAGTTTGAATCTCAATTTAAAGTAGATATTTGTTCGAAACTAACAAATAATGGTTTTAAAACAATATAATTTTCCTTGTTATTAAAGAATGTCTGCGGTGAATCAACTTTTTTGAAAAGGATTCTAAAGATGATCCTCAATTTTTCATTTAAGAACTTTCAGAGCTTTCGAAATACTCAGCAGTTCTCGTTTGAACCGATTTCGAGCAAAAAGGAACTTGGGCCTGTGCGAGTGGCTGCGGTTTACGGCGCAAACGCGTCAGGCAAATCAAATTTCCTAAATGCTCTTTACTTTGTCTCTTACTTTGTTCGTACAGGTTATGCGGCAGGCGATGCGAATTCTCAAATACCCATCGTCCCCTTTTTACTTGACTCGGAATCCCGATCAAGTGACACAGAATTCTCGATAGATTTTATCGCTAGCAACTTAAAGTATGAGTTTTCATTTGGTGTGAACAAAAATGAGGTTAGATATGAAAACCTCACTGTGTATCGATCAAAACAGCCGTCCCTTCTCTATGACCGCTCTTCGATAAACGGGGAACAGTCAATTAAATTTGGTAGTACCTTTACAGGTGCAAAAAAACAACTTTGGGATATCACGCGCAATAATTCTTTGTTCTTATCTGCCGCAGCGGCGGCTGGAAGTGATGTAATTCAACCCGTATTCACAGCTCTTGCCAATGACATCAATCTCTATGATGCAACGCATTATCTAGCAGAACTCGCCACCATAAAAAAGCTGTTTATCAACGATGACGCTCGAGCTCAGATGCTATCTCAGCTCATTAAATATGCTGATATCGGAATTGACGGCATAGATGTCCGTCAAGCGGAAGGCGTCATGGGTTTAAAAGACTCACTCATTGGACTCGATGAGATTCCGGAAGAGGCACGTAATAAAATTGCAGAAGACTTTAAATTGTCGTTCGCTTATGACCTGTTCTTCCACCATAAAGGCTCGGGAGATGGCTTTTGGCTGGGCTCCGCCCATGAATCGGAGGGCACAAAAGCTGCGCTGGCGTTTTTCTCGGTAGCCTTACGTTCTTTAAGCAGTGGGGCCACAGCAGTAATTGACGAGCTTGATTCGAGCCTTCATCCTACGCTCCTGCGCGACTTCGTCTCACTGTTCGCCGATCCCGACACAAATCCAAAGGGCGCGCAGCTAATCTTCTCGACCCATGATGTCACCTTGATGACGCGAACCAGCCCTATGGAAGAGGTGCTTGAACGTGACCAGGTCTGGTTTGTGGAAAAGGACTCTGAAGGTGCTTCGCAATTAATTGCTGCGATGGAGTATTCGCCTCGTGCAAATGAGAATCTGGGGCGCAATTACTTAAACGGTGTCTATGTGCCGCTGCCCAACCCAAGTTTTCATCAACTTGTGGCCCAACTCATGAAGGAAGGTGCTGACATAGATGGCTAAAACAGAAAGGACGGGACTTGCTCGCGGCCGCAAAAAGCAGACAAGAGCCAAGCGAAAGCGCCACCTAATTGTGTCCAATGGAAAGGTGACCGAAACCGAATACTTTAACTTCCTTATTACTGAAATGGACGTTCGCGGAAGCGTGCGGTATCGGCATATTGACGGAGACCCTTTGAAGGTGGCCAAGCAGCTTTCGCGAGAGCTCGATTCAGATAAAAAGGCCGTTAAAGCAGGCGAAATCGAAGCATTGAGTTCCGCATGGATCGTAGTCGATTCAGATGAATTCAGAAACCTAGCCGCAGCAGAACGAGAAGCAAAGACAAAGGGAGTTAGGCTCGCGATCTCCAACCCATGCTTTGAAGTATGGCTTATCGATCATGTCTCACCATGCCCGGAAACTTTTGCATCGACGCCACAATGTGAGAAAAGAGCGCGCGACCTTGGCGTTCTAAAATCTACTGACCCCAACAGGTCTTCCGCGTCAAAGTTCAAGTCGGTAAATCTCGAAATGATTGACGGCAACAAGGGCCAGGCTTTGACCAATGCCGCAAAGCACAATACGGATAATAAACGTCGTGCAAGAGAATTGAATCCGGACAACGTTGCCGCCTATCAAGTATGGACAGACTTGCCTGATCTTGTAGATGACGTATTTGGGTCGGGTAACTAGTGTGATTCAACCCGCGTTAGGGGGCAGGCTTTTAACTCAAAAAGTTGTAAACGAGGTAGCAATGCTTTGGAGCTATGTTCAGCTAGATGACGGCACTCAGCTTGCCTACTCAGAGACAAGAGATGACGGGACCGTTCGCGTAGCCGTCGAGCGTCCGGTTGACCTTGGCTCTGACCATGCGGAATGCTTCTTGCCTGCGGTTAATTGGTTCAATGTCGAAGGTTTTTCTACTGACGATCTGGATTTTTTGACCGAGTTCGTCAGATCAAACGCTCCGTTTATCTTCGAGCTTGCAGAACGGCAAAAGCCGGACCGGCGGTTTCGGCGCTGGCCCCCTGACGCTCTACTGTTGAACGGAAAATATCCCATGATTTCGCCTTCCGACATATCCACCGTCGCCTCCCGCGTGCTGGCTCAATACGACGTCAGCGAAGCCTATTTATTTGGCTCGTTTGCCCGAGGCGAGCAAACGCCCGATAGCGATATTGACTTGCGCCTAGTCTGCGGCAACACCATGACGTTCGGCACGCTTTACGAACTCACCCATGAGCTCGAGAGGGAACTTGGGCGAAAGGTTGATATCGTCACCAACCCACCAGAGCACATGCGCCCGGCATTCCGCAAAAGCATCGAGCAAGATGAGGTGCGTGTCTATGAAGCTCTGTAAGCAGGACGAGGCGTTAGTGTGCTCCGGCATGATCAGCAAGTCTGAATTTTGTCGCATACTTCCGGACTCGGCGAGCCTTAGAAGCAAGTATTGAACTCAAACTCGGTTCCAGACACCCTCTTGCTATTTGAATACAGGTATCGCTCTAGCGATAGTATGTTATACTATCGCTAGAGCGATACCTGTTAGGAGACTCGCGTGGAACTGTGGCATGGTTCTCAGAAAATCATTGAGACTCCCCAGCTTGGCCTGGGGAAAATCCATAACGACTATGGACAGGGATTCTATTGCACAGAGAGCCTCGACCTTGCAAGGGAATGGGCATGCTCGCGCGATGCCGATGGCTTTGCGAATCGCTATGAACTCGATATAGCCGATCTCAAAGTTCTCGACTTGCTATCGCCGCAATATTGCGTCCTGCATTGGATAGCGTTGCTCGTTGAGCATCGTTCTTTTCGCAAAGATACCGCCATTGCCGCGGGGGCGTGCGAATATCTCCATGATCACTTTCTACCTCAGACGAGCACTTGCGACGTAATAAGGGGGTGGCGTGCGGACGACTCGTACTTTAGCTATGCCAGAGCTTTTGTAAACAATACGATCACCGTCGATCAGCTTGGACGATCTATGAGGCTCGGTAACCTGGGGGAGCAGATTGTGCTCAAAAGCGAGCGTGCGTTTAAGAGCATTCGTTTTGCTGGATTTGAACGTGCGCAGCAAGCTCTGTATGGTCCATTGGCCAAGGAACGAGATGAAGCGGCAAGGGCGCAGTATAGGGAGCTCCTTGCCGAAAACCCGTTTGAGGGAATACGTATCGTCGATATCATTCGAGAGGGGATGACGGGCGATGACCTACGCCTACAGTGAGATGTATCTCGAGGATGCAATGAGAACGCTGGGCGAGGCGGTCGATTTTGCTCTCTGTGACCAAGGGCTGACTCCAGCCGAGTTGACGGCGATCATGTCGAACGCTCTTGAGATGAAACAGTTTGAGCGCGGTATGCCTCGCGTCGTCTGCGGCATGGCGGGCGACGAGCTCGCGCGCGATATTATCGCCCATGCGGGACTGACCCCCGTCAGATGTAGGGAGACCTATCCGTTCGACCGTTCGCCTCAGTATTGGGCGGGGTGGGTTATGGCCTATACGCAATGGATGAGCAGCTTGGGCTTTAATAAGCTACTCGAAGTCGCTCCGCTCGATTGGATCATCGGCTCGTACCATCCGCTCCACGAGGCCTCCGAAGATAAATTCGCCCAGATTGTCATCGAAAAATGGAACAACGCCCAAGCGGACAAAAAGGGCCTCAAGGCGGCACGAAAGGCTGCCGGACTAACGCAAAAACAGCTCGCCGCCCAATCGGGGGTTAAGCTTCGCGCCATACAACTCTACGAGCAGAACCAGCTCGACCTACGCCGCGCCTCGGTTTCCTCGGCATTGGCGCTTGCAGACACCCTAAACTGCACCATCGAAGACCTCGTCTGGCAACCGATTGCTCTGGAGTACGACTCGCAGGCTATTTCGTCTGTAAAGCTATAGAGGAGTCAGACATGCCTTGGAGCCATGTTCAACAAGATGACGGCGCTGATTGCGTTGCTCAAGAAGATCATTCAACTTCGCACGTGGCAAATACAGCATCACCGATTTTGCTCGGCGGCACCACGTCAATCGACGAAGCTATTCGGCTGACCATTTCGAACATGCCCAACGCGCTCAGGCTCTTGGAGAACTCATGATGGCGGACACGAAGCCGGGAGCGCATCCGTTCGCGCCGCTCGTGCTCGATGATGCCGGTTCGCTCGAAGATATGGCCGCGGCCGTGATGCGCCTGCACAGTACGCTGATGACGGTCGGGCGCTGCTATACAACCGACGCCACAGGCGACCGGGCCGCGCTTGAGCTTGGACGCGTCGAGTCCGTGCTTGCGGGTGCATTCTGTACGATATTCGGTCAATCGCCGGCCGATCGCTTCGCAGACATCTTTGACCAGGTCACCTACGTGGCCGAGCACATGGTCAAGGACCACATCTTTGAAGACGGTAACAAACGAACCAGCCTTGTCTTTGCGTTGTCCGTCTTAAGGTTCGCAGGCACTCCGGTCGTGCTGTCTGACAGCCCCGAACCAAAAGACAACCAGTACTACGCCTGGATCCAGGACCTCGTTTCCAGTCGCCGCACGAACAGCGAGCTAGCCGAAGAGCTGCGCTGCGGATTCGTTGCGGGCACGGGCGATCTGTCGCTCGTATAGAATCTAAGCATCCGCACGCCGGTTAATGAATTGATTGGACGCCACATGGAACTCCCTAGCACCCTGTGCAGCAATGTCTACGACTTTGCGTTTTGCCCCGAGCCCTGCTACGACCGTCTGGTCGATCTCGCCGACCCCGAGGACTGGGGTCCCGGCAACCGCATCCTCAAAAACTACCTGTCGTTTTCGTTTAGCCGCGCGGTGTTCCTGACCGAGCGTGACTTGGACCAGACCGGGCCGTCCAACCTGCCGCTGGTGTTCGACGATGACCGCTGCCTGTTCAATACCGGCCTGTACACGCGTCGCTACGAGACCATCTACGGCCTGTTTGAGCCCAACACCAAGCCCGACGCGCGCCAGCGCTGGTTTTTGAAGGGCTTCTTTAAGGAGAGCGACCCCATGCTGGTCTCGTTTGAGTACCTGCCGTGCCGCGTGCGCTTTGCCGAGGACCCCTCCGAGCTGGTCTTTGACTATCGACTGCCCATCCGCTCCAACATCGACCACATTCTGGGCGACGAGGAGAACCTTACGCGCATCCCCGCCAGCCTGATGGGGGAGGACAACTCGCTGCTGCTGCGCCGCGCTTTTGAGGGCGCCGTCGTCGAGGCCGCCCGCCGCGCCGCCGCAAACTACACGCTCGCTCATATGACCCAATCCACTGTCAAGGGCCACAATGGCCCCGCCGACCGCTTGCAATCGGTCGGCGGGGCC
>NZ_JAQLDQ010000036.1 GCF_028209395.1 Collinsella aerofaciens
AGCCCGTCAGCATGGCCCCCGTCCGGGCGTCGAAGCAGTAGGGCACGCCGCCGACGGATACGGGGCCGCGCGCCAGCACGCCGGAGCCAGTCGCGTAGTACCAGGTCCCGCCGTCGAGGACCCACCCGGTCGCCATGGCGCCGGACGAATTAAACCAGTACAGGGAGCCGTTGCACTCGTGAAGGCCGGTTGCCATGGCACCGCCCGCGTCGGGCTCGAGCCAGTACCACGTGCCGCTCTGAAACAACCATCCGGCATACGCCTTGCCGTTGGAGGCTGCATAATACCAGGTGCTGTCAATTAGTTGCCAATGATAAAGGGAGACATCAACATACGCGTAGTTCATATCAACGTTGCCGTTGATTCCAGGGACTTTTCCGTTGCTCTTATACTGCCAAAAACTGTAATTGCCGGTATAGTCACATTGCGAGTTATATTGAGCAATCCAATGATCCCAAGAGCTACTCTTAAATACAGAGTCAGTCAAAATGTTGTTAAACCAATTTAAATTTGCATAAATACCAGGCTCATATCCTGCGGCAGAAATCCTATTACAAAAAACCTGCGCCCTCGATGCAATTCCGGTTTGACGTCCATTTGCAATTATCGAGTTATCCTCAAGATCGTAATACACCGGCAATCTTGGATTATGTCCAGAAAGGCAATTGATCACCATTGATGCCTCATCGGCTGCCTGCTGATTATCAAAAGCATATGAATAGATATAGACGCCGTAGGGAATTCCGAGTCGCTCGCACTCAGAAATATTTCGATTAAATTGATAGTCAACTCGACCGCCCCAAGATGGAGCGCCAAATCCAACACGCAGAATAGCGAAATCGATACCAGAAGCCTTAACAGCATTCCAGTCAATACGTCCTTGATGCTCACTGACATCGATGCCCTGCGCCGTAGCCCCATCGGGAAGAATGTCCATGGACAATAAGGCTATTCCATCTTCTTCGGAAGAAGCATCCTCTGCGACCAATTGCCCATCCTCATAACGCCAGGAATTCTCAACTAGGGACCGCGCAGCTTCCGCGTTCGAGGGGAAAACAAACACAGAAATGGGCGCAAGGACCATCAGCACCAACAATGCCGAAAATAACTTAAGATGTTTGCTCATGTAAACCTCGTCATTCGTTCTTGTTTGCGTTTAGCTTACAGCATGGCTGTGAAAGATTTCCGAACATCCAACTGGACAAGATGCCATCTAGGACGACAAATAACTGCACGCAATACCACAATGTAAACAAGAACTTCCCAGCAGGGTGAAACCAAGGACTCCTAGTCCCTACTCTTACCCCCCAAGAATACCGACTTCAAATAAACTTTCAAACTAGATGTCAAAAAGGTAGGGGACCCAGAGAGTCCCCTACAACTCAGAATTCTAACGAATCAATATTACTTTCGATGGACCCAAAGCGGTCAAACCGGAGATGCGGTTTCCATAACCATCACTATGCCAGAACAAATTTTCGCTCGGCGAATTGCCCCAGAAAAAGCCAATGTGGCTATCGTCGGCATATGGGTTGTAAGGATTGAAGAACACAATGTCCCCCTTACGAGCCAAGCCACTGCGCAACAACTCATCAATAGAGTTGAAATAAGTCACGTTCGCGCACGTATCGATAGCGTAGCCGTACCAACGATAAGCGTTAACGCAGCCGCCCCTTCCGGGACCTCCACTCCAAGGGGAATGGCTCTGCTCGGCGGCAATGGGAGCTAAATTACCGCCCGCTTTCATATACGCATGCGATACAAATCCGCCGCAGTTCATACCGGTATACCCATCCCAACGAGGATCACCCTTTGGATACATGCATGTTTCTTGGCTAAGATGCGTATCGTAGGGTGTTCCACGGTAATAGCCATCGTTTTCGTGGCTCATAAGCCAATTGACCAGGCTGGACCTATTAACCCCCAAAACAGAACCAGACGTATTCAACCATGCACCACTTGCATTGAAGTAGTAGTCGACGCCATCGATTTTCAGCCACCCGTTAGCAAACATAGCGCCCGAAGGCTGAAGCCAGTACCACGTGCCGCGGTCATTGAGCCATCCGGTCTTCATCTTGTAGGTGGAAGGATCCATCCAATACCACGCACCGTTAACATATTGCCAACCAGACTTAAGGACACCATTGGAAGATGCGTAATACCAAGTATTGCCGCTTTCGTCAGAAGCGTCTTTCGACATAATCCAACCAGATGCTACATTGACGGCACCGTTTGCATCCGCATAGAAAACCGCGTCTCCAATATGAATCACACCTGGCAATGAAGACGAGTCAGCACGATCAGCGACTACGGGAGATCCATCAGATGAAGTAGGCAACGGCTCGCTCAGTGCTCCAGACGAATTCGCCCATGCCATACCGTCGCTCAAGTTAATCCAGCACGAAGATGCCATCGCACCGGAATCATAAGAAAAATAGCGCGTGTTTCCTACCGCGAATTCACCAGTACACATTGCGCCGGATACATCATCAAGGTAATACCAGGCGCTTCCGAACTTTATCCATCGTCCTCGTTGAATAGCTCCATTTGATGCGGCGTAATACCAAGTACCATCAACAAGTGCCCAGCCTGTTGCCATGGCGCCTGAACTCGTAAGGAAATAGGTGGACGACTCCACTTGCATAAAGCCCGTGAGCATAATATGGCTTCCTGGATCCAGGTAATACCAAGAATTCCCTAGAAGTAACCAGCCTCCATGCAGTAAGCCGTTGGAGTCAGCGTAATACCAGTTGTTGTCAATAAGAGCCCACTGGGAGGAGAGCATGGCCCCTGAGCTGTTAAAGCTATAAGAGGTGCCATTACATTCTTTCAGCCCGGTGGCCATAGAACCGTCTGCAGGATCAAGCCAGTACCAACGACCCCCATCCGAGAGCCAACCCTTTACCAGGGCGCCAGAGCCGGAGAAATAATGCCAGACGGAAGCATCAAGGTGCCATCCGATAAGCATTGCGCCAGAAGAGGAGAATCCATACGTGGCTTCCCCGATCTGCAGCATTGTATCGTGGACCATCTTGCCCTCATCATCCAGCCAATACCAGTTGCTGCCGTCTGAAAGCCAGCCTTTTACCATGGCGCCAGAACCGGAGAAATAACGCCAAGCAGAAGTGGGGCCTGTAGAATCTAGGTACCAGCCGACACGCATTGCACCCGAAGAGGAGAATCCATAAGTTGCACCCCCGACTTGAACCAATCCATCCTGAGCCATTCGACCTTCGTCGTCGAACCAGTACCAGCTACCGTTTATGTGTCTCCAAGAAGAAACAGCGATTGTTCCGTCGGACAAGCCCCAACGCCAATAACCAGCCCCTTCTTCGGGTGATATCCACCCCTGATGCCAAACAATTTGATTCGAAACCTCAGAAGGGGTCTCATTATCAACCTGAGAGTTCTGCTCGACAGCGAAGGTCGATTCGCGCTGAGCATCAACGCCTGACTCGACAGAAGCAATAGCAACGTTAGATGCGGGACCTTCGTCAGTGTTATTCGAATCAAGGGCGTATAACATCGAGGGCGAACCCAAAAGGAGTCCCAAAGAAACAAGGCCCGAAAAGACCAACACCCCGAATGAGCATTTCTTCATAGCAGCACGGTATCCAATCACGCAGCGACCCCGTCACCTCAGGGCAACGGGGCCTCAATCAAAACTAGCTCAATAATGCGTTAGCCAATTTGTTGGCAGTTCTTGCACTCTCGTAAAGCACCGCGCCTCCGGGCCTCCTGGATAGAGATCTGCGAATAGCCCTTTGCGTCCTTGCCAACGGTACGACACTTATGCGTATGGTAAACATCGCTACCGCTCTTATACCAAACTAAACCGTAGTCCGGAATCCACTTGCCGTCCTCGCCGACATAGTAGGAGCCAACCCAGGCATTCGTAGCCATGGCGCCGGAAGACTGGAGGTAGTAGTCGCCGACCCAGGCGTCGTGGGCCATAGCGCCGGAACCGCTAAAGTAGTACCAGGCGCCGCCGACCTGACGCCAGCCGGTGGCCATCGCACCGGAATCGTCGAACCAGTACCAAGAGCCACCCAGGCTGCGCCAGCCGTTAGCGACCATGGCGCCCGAGCCGTCGAGATAGAACCACGTACCGCCGATGTTGAGCCAGCCAGTGGCCATCGCGCCGGAGGCGTTGGCGTAGTACCAGGTGCCCGAATCGTTGATCCAGCCAGTTAGCATGACACCGTACTCATTGAAATAGTACCAAGTTCCACCGATATTATGCCAACCGGTCAACAGCTCGCCGCTGGAAGTCGCATAGAGCCACTTTCCATAGATGGAGTCATAAATCCAGCCACTATGCTGCATGCGGCCATCAGCATTGGCGCCAGGGGTGTTCAGGAAGTAGTTTTTGCCATCAATCTGAACTCGGCCGTATGCCATATCGTGGTTTTCGGGATAGAAGTAGTACCAATCCCCGCCGATAAGCTGCCAGTTCGACACCGCGGTCCCGTCATCGCCAAAATAGTACCAAACGGCTTCGTAATCGTTATACCACTGGTTCGTGACCATGACGCCAGTCTCGGGATCGAAATAGCGAAGGTTGCCGTCCTCGCACCGAACGAGTCCGGTCTGCATCGAGCCATCGTTGTCGAAATAATACGTTCCAGCAGGACGAGAAACAGAGAAACCTGTCAAATTGCGAGACTCGCTATGATCAATATATTGAAGACCAACGAGAGAATCAATATCAGCAAATGAGGGCGCCGGGGCAACCGTCATGCAGGCGGCGGCAAATACAGCAACTCCCAGCGCTGTTAGTCCTCGCCATCTTTCTCGAAGGTTATTCATACGACATCCTTTCTCCGAGATTTAAGGCTCTCTTAAGTTATTCTCAGACTATCAATTTAGTTTTTCAACAGGAAATCGATAAAAGGTATCTTTGTGACTGCAATTTGATGAGAGCCGCCACGTCCTTGCCGTCCCGTGCATTGTCGACAGCAACGTCTTATGGCACAAACCGGATATCCTTTTCGGCGCAAATCGTTTGAGCAGGCGGCACGCGGAAGGAGTGTGTAGAGCGGTTTTCTGCTGGCTGCCAGCCACGGCATCCTTTCGGAAACCTAATTGCCGCCGGAATTAAAGTCCCCGGCGCGGACTCACCTTATCTCCCCGACGCGGGCTCGATATCCTCTCGGATATCTAATCGTCTTGGACTTTTACCTGCCCAAGCACAGTACAACTTTTACGTGCCGCCACACGGAGCAAGGCTCGGGGATTATTCTCTAAAAAACCATGCTTTCAAAGCAACTTAGGCACAAACGTAGTCAAACAAAATACCTTTCAGGTCTTTCTTGAAGATAAGCAGTAGATTAAAGTATCCGACAAGAAATCCCGCATTACATTCAACCCGCAGAAAAAACAGAGCACTAATACTCCGCCATGCCTTCGGACTCATATAAAAACCTCATATGATCGACATCGAATCTAAGTGATAGCACATCTATAGATTTGCGTACATCAGAACACAGGCAAACGAATTTAAAAAACGAATCAGTTAATTCGCTTTCAAACTCTTTGTCGCATATACGTTTTCCAAGCTCAATAGCTTGGCTCAATTTAGTAGCGACAAAGTGGTTGGAAATTAAACCAAGCATGTTATTAGCCTTCTCAAGGCTATCAAGAACAGGCAAAACGTATTGTATTGCGAAATCTAATGTGACGGTATCATCCTCAATATAATTCGGAAGTCGATACGCTAAATCACATGTATTTATATAATACTTGATCCATGACTCTTTCATTTTTGGAAACCGAGAGATATGGATTAACCGACTTTCAGCAGAGGTATCGCCCAATCTATTAGAAGTTGGAATTAAAATAGTATTTGACCTTTGCTTTCGCCAAGACGAATTATCGAAATTCAATCGAACACGAATATACTCTTGCAACCAGACAAAATAGCACGCTCCATCATCCGCTAAAGAACATCTAATTAAAAGAAAAGGTATTGCAAACATTTCAGCGTATAAAAGCGTCTTCGTATCAATGGAAAATGGAATTTCAGGTTTATCTTCGAGTGGCTTGTTTGTTCCCTTCACCTGAATTGCCATTAATTCACCAGTAGCGAATCCGTTTTCAAAGCGCTCAAAAATTTTATCGATTCCAAAATCACGTTCTGTTAAGTCTCGAACAACCCAGTTTTCAGAAGGCATAAGGGAGGTGACGAAAGAGCATGCCTCTGTATCAATTATGTGGCTATTTGGACGTTTCGGAGGATATGCCATAAAAATCAGCTCCATCAGCCTTAGCGCAAGAGCACCTAATAACGACAAAATAAAGATAACAACCAACATAATTAGACTGCATGTCAGTTGATATCGAATAAGCGGTTAAGGACACAATAACCAATAAAACAATAGCACTCACTGTGTCCAGGGGCATGGACCATCTCCTCCATCCTTCCTGCTCGAGCACGTCAGAGTAACCACCCGGTGAAACCATTGGCCGAGAGCTGCGCCCCCAGTCCCCGGGAAGCGGCCCTCTTGATTAAACTGCTCAGTATTTCGTGCTCACGGGCTCAATTCCCGGTGACCACTTGAGTCACTTCATAGTAGAGAGCAACGACAATGTCGACGCTGCAGGTCTTAAGAATACATTCGCAATAGATGTTCCGGCTGTTCACGCCACTGCAGTGAAGCTGACCGGCCTCGGCTTCTATGATCGAATTAAGCACCTGATCGGAGAGCCTGCGGATAAGCACCAGCTGTCGATCGTCCCGTCGCTGAGGTGGGGCTCAGCGAACATGTCGGGCGCGGCGTCCGCTAAGATCTACATTGCGGTCCTCATCCTTCTCAAGAACCTTCCTTGTGGTTATTTCAGATTCTAGTGCGAAAGCCGTTTTGCGTCAGGCAGACGTCATCACCCCATTACGCTTACGCCATCTATTTTTTGTGCGATCCAAAGTATCGCTAGCTCACGCTCTTCACTATCATCAAATTTGCAGGTCTCATATTTGATGTTTCATTCAGCTCCTTAGAATCGATAACCAAATCCCATTGTCCATTTTGGCCCGGCAATGATCGGCAAAGTTGTTTGTTAGGTATACGAAACAATCGATTAACTGGAGTCAAACGCTTAACTCCAAAACATTTCAAACTGACAATTTCGATACATAATAAAGCTGCCAGTGAATTCAAACAGTTCTCCAAATTAGCTTTTCTAAAATACGTACCACGATCATGTTTCACAGCGTTATAGCTATCCCACCAAGTTAATTTTGCATACATTCCATTTATCCACGCATTAAAAGGTTTGAGTGAAATACTCTGGTTAATCGCAATGTCAACTACCTCATTTACAAAGGCAATATCATTCAAAGCAGACAGGCACTCGAATGCTTCCTTGATATTAGATGGTCTATTTCCGGATCGAAGTTCGACATAATCTTTAAAAACCGAATCAAATTCAGAACAAATCGATAAAAGCATCTTTGCAAATTCAACTGAATAAGTTGAGAAATTATCGTTGCTCAGCTCAACATAATTAAAGGAATTAACAAGCTCTCTTTCAAGAACCAAGTAGTAATCCCAATTTGATAAAGATAAACTCATAGACAAGCAACTCCCGTTAACGTAAATTACACCAAATTATCTTTCGAAATGCCCCCGTAGATATAGCAATCGCCAGCTCAGAAGTCTACTGACGCCCGATTCAGCTGACAAATAATTGACTATACGGCACTATTAAAGGATAACTAGCACTGTTCATCTACAGGAATATCCAGTTTATTCGCCGCGCAAATGCAAAGCTCTTTATCCTCTTGAGTCATCCTGCTCCCAAGAATAACTCGCAACGGCTTGCATGGGCGTTGTACATAATTCATCTCAAGCTCATCTGGCTCTGGTACAAGACGGGCACGATATTCGTTCTCCCGCTCAAACACACTGCCCTTTCTGTAAATTGCCCGTAGATCACTAAGCATGTCATCACTGCTCACATTAAGACCAAGCATCCTAGCAGCAGTCCAAGCAATTTGAGGGTCGCAATTAAATGGTTCGTCATCATATAAAATTGGTAATAATTCAGTGCGCATTCCGTTAGCTATGTTGCAATTGCGAATAGCTTCTCTGTCGTAAGCAAGAACGAAACCCGCTTGGCTTTCGGAATATACATTCCACATATTCGAATCGCTAGGATTGTCCGTTAGGCACAAAATGCGACAACAATTTCGGCAGCTATTCTGATGAACTGGGGCAACAAATCCTCCAACAAATAAGCGCAAGTTTTTAACAGCCGAGCGAAAAAGACTAACTTTTCCCTCATCGGATAGTATCTCGAACTCATCTATTCTTGCTGGATTAAAAGGAGCCCCCAGAACCCCTAAAACAAACGCAAGTCGTCTAAATCAATTTGATTTATTATCTTTAACGCTTGTTCATCATCATTGAGATTACTTTCGATTTCATCTATACCATTCCAGTTATAGATCGGTACCGAGTCGCACTGATCGCTGAAAACCTTTGGATGAGAAAATGTAACAGTCGCGTTTTCTAGATCGGCAAAAGCGTATTCACTTGGAGGTCGATAGCGGTAAAGCATTCGCGGGACGAGAGAAGTCGATAGCGCTTCCAGCTCCTTCTTTGCGGAAACAATGGAGGCGCCATCGTTTTGCTTGGCAACGAGATTAGCCAGCGTCTCCCGATATGTTTCTTTCTGTGTCAAGCTTAGCGCCATGCAATATCGCTTCCCGATCTAGCTAAATTAGATGCAGTTGATTTTATCCAGTGCAATAATACTGAATGCACATACGAAGCAGAAGTCATGTCTATCAACTACCAAAAAATGATTCCGATTGGAACGTACCGGAAATCGTAAAAGCTGCCAACGGATATATTTATAATAGCCTGAGATGGCTAGAGATGAAAACATATAGTCATCAAGCAGTCTTGTCCTCCGATGAAGACGCCAGCTATGACATCGAATTCCACTCTCTGTCAGGTCGCTTTACCAATTACGGAGCGCCGCAGAGGCTGCAGAAGCAGTCGAGTATGCAGAAAAGATTTATATGGGCGCGTCAATTAAAAAAGCTCTGTTAGACCAGGATTGACACACATCTGTCCCCACGGCGCCATATCGTTAGCCTCGTAGACCGCGGGGCAGCATGAACGCCGAGGACCTGGTAATCGCCTTCAAACGGGACATGGCGAAGCTGAGCGGGACCGAGCGCCGCCGCGCGATTGAGTCCGTCAGGGACGTGATCCGCGCGGCGGCGTTCGACGACACGGCCGGCTCCGCCTACGAGGTCGAGCGCAGCCGCGTCTGCCTCAAGACCGCCTACGCCATGCGCCATAGGCTGATCGAGTGCCTCTCGGCCCACTGCCCCCATTCAGGGCCGGGCGGGGCTGCGGCGGCGAGCTCGACGAGATCTACTTCCCTGAGTCGCTCAAGGGCAAGGGCAACCGCGCGAAGGGGTTGTTCGCGATGCCGTATCGGCAGCATAGAGACGGTATGTCCATTTCGTCTCTTTTAGCGCTGAATACCATGTATCGGGTTCATTTTCTCATGCCTTATAAGGAATATATGAGACGGCTGAATTCGTAGATGCCTGTTGTAAATGAATGTATGTGAGAAAGCTAACAACTACATAATAAGAGTTGCGTTTGGCATCAGGCAACGAAAACCGTTGCATTTTGTCTCTTGCAACTAAAAGGGTTGCGTTTGGTATATAGCAACGAAAACAGTTGCATTATGTCTCATGCAACTAAAAGGGTTGCTTTTGGTGTCTAGCAACGAAAACAGTTGTGCACGGGCAAGATAACCCTCACGCTTTGCGAATGATATCTTTGTTCCTGCAAATTAAAACACGCAATGTTATAGATAGACGAAATCTGATTAGCGGGCGACGATGAATGCCACATCTCTATTATCACGGGGACTGCCGCCCCAGAAAAACCCGATATGGCAATCGACGCTGATAGCAGTCTTAAAGAACATGACGTCGCCCTCACTCGACCTAGAACCGTTCGAGAATCTCCTCGGCGTTCTCTCGCAGATAGATATCTAGGTCCGGCACGGCAAACTGCACGTAGCCCCTCTGTGGTGCCTGAATAACCTCTCTTTGTAGCAATTTTGCCCTAATGGAGCTGACCTCATTGGTCTTTTTACCCATGCGCTTAGCAATCTCGGATGATTTGGACTGTTGTTTATCCTCGCACATGGCCAAAAGGTATTTGATATCGTTGAGCCCCAGTCCAGAAATCGCGGGCTCGTGAACAACATCGTGAAAACGAGCCTCTGCCAGCGCAATGCCTTCGGTGACGTCGCGCTCGCTCACAATGGCACTTTTGGCACGATGCAAGTTGGCGCGCTGCCAAATGGAATAACCGACCAGTTGCACCAGATAGGCATAGCCCTTAGTGGCCTTAGCGGCTCTCGACAGGAGATTGTCCTCTATGGTCAAGCCAGTCGCGACAAAGCTATCGCCCATAGAGAGCGCTACCTCCACCTGGTTGATAGGCGCCAGATCTTCGGGGAGGGCACGACGCAAGAACGTAAGCGCCTTGCCGTTAATAAGATCCATAACACCGGCGGGTAACCCGGCAAAGGCAAGTGCGATATCTACTTTTTCCCCTATCAAAAGCTGAACCGTAGACGCAATGGCACGCATATCGTCAATCGGAGCGTCCTGAACTTCATCGATGGCAATAAAAAGACCCTCGGATGACTTCGCCGCCGAACTTAGCAACTTTCTAAGGCTCGACTCTTTGGGTGCAACATCGACTTTCGCAGAAACAAAGCCGGCGTTTACACCGACCGAAGCATTGGCCGCAAGGGAAGAATCAGCAACCTGATCCTTCAAGTCCAGCAATAGGTTAGGGCCAGCAGAAACAATAGCAGTCTTCCATCCAAGCTCTCGCGCACGATCCCTAAGATCGCAGAGCAAAACAGTTTTTCCGGAGCCCCTCGGTCCAGCAATACGCATGAGCCTCGCAGGTGCACCAATTCCCGCATTCAAACTCTCGGTAAACTCAAGGGCAATATCATCACGACCAATTATGCGCGGAGGCTCAGCGCCGGCAGTGGGACGAAACGGATTATGGAATGCTGTGGCGCTCACTTGTTTGCCTTGGTGACGCATAATTTCTTTCGCAAATTGACAACCGCATAGCGGAACACGGCCCGCGCCCCGTCATATGATTTCTAGC
>NZ_JAQLDQ010000037.1 GCF_028209395.1 Collinsella aerofaciens
ATCATGCTTCACTCTCAAATCAACGCGCATAAAGAAAGCCTCCCATTTCTCATGTCCAAGAAATGGGAGGCAGTTCATTGTTTGCGGGGCGGGCCTTGCTGTTGCGGTTAGCGTTTCTTTCCGCGGAAGAAGAAGCCGTGCAGCGAGGGCTTGAGTCCGCGGTTGGCGCGACGTTCCTCGATATGATCGTGGATCGAAGCGACGCGCTCGATGACCTCGTCGGGAATCGGCACGTCGGGATTCATATTCTCGACCTGGCTGACCTCGGCGGCGGCGACCTGGTCGATAATGGGCACATCGTCGCGCGAGATGACAGGCGTGGCGTCTTCCTTCATCTTGCGGTAGCGCTGCATCATGTCGGTCTGCAGCTGCTGGGCCGAAGGCGGCGTCCAAATGATGGCGTTGGCGCCGGCGGCGATGGTCTCACGGATGCTCTCGGGCGTCTTGCCGCCCGGTGCGATGAGCGGCAGGTTGGGATAGTGCTCGCGCAGCTCGCGCAGGACCTGGGGCGTGTTCTTGCCGGCCGCGATGTTGAGGATTTTGGCTCCGGCGCGCACTTTGGCGTGAGCATCGTCGTCGCAGCGAACGACCGTGGCGATGACGGGGATGTCGGCGATGTTGGTGATGTGCTCGACCATCTCGGCAGTGGCGGGGGAGTTGACCACGCAGCCCGCCGCGCCCTGCATCTCGGAGACGGCTGCCATCTGCACGGAGCGCTTACCGGTGGTGGTGCCACCGCCCACGCCTACAAAGACCGGGCACTCGGCGACGGTCAACAGCGCCTGCGTAATGGCCGGCTGTGGCGTGAAGGGGTAAACGGCAAAGACAGCATCGGCGTTGGAGTTACGGATGACCGCGACGTCGGTGGTGTAGATAAGCGACTTGATGCGACGACCGAAGAGCGTAAAGCCGCTGGCCTCCTCGATCTCGTCGGGCATGCGGAGGGCCGCCTTTCGCAAACGCCCGTCGATGGGCAGCGGCTCCATGGGGAGCAGTCCGTTGGGGGTCACGGCTACCTGGGGCTCGGTGAACTCGTCTGTGAGCTCGACCTCGGAAAAATCGACCGAGGCGACGATGTCCTCGTGAACCTCGGCGGGAACATCGATGGGGGCTTGGTCGTTTGCCGTGACCGGCGTGTCGAAGGAGCTGGTGCCGACAAAGGCGTCGACGCGCTCGTTTAGGTCGTTGAGGGTATCCATGGAGGCTCGATTCTATGTGATGACGGCCGGCAGGGTGCCGGCAGCATTGTACTTGCTAAATCGTTTGACGAGTTGATTTTTCCCCGCCGTGCCATCCGTTAGACCGAAGGGCCGGCGAACGTGAAGGAGCTGTGGTGGCGGGTATTGAGGTGCTATCTTGAAAGTCCCGTTTAAAAGAGAGGTGACGCGGAATGGAATTCACAGCAATGTTGGGCTCGATTGGCCTGTGTGTGGGCGCAATCGTAGCCGCCGCGGTCATCTACTTTGTGGTTACGGCCATTAAAGGCAAAAGAGCCGAGCGCAAGGAACGCGAGACACTTAAGCAGCACCGTGACCAGCAGGACAAGCGCGCACAGAGATAGTTTGTTGAGTTTTGAATCCGTGCGCTAGCTGCGTTTTCGGATCAGGGCGATGTAGAAGCCCTCAAAGTCGCGGCTGGGCGGAATGGTCAGCGTGCCGGGCATACCGTTGGCGACGGATGAGACGTGGCCGGCGGCGATGGCCTCGGTGAGGGCGTTGCTCTCGATGCGCGGCTCTTCGCCAGCTTCCTGAGCGCGGCGCTTTTCACTTTCGCTCGGCGTGCCATCGAGGGGGATAAGCTCGCAGTCCATGTGCTTGTCGAGGGCCTCTTGCAAGGCGTCCTCGTTTTCCTGCGGCAAGATCGAACAAGTCGAATAGACGAGCGTGCCGCCCGGTTTGAGGGCTCCCATGGCGCGATCCAGAAGTGCTCGCTGCGAGCGGGCGCACTTGCCGAGCAACTGCTCGGTGAGGCCGCGCAGACTCTTCTTGTTGCCGCTGATGACGGTGCCCGTGCCGGTGCAGGGAGCGTCGAGCAGGATACGGTCAAAGCGGAAGAACTCGTCGAGCTCGCGTGCGTCAATACGCATGACGGGCACGTTTTTGGCGCCCTGGCGGTGGAGGTTGGCTTCGAGCTTCTCGGCTCGGGGAATGCTCATCTCGCAGGCCGTGAGATGAGCCTGGCCCTGGGTGAGGGCGGCGATCTGCGTCGTCTTGCCACCGGGGGCTGCGCACATGTCCAGGATGTCCTCGCCTGCCTGGGCGCCCAGGACCAACGGCGGCATCATGGACGACAGGCTTTGCAAGTAGATTTTGCCGTCGCGGTAGATGTCGAGGTCCCATAGGTCGGAAACCTGGGCCTCGGGCAGGATGAAAGCGTCCGGGTACCATGCGACGGGGCGGTGGGCGATGCCGGCTGCGTCGAGTGCGGCGGCGATGTCCTCGGCGGTCGCCTTGAGCGTGTTGGCGCGCAGCGTGACTGGGCGTGTGGCCGCGGCGCCAAAGCCTTCAATCATGAGCTCGGCATCGGTGGGGGCATAGGCGCCGGCGACCGTGTCGATCATAAAGCGCGGCAGGTCGGCGGCGGAGTGTTGGGCGGCAAGCTGGTCGGAAAGCTCGGTAGCGGCAAACTGCCTAAGCTTGAGCTCGGCCTTGACCTGCTTTATCTGCTTACGACGACGCGGCTTGGACATCCGTCTTTCCTTCCTGTTCCACCTAGGCCCTGCCGGTTGCCTAGTACTGGCTCTCGTGCTTGCTGAAGAAGTCGAAGCGCGGGGGCAGCGGCTTCACGCGGTGCTCGCCGGGCTTCTCGCCCAGGCTCTCCACAAATTCGTCCGTGGAGGCAAAGATGTTATCCCAGCTAAAGAAGGCAACCGGGTCGACGTCGAAGTACTCGCAGATGAGCTCGCAGCCGGCCGGGACGATGCCGTGCATGAGCACGGTCGCCACGCGCAGCTCGGTAAAGGCGTCGACGAGGGCCTGCGTCATTGCTGCATTGGCCGGCTCGCCCTCGAGCTTGTTGGCGGCCTTGGAGGCGTCGCTCCAGCGCTTGTTGGCGGCACGCAGGTAGTCGTCGCACACGGCGAGCGCGCGGTGCGTTTCGAACTTGTACATGGCTTGCTCAAAGGCGAGAGCTGCCTGCTCGGCGGCTTCGACCACGGTGGCGGAGGCGGCGCCGGCGGGGATGCAGCCGTTGCGATAGGGGCTCTCGTCGCCCTCCTTGATGGCGACGCCATAGAAGCAGCTGCGGGCCAGGCGGTTGAAGACGCCGGTCAGCAGCGCGCTCTCCTTAAGGGCCGGATCGATAACGCGCTTGTCGTCGCAGGCACGCACCTCGTTGCCGTCCTTGTCCTTGCCGGTCACACGCGTGTCGTATGCCTTGGGACTAAAGCTCACCGGCTTCTCGGATAGGCCGAGCGACAGCCAGTGCGCGCGCATCTGCTCGCAGGTGTAGTGGTTGAGCAGGTCGTCTGCCGGCGGGGGAGGCGTCTGCGAGGACGAGCTCGCCTTTTTGCCCATGTAGAGCAGGTGATAGCAGGCGCTGACGGTGCTCTGCGTAAGGTCCCAACCCAAGGCCTCCCACATGGCGGTCTGCGCGATGCAGTAGAAGTAGATGTTGTCCTGACCGATGAACTGATAGATCTGCGCGTCGTCCGAGCACCACCAGTCGCGCCAATCGAGCGAGCTGTGCTGGTAGGTGGGTGCGGGGACCTGCGTGGAATCGGCGGCGGGCTTGCCCATGAGGGCGGCGTCCTGGGCGGCGACACCCTCGGTCACGCCGGCGGCGCGGGCGTCGCGGGCGAGTACGGTGCGGGTGTAGCTGATGGGCGCCCACAGGCTCTCGGGCCAGCACCAGCAGGTGACGTCGGAGACGCCATCGACCTCGGGCACCGGAACGCCCCAGTCGATGTTGCCGGTGATGCGGAAGGGCACGAGCGCCTTGCCGCTGCGGAAGCGCACGCCGCCGTTGGCGAGCACCGCGTGGGCGTCGTCGCGCTCTTTCCAGCTGGGGAAGGTGACGGTAAAGCTGCTCTTGTTGCCCTCGGGCTCCAGCACGGTGTGCTCGGGCAGCTGGTCCTCGACGGCATCGAAGGCCTCGCGGAATTTGTTCTGGATGTAGAGCTGTGCCGGCAGCAGCCACTCCTCCATGGTCTTGGAGACCACGGAGCGAACCTGCGGGTTCTGGGCGAGCTTGGCGGTGTAGGTCTTCATAAAGTCGAGGTAGGCCGGCAGGTCGAAGTAGAGGTTGTCGACCGGGCGCAGCTCGGGCACCTCGCCGGTGAGCTGGCTCTTGGGCGCGATGAGCTCCTCGGGCTCAAACTGGTGACCCAGGTCGCACTCGTCGGCGTACGCCTTCTCGGACTTGCAGCCTTGGATGGGGCAGCGGCCGATGACCTGGCGGCCGTTGAGGAATGTGCCGGCCTTGGCGTCGTAGAACTGCAGCGTGGAGCGCTTGGAGATGGTGCCCTGCTCGTGCAGGCGCTCGATAATCTCGGCGGTAACCTCGTTGTGGATCTGGGCCGCCGGCTCAAGGCCCGAGCCGCCGTAGATATCGCAGCTGATGTTGTAGTTGTTGAGGGTCGCGGCCTGGCGGGAGTGATTGGACTCGACATATTCGCCGATGGACTTGTCGTAGCCCTCGTTCTCCTTGAGCTTGCGGTAACTCTCCATGATGGGCGAGCCGTAGCAGTCGGTGCCCGAGGTGAAGATGACGTTCTCGCGGCCCAGACGGTCGCGCAGGAAGCGGGCGAAGAAGTCGGCCGGGACAAAGACGCCACCAACGTGGCCAAAGTGAAGGCCCTTGTTGCCGTAGGGCTCGCCGGCGGTAACGATGGCGCGGCGAGGCCAGCTGGGACGGTCGTTCATGGAGTATTTGGATGCCATGGGACTCCTTCGCATATGGTGAGAGCGCGGCCGGGCGCAAGGCCTGGCGACGCGGTGGTCAATTCGTGCATATCGTTCGACATTATCGCACATGCGGACGGGTACGTGGCAGGGGCGCTATCCTAAGATGCTATGAATGAGATTTCCAACATACATGCGTTTGAGGACGAGGATTTTCTGCACGCCTGCTTTGTGTGGGGGATGGCAGTGCTTGGTGCATTTGCCGTGTGCCTGGCGCCGTTGTTTATGCTGCTGGGCGGGCCTGCGGACCTGGATGCTGCTGACGCGGGCGGCTGGACGGCGGTCTTGGGCTGGATAGTCGGCTTGGCGGTCGTCTCTGCGGCGTCGTTTGGTGTCCATGAGCTGGTGCATGCGGTGTTCTTTAAGCTGTTTGCGCCTGCTGCTGCTCGGGTGACCTTCGGAGCAAATCTCGAAACCTGCATGATTTACGCCTGCGCCGAGGGCGTTGTGTATTCGCGCCGGCGGTACATGGCGGTTTGCCTGGCGCCGACGGTTATTGTGACGGCGGCGTTTGCCCTGGGGTTTACATGTTTGGGCTATCCGCTGCTGTGCTACCTGGCGGCTGGCTTGCATTTGTCGGGATGTGTGGGCGACTGGTATTACGTGCGGACCATTTTGCGCGACCGCCGCATTGTCGCCTGCGAGGACACGTCCTTTGGCGTTCGCTTTTTCGCAAGGTAGTCTTTTTGGGATGATTTTTCTGGGAGAGGAGATGTCCATGAAGCCGCTGCTGCTGCATGCGTGCTGTGCGCCGTGCTCGCTTGAGCCGGTCCGCCTGCTGCGCGAGGAGGGGTTTGAGCCCACGATTTGCTGGACCAACCCCAATATTCAGCCGCGCGATGAATGGCAGCGCCGCCTGGACGAGCTGCGCCGGTGGTGTGCCGACGGCGGCATCGAGCTCATTGAGGCAAGCGAGGATCGCGAGCGCTGGGAGGCCGGCGTGGCCCCGCTGGGTGCCGATCGGCCCCGTCGCTGTCGCGCGTGCTATGCCCTGCGTCTGGCCGAGGCGTGCCGCGTGGCCCAGGAGCACGGGTTTGAGTTTGTGGGTACGACGCTCGCCGTCTCGCCGTATCAGCTGTTCGATACCTGTAATGACGCGCTTGAGCGCTTGGCAGCGGCACATGGGCTCACCCCGGTCATTCGCGATTTTCGCCCGTATTACCCCGAGGCCACGCGTCGTTCGCGCGAGCTTGGCATGTATCGGCAGAACTACTGTGGTTGCCGCTTCTCGGCCGTCGAGGCGGCCATGGACCGCGCCCGCATCCGCGATGAGCGTAAAGCCGCCAAAAAGTAGTTCATTTGGGACGTTAGCCTGCTAGGATGTAGAGCGGACTTTAGCTATATAAGGAGAATCCGACGTGTCTATGCGTACCGATGATTTTGACTATAACCTTCCTGAGGAACTGATTGCCCAGGCTCCTGCCGAGCCGCGTGACTCCTGCCGCCTGCTGGTGGTGGATCGCAAAGGCTCCCAGGCAGGAACGCCGCTGGAGCATGGCGGCACCGTCGAGCACCGCATCTTCCGCGACATCATCGACTATATCGAGCCGGGCGATGTGCTCGTCATCAACAAGACGCGCGTGATGCCGGCCCGCCTGATCGGTCGCAAGGCAGGCTCGGGCGGCGTGGTCGAGACGCTGCTACTCAAGCGCCGCGAGGACGTTGACCCGCTGGGCCACGTTTGGGAGTGCCTGGTCAAGCCGGGTAAGCGCCTGAAGCCCGGTGCTCAGATTGAGTATCGCGCCGGTGGCGCCCATGCGCCCGAGGGCGCGTCCGTGGTGCTGACGGCCGAGGTCGTCGACTTTGTCACCGATAGCCGCGGCGGCCGTCTGGTGCGCTTTGAGCCGGCCGGTTGCAATGCCGCCGGCGAGCCGCGCACGCTCGACGAGGCCATTCACGCCGCCGGTCACGTGCCGCTGCCGCCCTACATTACCGATTACGAAGGCGATCCCGAGAAGTACCAGACCGTCTATGCCATGAAGGAGGAGCACTCGGCTGCCGCTCCCACGGCGGGTCTGCACTTTACGCCCGAGCTCATGGCGGCTATCGAGGCCAAGGGCGCGAAGTTTGCCGCCGTTGAGCTCGAGGTGGGTATCGATACCTTCCGTCTGGTGGAGGAGGACGACCCCACGCAGCACGTCATGCACACCGAGCGCTACCACGTATCGCAGGAGGTGGTCGATGCCGTGCATAAGGCTAAGGCCGAGGGCCATCGCGTGATCGCCGTCGGCACCACCGCGGTGCGCTCGCTCGAGAGCGCCTTTGACGCGGATGCCCCGGTGTCCGATCCGGCCGTGACAGCGCGTTATTTTGAGGGTCGTGAGGACGGGGCCGATACGCTCGGCCGCGGTGACATCGTGGTGCGCGAGAACGCGACGACGCAGCTCTACCTCATGCCTGGCTCGACCTATCACGTGGTCGACGCGCTGATCACGAACTTCCACGTGCCGCGCTCTACGCTCATGATGCTCGTGAGTGCGCTGGCCACCCGCGACCAGATCATGGATGCCTACGCCGCTGCTATCGAGGAGCGCTATCGCTTCTTTAGCTTTGGCGACGCCATGCTCATTCAGTAGGTTACGGCGTTTTACCAAACGCCGTAACCGGCCGACGCTGCAAACGCCCCTAAGCGGCAATCTGACGTTCAATCGTCGGGCATGACCAGAAGGTCAATGCCCTCCTCTTTCACGTCACCTTGCTCGCTTAGGGGCGTTTTCGCTGACTTCGCCTAAACATTGGCGTTGCCGTGGTTCAACCTGCCAAAAAGGGACAGGTTTATTTTGGCAGGTTTTATCTGGGCAAACGTTGTTGGCGCAATGGGGACTGGTTTATATGCACCAAGTTGGTGCAAAGTAGCCTGACCCCTTTGCACCAAAAAGTTGCGGTGAGATAGTGCTTGAATTGGCCTTTTTGAGGGCTAAACAGGAACTATCTCACCGCAACTGCGTTGGGGCGTTTTTGGCAACTGGTTTACTTGCTCATGAACAGCCAGATTGCGATGATCACCAGGATTGCGGCGATGATGCAGACGATGGCTCCGGTGAATTTGACGCGTGAGTCGCGGGTTCGCTTGCGCACGTCGTCTTCGGCGGCCTCAAGTTGGGCAACTTCGCGCTCGGTCTCGGTATGCTCGGCCTTGTCGCGTGCCAAGGACCCGGCGAGCGATTCGGTGATCTCGGGATGGTCGTGCACCTCGGTCGCCTGCTCGATAATCGACTGCGCATGCGCGGCATCTGCCCGGGCGTTTGCGATGGCCTGCTCTTGCTCGCGGCGTGCCTTGTCCTGCGTGGTGATCTTTTCGCGCAGCTCGCGCTGGCGCGTCGCGGCGGCAGTTTTTGCGGACTGCAGCTCGTCGCGCGCGGCATCTGCCTCGGCCGTTACGGCCTGGTGCGCGCGTTTAGCGTCGGCGATGGGAGCCTGTGCCTGCTCGACGGCCTGCTCGGCGGCGGCAAGTGAATGCTCAAGATCGGCGGTCACGCGCGGAATGTCTTCCTCGGCCTTGCGGAGGGCGTCGGCAGCGTCGGAGATTTGCATAGACAACTCGCTGGTGCGCACGGTGTAATTGGCGGGATTTGCCGAAGGGTTGCGCTGCAGCTCGGCATACTCGCGACGCAAGGTCTCGAGCTGTGCGCGCGTAGCATCGGCAGTTTGTCGTGCGGCGGCGACACCGGTATCGCGCTCAGCCTTCACCTTGTCGCGGATGCGCTTGGAATCTTCGAGTCGACGAACCAGGCGGTTGCCGGTCTCGCGCGAGCTCGCCTCGCGGGCTTCCACGGCGTCGAGTGCAGCCTTCAGGCGGAGTTCGGTCGCATCGTCCTCTGCCTTCATTTGCTCGAGCTGGCCCTTGAGCTCCGTCGCTTTGGCGGCATGGGCATCACGGTTAATTTCAGCTGCTGCAGCGGTCTTTTGTGCCGTGGCGATTGCCTGGCGCTGGTCGGCGATGATCTGATCGTAGCGGCCTGCGATGTCCTGGCGCGTCTCGAGCTCCTCTGCCTGGTCGGCGATACGCTGCGCAAGCTCGGACAGGTGGGCGCGGGCATCGGCGAGTGCCTTCTTTGCGGCGTTCATCTCGCGCATGGCCGACGCGCCCTGGGCGATAAAAGTGCCCACGGCGTTAGCGGTGTTTGAGACGGCGCTCCCCAGGTCGCGGCTCGTGGCGGGGGCATGCGTGGTGGTCGGGTGCGCGGCTTCGGCGGCATTCGTATCGGCAGTCTGCGGCGTGGCGATATTGCCGGTGCCGCCTTCGATCACGGAAAAGCCCGCTGCGTGCGGGTCGACCGCGTCGGTGCCGATCGTGGGGTGCTCGAGTTGCAGGAACGAGGGCATGGTGCTGCCCTGGTCGGCAACCGGGGTCTCGCCGGGTACAAAGGTCGAGGCGGCCTCGGCAGCCTCTTCCTCTTCGGCGTCAACGTCGGCATCGGCGACAGCATCCTTCATCGCTTTGACGGCATCCATCATGGAGTCCATGACGGCGTCGAGCTCTTCTTCCGAAGACACCTCGATGGGGCCCGCTGCTTGCGGAGCGGCGTCCTTTTCGGGGGCGTCGTCCTGAGCGGCCGAATCGTCGTTTTGCTCGTCGGCATCTTCGGCCGCAGGGATTTCCGTCGCAGCGCCGTTATCCAGAGTGGCGTCGTCGATGTCGGTATCATTGCAGGTCGCAGCGTCAGTATCTGCGGCGACGTCTGCTGAATCATCAATATGCTGTTGAGTCTGGGGGTCCAGCTCGTCTGTCATAGGCATGTGCTCCTCATCGTTGTTTGTCACCCTATGATAAAGTCTCGCGCCGACATCCCGCGCCCCGCAGCAAAGTTTCAAAACGTGTTCGATGACTCGTTGCGTTAACAAAAACTCGGCCACTTTATCCAGTTTGTACTTGACAATCCCTTCGCCGAAAGACGTTATGCCGTTCGCCTAGCGAGGCCTTTTCTATTCACTTGAACCCGCTAAAGTTGCATTTCAGCTTTTGGCGCGTGAAGTTGGATGCGCGCAGTCGACGGGCGGGCCCGTCGCGATTTGAAAGGACTTTGTATGGGACTTTTCACTGGTAAGACCGTGATCGTCACCGGCGGCGGCAAGGCCACGCTCAAGGACGGCTCCGCTGGCTCTATCGGTTACGGCATCGATATCGCTTTTGCCAAGGAGGGCGCGAACCTCGTCATCACCGGCCGCAACGTCGCCAAGCTCGAGGCCGCCAAGGAGTCTCTCGAGGCTGAGTACGGCGTCAAGGTTCTTCCTGTTCAGGCCGATGTCTCCGCCGGCCAGGACAACGAGGCCGTCGTGCAGAACGTTATCGACAAGGCGATTGAGGAGTTCGGTCGCATCGACGCCGTCGTCAACAACGCTCAGGCCAGTGCCTCGGGTGTGACCATCGCCGACCACACTATGGACCAGTTTAACCTGGCCATTTACTCCGGCCTGTACGCCACCTATCTGTATATGCAGAAGGCCTATCCGCACCTGAAAGAGACCAAGGGCTCCGTGGTCAACTTTGCTTCGGGCGCCGGCCTGTTTGGCAACTACGGCCAGTGCAGCTATGCTGCCGCCAAGGAGGGCATCCGCGGCCTGACTCGCGTCGCCGCCAACGAGTGGGGCAAGGACGGCATCAACGTCAATATCGTTTGCCCGCTTGCTTGGACCGCTGCGCTCGAGAACTTCCAGGATGCCTATCCCGAGGCGTTCAAGGCCAACGTCCACATGCCGCCGGCGGGCCACTACGGCGACGTCGAGAAGGAGATCGGCCGCGTGGTCGTTCAGCTCTGCGGCCCCGACTTTAAGTATATGAACGGCGAGACCGTCACCCTCGAGGGCGGCATGGGCCAGCGTCCGTAGGGGTTACGGCGTTTTGCCAAACGCCGTAACGGGCCGACGCTGCGCGGGCCGCATTTGGACAATCTGACGTTCAACTTCAAGGGCGCGACCGAAAGGTCAGCGCCCTTTCGTTTCACGTCACCTTGTCTCAAATGCGGCTCGCTCGCTGACTTATGCTCAACCTGCGGCGCCATTTTGCTTGAAGGTACCTTGCTCGCCCTGGCGGGTTTTCGCTCATATGACCCAATCCGCTGTCAAGAGCCACAATGGCCCCGCCGACCGCTTGCAATCGGTCGGCGGGGCCT
>NZ_JAQLDQ010000038.1 GCF_028209395.1 Collinsella aerofaciens
GCAAGAAGGCGGAGGGCTAGAGCAAGGCGGGGCCGAGGCCGCCTCGATCAATTTGCGAAAGAATCTTGACGGTACCGTTGGAGCACGGCTTGTCATGGGGGTATCCGCTGAACATATATAAGTTGAAGGCCACATTAAGTGGCCTTCTTTGTATTCGGAAAGTGTGTCCCGGAATCTGCCTTCGGAATGGGACGCAGTTTCCGCTTGAGGGCCTGTTGGGAAAGCGCATCCCACTCTGATCGCAAATTCCGGGTCGCATTTTCCGCCAGAGCCCTCAACCGGAAACTGCATCCCACTCCAAAGGCAAATTCTGGGACGCACTTTCCGAATCCCCATCCATCCGGAAAGCCCGTCCCACTCTGAATACATCCAGCGAACGCATGAGAGCGTGTCGTCCAGGACGGTCTCGTCATCGGGGTGATGGAAAGTGTCACCCCCAAACGCTTGCCACAGTTGCGCCCACGAGTGTCAAGAAAAAAGCCTCGAGAATTTCGAGGCTTTCACATTTGTATTGTTTTGCACGAAGGACCGCGAACGACGAAGTTACTCGCCCAGCACGGCCTTCTTGGCCGCCGCCGCCATGTTATCCATATCTTCCTTGGTGGGATGATCCTTCGCGGCAACCCAGTTGTCGAGCAGCATCTTAAAGCGGGCGTTGTCGGGATCTTGCTCGAGCATGGCCTCGTAGCGCTGCTTGACCGCAGGGCCCATCTTACCCTGGCACATCGCCCAGCCCGCAAGCTCGGCATCCCCAGCCAAATTGGAAGCTACGCGGTCGATAATCTGCTGGTAATAGCTCTGGTCGGCGCCAAAGCCGCAGGTGCCAAACAGGAACACGCGCTTGCCGTGCAAGGCGGAGAGCAACGCCGCGACCGAAGGCGTGCACGCGCCCTTGTCGCACCAAAAACCGACGAGCACCATGTCGGCCGCGCAGGCCCCCTGCGCCTCGAGCGCAACCTGATCTGCATCCGCATCGTCACTCAACGCCGCGGCATGGACAAACTCAACGCCCGCAGCCTGCAGAGCGCGCTTGATCGCACCCGAAACCATCCTGGTATTACCGCTCTTGCTGTTAACCACCAAAGAGCACGTCATAGTCACGTTGCCTCGTTTCCCCCAAAACTAAAGCCACTAATGCAATTTATTAGATGAATATCTTAGTACTAACGTGACAGATGTAAACCACCTTCTGTCGATTGATTAATTTGCCCCACGACCGTGCTTACTGGGCAAACTGGCTGCGGTAGAGCTCGGCATAGAAGCCGTCTGCCGCCAGCAGCTCGTCGTGCGTGCCGCGCTCGATAATCTGGCCGTCGCGCATGACCAGAATGCAGTCGGCGTTGCGGATCGTCGACAGGCGGTGCGCCACGACAAAGCTTGTGCGACCGGCCATGAGCTCGTCGAATGCCGCCTGTACCTGCAGCTCGGTACGCGTATCGATGCTCGACGTCGCCTCGTCCAGCAGCAGAATCGCCGGATCGGTGAGCATGACGCGCGCGATGCACAGCAGCTGTTTTTGACCTTGGCTAAACGTGCCGCCGTCCTCGCCGATGACCGTATCGTAGCCGCCTGGCAGCTGCACGATAAACTTGTGCGCGTGCGCGCGCTTGGCGGCTTCGATAACCTGCTCGCGCGTGGCGTCGGGACAGCCGTAGGCGATGTTTTCGGCCACGGTGCCCTCGAACAGCCAGGTGTCCTGCAGCACCATGCCAAAGGCACGGCGCAGGCTCGAGCGCGTGTAGTCACGCGACGAGCGCCCGTCCACCACAATGCGCCCAGCATCGATATCGTAAAAACGCAGCAGCAGGTTGATGAGCGTCGTCTTGCCACAGCCCGTAGGACCGACCAGGGCAAAGCGCATGCCGGGCTTGGCATCGATGCAGATATCCTGCAGCAGTTTGCGGTCGGGCACGTAGCTAAAGTCCACATGCTCAAAGGCGACCTCGCCCTTCGGGGCGGCGAGCTCTACGGCGTCCGACGCGTCGGGCTCCTGCTCGCGCGCATCGAGCAGCGCAAACATGCGGCGCGCCGAGGCGTACGCGGTCTGAATTTGCGTAATGACGTTGGTGACCTCGTTGAACGGCTTGGTGTACTGGTTGGCATAGGACAGGAAAATCTGCACGCCGCCCACCGTGAGCGCCGCGGGCACGCCCGTGATCACGCCCACGCAGCCGATCACAGCGACCACGGCATAGATGATGTTGTTGATAAAGCGCGTGCCGGGGTTGGAGAGCGAACCCATAAACTGCGCGCGCTCACCCGCGGTGTAGAGCTCAGCGTTGAGGGCATCGAAGCGCTGCTGAGCGTGCGGACCGTAGGCAAAGGCGTCGACAAGTTTCTGCTCGCCCACATACTCCTCGATATGACCACCGAGCTGCCCTTGGATGCGCTGCTGTGCTGTAAAGCTCTTGTTGGAAAGCTTGGCGATGGCGCCGGCTGCAAAAATGGAAAGCGGCGTGACGAGCACCACCACGAGCGTCATGATCAGGTTGATGGAGAGCATAAACGCGAGCGTGCCAACGATGGTGATAACGCCGGTAAAGAGCTGGGTAAAGCCCTGCAGCAGACCGTCGCCGACCTGGTCGACGTCGTTGACCACGCGACTCATAAGGTCGCCGTGGGCATGGCCGTCGATAAAACTGAGCGGCATGCGGCTGAGCTTATCGCTCGCCTCCACGCGCATGTCGCGCACCGTTTCGTAGGACAGGCGGTTGACGCAGTAGCCCTGCAGCCACTGGAAGGCCGCTGCTCCCACCACGACGAGCGCGAGTTTGGTAACGAGCGGCAGCAGCGCGTCGAAGTCCACCTGACCGGCGGCAACGATAAGGTCGATGCCCTCGCCGATGAGGATGGGCGTATAGAGTTGCAAGATCACCGAGATGGCGGCGCTCACAAACGACGCCGTAAACGAAATACGGTGCGGGCGAACATAGCCCAGCAGGCGGCGCGTCACCGCGCCCACGGGATAGCGCTCGGGATCACCGGGTTGGCGCGGGCCGTCGCCCAGGTCGTTGAGGTTATCGTTGCCGGACACATTAGCGGTCATCGTGGCGACCGAACCGGAAGAAGTATACGGGTTCATCTAGCAACCCTCCTTTGAGCAAGTAGGCGCAGGGGCAGTCGGGGCGGACGCGGGCACCGTGCTCCCCTGCTGGCCCTCGAGCTCCTCGCGGCGCAGCTGCGACTGGCAAATCTCGCGATAGAGCTGGCAGCTTGCATACAGCTCGTCATGCGTGCCCAGGCCCGCAACCGATCCGTGGTCGAGCACGCAGATCATGTCGGCATCGCGCACGGTCGAGACGCGCTGGCTCACGATGACCGTCGTGAGCGGCAGCCCGCCCTCGGCGGCACCGCGCACGCTGCGCTCGCGGATGGCATGGCGAAGCGCCGCGTCGGTCTTAAAGTCGAGTGCCGAGGCGGAGTCGTCCATGATCAGGACCTGAGGCGAGCCCACTAAGGCGCGCGCGATGGTCAGGCGCTGGCGTTGGCCACCGCTGAAGTTCTTACCGCCCGCCTCGACCGGGGCATCGAGCCCCTGCGGCTTGTTGCGCACGAATTCGCTGGCCTGCGCCATATCGAGCGCCGCCCAGAGCTCATCGTCGGTCGCTGACTCGTCACGCCAGGTCAGGTTGCTGCGGATGGTGCCGCTCACCAGCGACGCGCGCTGCGGGACGGTCGCGACCACATGGCGCAGCTGGTCGAGCGGCCAAGTGCGCACGTCGGCGCCCATCACGCTCACGCTGCCAGCGCTCGCATCGTACAGGCGCGGGATAAGCGAAACGAGCGTGGACTTGCCGCTGCCCGTGCCGCCGATAATGCCGAGCGTTTTGCCCAGCGGCAGCTCCAGGGTCACGTCATTGACGGCGTTGGCGGCGCCCGTGCCAAACGAAAAACTCGCATGGTCAAAGCTCAGCGCGGAGACCGGAACAGCGTCACCCGCCAGGTCGCTCGGCTCGGGCAGCGCAACCGGCTGGTTGTCCTCGTCGGTGATGCTCGGCTCGCAATTGAGCACCTCGTTGATACGCGACGCACTGGCGCTCGCCTTGGTAAAGACCACGACCAGGTTGGCGACATACACGATGGAGGTCAGGGTCTGCGTCATGTAGTTGACGAACGCCATGACCTGGCCCTGCGTGAGCTCGCCCACGTTGACCTGGATGCCGCCCACCCACAGGATGGCGCACACGCCCAGGTTCATCACCAAAAACGTGACGGGATTAAGGATTGACGAAAGCTTGCCCACCGCGATGGCGGTATGTGCCTGGTCATCGGCCGCTTGGGCAAAGCGCTCGCGCTCATGGTCCTCGCGCACAAAGGCGCGAACCACGCGGGCGCCCGAAAGCCCCTCGCGGCAAATGAGCGCGATGCGGTCAAGCTTTGCCTGCAGCTGCTTGTAGTACGGAATGCAGCGCGCCATGACAAACCAAAACACCAGGCCGATGGCGGGCGTGCAAATCAAAAAGATGATGCCGAGCTTAAGGTCGATGGCAAGGGCCGCGACCATGGAGCCCACCGCCAGGAAGGGCCAGCGGATGAGCATGCGCACGCCCAGCGCCACAGCTAGCTGCACCTGGTTGACATCGTTGGTGATACGCGTGATGAGCGACGGCGTGCCAAAGCGATCGAGCTCAGCATAGCTCAGCTTATTGATGTGCCCGTAGAGCGCGCCGCGGATGTCGGTACCCATGCCCTGCGAGGTGAGCGCCGCCATCTTTTGGCAGACGAGCGTAAACGAGATGCCGATCACGGCCATGGCGGCAAGTACCATACCGTAGTGGACGACGGCGTTCACGTCGTGCGAGCCAATGCCCTTATCGATCATCTGGGCAATCACGAGCGGCGTCAGCAGGTCAAAGATCACTTCGATCAGCTTGCACGCAGGGCCAATCACCATATACCGTCGAAACTTGCCACCAAAACGCCTGAGCAGCTCAATCATAAAAGGGTGCTCCCTATCATCATTCACACTCAATTCGAATCATGATAGTACGGTGAGCCCAAAAGAAGCGTAAACAACTCGTCATTTCTAATGGGATTCGGTTTCCAGAGAAGCGGAGAGGTGCGCACGCCCGGTCAGCGGCGCGCCAATCGATTGGTATACTTACAGTAGTGCTACCAGCTGAGTCGCCAACCCTTGAAATGAGGTGCCGAGATGAACGACATTCTCGCAAGAAGAGCAAGACGAGCAACCGTGGGCATCGCCCTTTCCGCGGCACTTGTCGCGGGAATCGCCCCCGCAACGGCGATCGCGGCAGAAACCAGCGCCCCCACCGGTGCAGTTGCCTTGCAGACGGAAGATGCGACCGCCGCAAAAGAAAAAGCGTATGCAGCCATGCAGGAAGCGCTCAAAAACCTCGAGGCCGCAAAAGACGCCGCAAGTCCCGAGAAAATTGCGAGATTCAATGATGACATTGCCCGTTTTCAAGAGCTCCGCGACAAGATGGTGGCGCAAGCCGCCGAATTGAGGGAATCCCTTCCCGCCATGCAAGCGGACGTCGATGCAGCCCAAGCCAAATACGACGAGGCCATCAACCGGGTAAGCGAGCTCCAGGCAAAATTAGACAAGAAACTTGAGGCGCTTAAGGCACTCGAAGCACTCGGCGACGAGGAGCTTGTCGAAACTACTAAACAGCAAATAAAGCAGTTGCGCAGTGAAATCGTAACGGCAAAAGCGCAAGAAGACTCTTGCAAAACAGGGCTCCGCGAGCGCCACGACGGCCTCAAAAGGCAGGAAAGACAAGTTAATGACTGTGAACGTGCTGCAGAGAAGTATAAAGCCCATACCGACCAGTTCATAGCCTGGCGAGATGCGCTCCTCGACAATTTGAAAAAAGCGCAAACGGCCTATGACGACGCCTGCAAGGCATACGAAGAGGCAAAGGCCGCGGCAGACAAGGCCACCTCGCCCGAGATAACGCAACCGACCGAGACGACGCCTCCCTCCAACTCGGCGCAACCGGCCGAGGCGACACAGCCCACCGGCTCGTCCGCGACCGGCAAAAATACCCCGCCAAGCTCCACCAAGCAGGCGAACTCGAGCAGCGGCAAGCAAGCAGATACGACCGTCGGCAAGCTTGCGAACACGGGCGACACAGCGCCGAGCGCAATCGCACTCGCAGCAATCGCCGCCGCAGGCCTCGGAATAACCGCCACGGCCACACGCCGCATCAGGAACTCAAAATAGCCGCCAGAGCATACTACCTTCGCCAATCCACAAACCCAGAGACAAAAAGAGGTCCGTTTCCCCAACCCAGGGAAACGGACCTCTTTACTTGAAAAACAGATGGTAATGCCGCCGTCTCTTGAACCACGCAGCCATCAATGCCCAGACAACACTAGCAAGCCGCATTCCTTAAGGGATAGATTTAATGGCTGTTAATCAAGGGGTATACGCGCACGCCCGGTCAGCGGCGCGCCAATCGCTTGGTATACTTACAGTAGTGCTACCAGCTGAGTCGCCAACCCTTGAAATGAGGTGCCGAGATGAACGACATTCTCGCAAGAAGAGCAAGACGAGCAACCGTGGGCATCGCCCTTTCCGCGGCACTTGTCGCGGGAATCGCCCCCGCAACGGCGATCGCGGCAGAAACCAGTTCCCCCACCGGTGCAGTTGCCTTGCAGACGGAAGATGCGACCGCCGCAAAAGAAAAAGCGTATGCAGCCATGCAGGAAGCGCTCAAAAACCTCGAGGCCGCAAAAGTTGCCGCAAGTCCCGAGAAACTTGCGGCAATCGATGATGACATTGCCGCTTTTCAAGAGATCTACGACATGGTGGTGACGGAAGCCGCCAAACGGAGGGAACGCCTTCCCGCCATGCAAGCGAACGTCGATGCAGCCCAAGCCAAATACGATGAGGCCCACAACCGGACAAGCGGCCTTCAGGCAGAATTAAAGGCACTTGAAGCACTCGGCGACGAGGAGCCCAGCATAACTATTAAAGAGCATATTAAGCAGTTGCGAAGTGAGATCATGTCGGCAGAAAGGCGAGAGAAATCTTGTGAAGATGATCTTCACTCCTACCAACGCCGGCTCGAAAGCCAGGAAAAACAGGTTCAGTATTTCGAAAGTGAGGCGGAGGAAGCCAAAGCCCACATCGACGAGGACGTAGCCAAGCGAGATGCGCTCCTCGGCGATTTGGAAAAGGCGCAAGCGGCCTATGACGACGCCTGCAAGGCATACGAAGAGGCTAAGGCCGCGGCAGACAAGGCCGTCTCGCCCGAGATAACGAAACCCGCCGAGACAGTGCCTCCCTCCGGCTCAACGCAACCCGCCGAGGCGACACCGCCCGTTGCCTCACCTGCAACCGGCAAAGACGCCCTACCAAGCTCCACCAAGCAAGCGAACTCGAGCAGCGGCAAGCAAGCAGATACGACCGCCGGCAAGCTCGCGAACACGGGAGACGCAGCGCCGAGCGCAATCGCACTCGCAGCAATCGCCGCCGCAGGCCTCGGAATAACCGCCACTGCCACACGCCGCATCAAGAACTCAAAATAGCTGCCAGCGGTTATTGTCTTCGCCAATCCACAAGCCCAGAGACAAAAAGAGGTCCGTTTCCCCACCTAGGGAAACGGACCTCTTTAACTGCAAAAATTCAAACAACAGCACCGCCGCCTCTTAAACTACGTAGCCATCAATGCCCAGACAACGCCAGCGAGCAGTTCAGATAACGGCTCCGGCAGCGGCTCCAAGGGCGGTATGCCCGACACCGGCGACCGCAGCCTGCCGGTCGAGGCG
>NZ_JAQLDQ010000039.1 GCF_028209395.1 Collinsella aerofaciens
AAGCAGTCGGCGAGGTAGTAGCCCTTCTCGCAGCCGCCCGAACCATGGTCAGAAGCCATGGCGACGCAGTTCTCGGCGCCGACAGCCTGGCCGATGGGGCCCTCGGGCTTGGTCATGGCGTAGACGCGAATGCCCTTTTCCTTCATCTTCTTGACGGCCTCGAGGACCTCGGGGGTGGTGCCGGACTCGGAGGCGGTGATCACGACGGACTTCTCGGTCATGCGCTTGTGGCCCATGGCGTTCCACTCGGCGGCGTGAATCAGGTAGACCTCGAGGTCGCGGTCGCCGAACTTGTTCATGAGGTACTCGAGCTGCATGAGCTCGTCCCAGGTGCCGCCGACGCCCATCAGGAACACGGCGTCGTAGCCCTCGTCGGCGACCTTGTCGGCGAGCGCGGTCATCTTCTTGCCGGTCTCATAGACGTTCTTGCCGTCCTCGAGATAGCCCTCCTGGCTAAAGTGCATGATCTCGATCTTCTCGGTTTCCTTCATGGCTTTTCCTTTCTGTCCTGCACGCGACTCTATACATCGCGTTTCTTTTCGATACCAATTATAGACATACACCTAAGGTGTTTTTAATACCACTTATCAATCTGTTCCAATCCTCGGTGAACGGTCGAAATTCTCTGGTGAGTGGTATTAAATTAGAATTGAATGTATAGCTAACACCTCTGGCGCCTCCCTTGTGTGACAAAGAACAGCGTTCCTACCAGCGCAATAATGGTCGATGCTCCAAATAGCACCGCTTGGACGCCCAAAGCCTCCGCCAAAAAAGGAGCCGCCAGCAGCGGCAGCACGCCGGCGCTCATCAGGCCAAAACGCACAAAGCCGGTAATGCGCCCCAGGTATTTGATGTCGGCGCGCTCCTGAATCAAGATCATCTGCAGCGGCTCCAGGAACCCCCAGGCCAGACCGTTAATCGCCTGACCGATAATCGCGACCCCCAGCATATCGGTGCCCACGTACACCATGGACCCAATGCCCACGGCCATGAGCGCGCCGAGCAGCAATCGCAGGTTGACATGGCGAGCAGAAAGCTTGGTCAGGATGAACGCACCCACCGAGGAAGTGAGGCCCACGACCGAGGACAACCAGCCCAGCCAGACGATATCCACGTTGAGTACATCACGGTAGAACAACGACTCCAGCGAATCGAACGCGCCAAACGCAAAGAAACCCAAAAAGCCCGAGATAAAGATGAGGCGCAAGTCGTGGTCGCGAAACGTAAGTCGCGCACCCTCGGCCATGCCGCCCAGAATACCGCCCTTCGGCTTCTCCCCTTTTGCGGGAGCAACACACTCGTGACAGCCCAAGGAGAGCACGGCCGCCACACCCATCATGCCCGCCATGAGCAGATAGACCGATTGCGTGGCAAAACAGCTCACGATGGCACCGCCGAGCAGCGGGCCAGCGGTATAGGCGATATTGCTGTAGAACACCATGAGGCCGTTCACGCGGGTACGACCCTCGGTGGTCGACTCCAGGTATCCCGGAAACGCATGCGTGCAGGTGTTGATAAAGCCGCCCGCAAGTCCCAAGACGCACGCGGCAAACACAAGCCCGGGGACAGACAACGGCGCTAACCCCACGCCAAGCGATAGCACTGCCGTAATCACGCACGTCACAAACGACGTCCGGCGCGGTCCAAAGCGATCGATGACCGAGCCCGACACCATATTGCCCACCGACGTCATAAGATTGCGCGCGAGCGTAATGGCGGCAACCAAAAAGGCCGTGCCGGCCAGATCATACGTGGCCGCACCGATAAGCCCCAAAAAGTAGACCGCGTTGTTGGCGCACCACTGCAGGGACTCAATAAGAATCAGCCTGACCTCTGCCGGCGTCAGGCGCATTGCTTCGCGACCCTTCGCGAACATACGAACTCCTTCTATACAAAAAGGGGATGGAGGGCATAGGCCTGCTCCATCCCCTTTCCAGGTTGCAACGAAAATCTATGCAGCCGGACCCTTACGCCAGCACGCCGAAGAACGCGCCGATGATGCCCACGACCATGGTGGCCACGATCAGCACCATGGGGTTGATCTTCTTGGACAGCAGCCAGTAGTACAGCCAGAAGGCGATCATGCCGAGCATGCCGGGCATGATGCCGTCCAGGATGTCCTGGAGGGTCTGGGCGTCGTCGCCCGAGCCGATGGCCACCGGGATGCTGGCCCAGAACATGTCCTTGCACATGGCGCCCACGACCATGACGCCCACGATGCCCACGCAGGTCATGATCTTCTGCATGAGGCCGGTCCTCTGGGCCTCGTCCAGGAAGCCCACGCCCAGCTCGTAGCCCTTGACGGCGCCCCAGATGCGCAGCGCGAAGCCGGGGACGTTGTAGATGAGCAGGAAGGCGATGGGGCCGAAGGGGTTGCCGGCCTGGCACAGGCTGATGCCCACCGCGGCGGCGACCACGCGCAGCGTCGACAGGAAGATGGAGTCGCCGATGCCGGACAGCGGGCCCATGAGGGCGGCCTTGACGTCGTTGACGCTCTCGGGCTCGATCTCGCCGCGGGCGACCTTCTCCTCCATGGCCATCGCGATGCCGCCGACGAACGGGGCGAACTGGACGGTGATGTTGAAGAACGCGCAGTGGCGGTGCAGGGCCGCGGCGTAGTCGTCGGGGCGGCCGGCGTAGATCTTCTTGAGCATGTTGGCGACCATCAGGCAGAAGGCGATGTTCATCTGCTTGTAGTAGGTCCAGGAGAACTCCATGCCCAGGGCGCCGACGTTGACGGCGCTCTTGACGAGGTCGGAGCGCGTAATCTTGTTCTCGGGACTAGAAGTCATCGTCCTCATCCCCTTCCGCGGAGAGCTGGGGCTGGGCTCCGCCCAGGCCGAGCAGGTCGAACTTGTCGATGCCGATGATGATGGCGATCAGGGCGACGCCCAGGACGGGCACGTTGGCGTAGGAGCACAGCAGGAAGCCCAGGAAGTAGAAGGGCACGAGCTGCTTGGTGAGCACCAGGCGGCCGAGCATGGCGAAGCCCATGGCCGGCAGGATGTTGGCGGCAACGCCGCAACCATCAATGATGAAGGACGGGACGAAGTCGAGCAGGCCCTGGATGGCATCGGAGCCCAGATAGAAGGCGCCGCCGCACAGCAGGAAATACTCAAGGCAGCCCCAAAGACCCATGCCCCAATGAACGGCGTAAATGCCTTTAAGGTTTCCCTTGAGGGCGAACCTGTCTGCCATATCGACAAACACGGTGAACAAGGCACTAGTAATGTTGCCGATCGTCAGCGAAAGGACAGCGATGGGCATGGCGAGCGCGATGGCCGTCTCGGTACCCTGACCGAGCTGAATGGCAAACGCGCAGGCGAGCACGCCGCCGATGGTTTCGTTAGGCGGCACGTAGGCGCCGATGGAAACCGAACCCATGAACAGCAGCTCCAGGCTGGCGCCAACGGCAAGACCAGTCTGCAGGTCCCCCAGCACCAGGCCCACGAGCGGGCACAGGACGATGGGGCGGAACGCGTAGAGGGTGCCGAGCTGGTAGTCGAGGCCTCCAAACGCTCCGACTAAGCCGACGAGGATTGCTTGGGTAAGCATGGTTCCTCCAAAATAGGAAATCTCGAGTCATAGCCGGTCACCGTCGCGCGCGCTGTTGATATCAATCCGGAAACTCGACCACACGGCCCGAAGCGTACCTGGTGTGCTGTTAACACCTATGCCAGGCACAAATGATTTGATACCAATTATAGATATGCAGGTTCTTACTATTTAATACCACTCGCTCAGCGGAGTGTTTTTTACCGTAAACGGCAGACGTATCCCATCAGGCGCGCTCTTTGTTTCGATGGCGGACAAGCGCCACCAGAAAGCCATCGCCAAAGGCATCGTATGCCAAGTTGCCTACAATCACCAAAACGATTATCGCCGCGCCCAAAAACTCGTTCCAGCGAAAGACCTCGCCAAAGAGGAGCGCCGACCAGCAGGGAGCGAGCACGACCTCGCTCATGCAAACCAAGTTGGCCGCAAACGCGTTAGTGCGCGCAATCCCCTTGGCATACAGCACACTCGCAAGGCCGCTGCAAAAAAGGCCATGCACCAGCATAAGCCCCCACTCAAAGGGTTTTACGGAGCCTAGGTCGCCGACAAAATAGACGATCGGCAGTATCGAGATGCCGCAGGAGATGAGCGAGGACACCATGGGCGACGCATCGGGGCGAGAGTTTAAAAAGAAACACAGCCCAAAGGTGGCTCCCGAAATGACGGCAAGCAGGTTGCCGAGCATGCCCTCGGCACTCAAATCGCCTAAAAAGAACAGTCCCATACCCGTAAAAGCAACCACCACGGAGGCAATCTTCGCAGGCGAGGGCAACGTGCGAGTTGCGAGCGACTGATACACGATAACGAAAATCATCGAGGTGTACTGCAGGACGATCGCGTTGCCGACCGTCGTGAGCTGGTTGGCAAAGTTAAACGTGGTGCCCGTCACGAAGTTGCAGACGGCCACAAGGACAATAAGGCGGCTGACGCGGAAGACGGGCCTGCCGACGAGCAGGATAAAGAGCGCCATAAATATTGCCGTGACGGCACCGATCAAAAGAGCTGACTGCGAATTGGCGCGAACGAGGATGCCGATAAAACTCCACAAGAGCGCCGTGCCAAATAGATACATCGCCCCGCTCACGCCATTATCGGGTGGATTGTCAGATCGAATCACGAAGCACCTCCAGCTAGCTTTCGGTAATAAAAAACGGCGACCACAACGGGTCGCCGTTTCCCTTGGGGGCAGAATAGAACGCAGGAACCTACGCCAGCACGCCGAAGAACGCGCCGATGATGCCCACGACCATGGTGGCCACGATCAGCACCATGGGGTTGATCTTCTTGGACAGCAGCCAGTAGTACAGCCAGAAGGCGATCATGCCGAGCATGCCGGGCATGATGCCGTCCAGGATGTCCTGGAGGGTCTGGGCGTCGTCGCCCGAGCCGATGGCCACCGGGATGCTGGCCCAGAACATGTCCTTGCACATGGCGCCCACGACCATGACGCCCACGATGCCCACGCAGGTCATGATCTTCTGCATGAGGCCGGTCCTCTGGGCCTCGTCCAGGAAGCCCACGCCCAGCTCGTAGCCCTTGACGGCGCCCCAGATGCGCAGCGCGAAGCCGGGGACGTTGTAGATGAGCAGGAAGGCGATGGGGCCGAAGGGGTTGCCGGCCTGGCACAGGCTGATGCCCACCGCGGCGGCGACCACGCGCAGCGTCGACAGGAAGATGGAGTCGCCGATGCCGGACAGCGGGCCCATGAGGGCGGCCTTGACGTCGTTGACGCTCTCGGGCTCGATCTCGCCGCGGGCGACCTTCTCCTCCATGGCCATCGCGATGCCGCCGACGAACGGGGCGAACTGGACGGTGATGTTGAAGAACGCGCAGTGGCGGTGCAGGGCCGCGGCGTAGTCGTCGGGGCGGCCGGCGTAGATCTTCTTGAGCATGTTGGCGACCATCAGGCAGAAGGCGATGTTCATCTGCTTGTAGTAGGTCCAGGAGAACTCCATGCCCAGGGCGCCGACGTTGACGGCGCTCTTGACGAGGTCGGAGCGCGTAATCTTGTTCTCGGGACTAGAAGTCATCGTCCTCATCCCCTTCCGCGGAGAGCTGGGGCTGGGCTCCGCCCAGGCCGAGCAGGTCGAACTTGTCGATGCCGATGATGATGGCGATCAGGGCGACGCCCAGGACGGGCACGTTGGCGTAGGAGCACAGCAGGAAGCCCAGGAAGTAGAAGGGCACGAGCTGCTTGGTGAGCACCAGGCGGCCGAGCATGGCGAAGCCCATGGCCGGCAGGAAGTTGGCGGCAACGCCAAAGCCAGCAAGGACAAAGGGCGGGATGAAGTCGAGCAGGCCCTGGATGGCGTCAGCACCCAGATAGAACGACAGCGAGCACAGCAGGAACGCCATGATGATACCGGTCAAACCGATCAGGAAGTGCATCGCATAGACACCCTTAAGGTTGCCCTGGCCGGAGTAGACATCAGCGCGGTCGACCAGGATCGGCAGGGCGGCGTTAAGGATGTTCTTGATGGCAAGGCACAGCGTGGCGATGGGCATGGCAAGCGCGATGGCTGCCTCGGTGCTCTGGCCCAGCTGGATAGCGAAGGCGCAGGCGAGCACGCCGCCGATCGTCTCATCAGGCGGCACGTAGGCGCCGATGGAGATCGAGCCCATGAACAGCAGCTCCAGACTCGCACCGATCGCGAGGCCGGACTGCAGGTCCCCCAGCACCAGGCCCACGAGCGGGCACAGGACGATGGGGCGGAACGCGTAGAGCGTACCGAGCTGGCAGTCGAACTTACCAAATGCGGCGATAAGTCCGATGAGGATTGCTTGGGTAAGCATACATCCCCCTTTCCATATAGGACACTACGAAGAGCTCAGACTCTTCGAAATTGAACGCCTAGAGCACGCTGGCGCAGTCGACCTTGGGGTCATCGGCCAGGGGTCGAATCTCGACCTCAACGCCACGATCCAGCATCTCGCGCACATCGGCTTCCTCGGCCGCGGTCAGGAAGATCTGACGAGAGACCTGACGAGCGTCGGGACGCTTCTCGTCCTTGGGCTTGGTGTTGCCCAGGTTGACCGACTTGATCTGCGGGCAGCCCTCAACAAGCTGCTTTGCCTCAGCGATAGTGGCGACGCAGATGATCATCTTGTACTTGTCGGTCACGCCCGAGTTGATAGCTTCGATTGCATGCTCCATATCTTTGATGACGAGCTTGCAGCCGGCAGGCTTGCCCATCTTGAGCGTCGTCTTCCACACCGGGTCGTTAGCGACCTTATCGCCCACGCAGAAGATGCAGTTGGAGTCAAGGCCCTGAACCCAGGAAACTGCGACCTGGCCATGAAGCAGGCGATGGTCAACGCGAAGTAGCTGAATCATAATGTGACCCCCCAAAGGTCTTGTGCCGTCATACGGCGTGTCAGTAGGTGCTGCGGATTAGAACTCTTCCTCCTCCTCGTCATCGACCAAAAGATCGTTGACAAACTTCACGCGCGTATCGTCCGCAGCGACGATGGCGCGAATCGTCTCCTCAACCGGCGCCGACTCGTCAGAGAACAGCAGCTGGATGAGCAGAGGAAGGTTCATGTTGGTAACGAGGTACGTGCGGGGACGCGTCTGGACGATCTTGGTGAACTCGTTGTTAACGCTACCGCCAAAGAGGTCGGTGCAGACAACGACATCATCGTCGGCAGACATGCCTGCCAGCAGTTTTTGGGCCTCCTCGGCCACGTCCATGCGGCCATCGACGAACATCGAAAGATCGTGGACGTTGTCGCGAGCGCCCGAGAGCAGCTCGACGCTCTCCTTGATGCCGGTGGCGAAGTGCGCATGGCTGGCGATGATGTACTGCCTCATTCTGTGTTCCTCTCAATAGCCCGGCACGTTCCCGCACCCGTTTTCTTTAGTAGTCGAACTGGTGATAGTAGCGACGATACTTGAGGTTGTGCTTGGTGACCGTCTCGTAGTAGCGAGCCAGGCGGTCGGTCACGAGCACCGTCAGAATCCACGGGGAGACGATGACGCGGAACTCGTCGTCAAGGCCGGGGATCGCGAACTCGGCGGTGTCGATGATGTTGAT
>NZ_JAQLDQ010000003.1 GCF_028209395.1 Collinsella aerofaciens
GGCGTGTTGGCACCACCAGCGTAGTGGCGGCGGGGAGGCACGGTGGCCATTATTCGGTGACCGGGATTGGTCAAAATCGTTTGACTATTAGCGGCTAAAATCGCCCGGCGCTAACAACGGCGTTTGATCCGTTTGAGGAGCGGCCGTTCTGCGCGGTGGATAGCCTGGTCTTTGCGTGGCTGTCCTATTTGCGTTTGCCGGGTGATATGGCGGAGCTGACGAACTGGCAGGGCCTAGACGTACGCGAGCTGCTGCGTGCCGAGTGCTACCGGGACATGATTGACGACTTGTGGGACCCGGAAGGGAGCAGGGCCTTGTTGGAGGCCGTGGCAGCAAGTCCTCGCTACCGCGGCGTGCACGTTTGCGGCTATCGTGCCGTGAGCGATGTGGTGGCGACGGAGCAGTTTGCAGCCATGGCGTTCCGGTTTCCGGCGGGGTTTAGCTATCTTTCCTTCCGGGGGACCGACAGTACGATTGTGGGCTGGAAAGAGGACTTTAACATGGCGTTCCGGTGTCCTGTGCCGGCCCAGGAATCCGCGGCGCGCTATGTGGACGAGGCGGCGGATGCGATTGACGGGCCGCTTTTGTGCGGAGGTCATTCCAAGGGTGGAAACCTTGCGGTGTACGGTGCGGCAATGTGCTCCGATGTCGCCCGTGAGCGAATCGAACGGGCGTATTCTCATGATGGTCCGGGCTTCGTCGAGGAGTTTCTGAACGGCAACGCCTTTGCCGGTCTTTCCGGTCGAATCGACAAGACGCTTCCTCGGTCGTCGATCTTTGGCATGATGTTCGAGACACAGGAGGACTATGCCATCGTTGAGAGCACCGAGTTCAGCCTGCTGCAGCACAATCCCTTTAGCTGGGTGGTTGATGGTCGCGACTTCGTGTACTGTGAGCGCCTGTCCGCCGGTGCTCGATACGTTGATGGTTCCATTCGCGAGATGCTGCTTGCAGTGTCGCCTAGCGAGCGCGAGCGTTTTGTAGATGCGTTGTTCTCCGTGTTTGAGGCTACGGGTGCCGAGCGGTTTGCGGATATCGCTGGGAATCTGCGCGAGAGCCTGCCCGTGATGCTCCAGGCTGCACAAGACTTTGACAAGGATACACGACGTTTTGTCTCGCAGACCATCGTGGCAATCCTTAAATGCGCACTGCTGCCCAAACGCCCTCAGATCGACATGCCCGCTGCCGGCAAGAGTTTGGCAGAACAGCTCGAGGCTTGGCAGTCCGAGCTCCTGCGCTAGCCATTGGTGCAAAGCAGCCTGTCCCCGATGCGCCAATCTTCGATGCGCCTGGGGCGGGCTCGACCGCTATACTGGTTCGTGCCGAAATCGATCTAGAACGGAATGCCGTATATGAAAATCAATCACGCGATCCTGCATATCCTGGACTTTGACTCTGCCGTCAACGTCATGAGCCAGCGCGAGCTCGATATCGAGAGCCGTACCGTGCGCAACTTCGTGACCACGCATCTGCGCCGCGCGCGTACCTCGGCCGACAATAAACGCGCCACGTTTGCCGAGAACTCAGCGTTTGGCGGCGAGCTCAAGGGCTATTTCTTTGGCGAGCGCGAGTTCGTGGACCTGTCGCAGCAGATTGCGGAGTTTATCTCCTCCGAGCTCACCAAAGCCGAGAAAGCCGAGTCCACCGACGTACTCGTGGCCGATTTTGACGACGATGAGGATGCCCGCTGGTTTGCCGTGATGCTGCTGGGCTCCAAGCAGGCTTTTATGCACGAAGTGGGCCGCGAGGAGGGGGAGGTGCGCAACGACATCGCGCGCCACTACGCCATTCTGCCAAACCCCTCGCAAAAGGTGCCGAGCTATGCCATCGTGCGCGCGAGTACCATGGAGATCGGCTACGTGGACAAGAAGCGCAAGATTGCCGGCGAGGATCGTATGCTCATTCCCGACGGCCTGCTGCAGTGCGACACGGGCGTATCGGGCAAGGAGGTCATCGACACCGTGACGCGTGTGGTCGAGGAAGTCGCCGAGGAGCACGGTGCCAACACGGCTGTAGCGCTCGCTAAGGTTAAGGCTGCCGTTGCCGAGAAGGTTGAGGATGACGAGGAGCTGCCGCCTTGGGATATCGTCGATGAGGTCTTTGAGGACGAACCGGTTATCAAGGAGAGCGTGCGCGCGGCACTGACCGAGGAGAAGGTGCCTGAGCGTGTGCCCGTGGAGCGCAAACAGGTCGAACGCGCGGCGGTGCGCAATCATAAGATCCGTACCGACACGGGTATCGAGATCAGCTTCCCGGCCGAGATGGGTTCGAACTCCGAATACATCGAGTTCGTCAACGAGCCCAACGGCCTCATCTCCATCGAGCTCAAAAACATCGGCAGCATCGAGAATCGATAAACTGCGCTTGGACGCTGTGGAAAACAAAGGCCGAAACCCTTCGGGACTTCGGCCTTTTTGTTTTCGGCTTGGTCGCTGACATTGCGCCGTAGGTTGAGCATACGCCAGCGAAAACGCCCCTAGGCGAGCAAGGTGACGCGAAAGAGGAGGGCATTGACCTTCTGGTCATGCCCGACGATTGAACGTCAGATTGCCGCCTAGGGGCGTTTGCAGCGTCGACCTGTTACGCGGTTTGGTAAAACCGCGTAACCCTACAGCTTGCGCAGACCTTCCTCGAGACCGGTCTTGCTGTCGGTCTGGGCATCGCGCATCTTGATGACGCGGGCGGGAACGCCAGCCACGACGGCACCGGCGGGGACGTCCTCGATGCATACGGCGCCGGCGGCAACGACGGCGCCCTTGCCCACGCGCACACCCTCCAGGACCACGGCGTTGGCGCCGATCATGACGTCGTCTTCGATGATGACGGGCGTGGCGCTGGCGGGCTCCACGACACCTGCCAGCACGGTGCCGGCGCCGATGTGGCAGTTCTTACCCACGGTGGCGCGGCCACCCAACACGGCGCCCATGTCGATCATGGAGCCTTCGCCAATGACGGAGCCGATGTTGATGATGGCACCCATCATGATGACGGCGCGGTCGCCGATCTCGACGCGGTCACGGATGATCGCGCCCGGTTCGATGCGGGCGTTGATGCCCTTGAGGTCGAGCATGGGCACGGCGGAGTTGCGGCAGTCATTCTCGACGTCGTAGTAGTCGATGGAGTCGGCATTGGCATCGAGGATGGCCTTGAGTTCATCCCAGTCGCCAAAGACGGTCTTCCCACGACGACCGCCGTAGACGTGTGCGTTGCCCCACTGGACCTTCATGCCCGGCTTCTCGCGCACGTACAGTTTGACGGGCGTCTTTTTGGGCGCGGTGGCGATGTAGTTGATAATCTCCTGTGCATCCATCTCGGCTGCGTTACTCATATGCTGTTTCTCCTTTGCGTGGATACGGTTGATATCTGGTTAGGCAAACATGACCTGGTCGAAGGTGTAGAAGCCGGGGTCGCGGGTGACGAGCTTCTGGGCGGCGGCCAGGGCGCCGTTGACAAAGATCTGGCGGCTCGTGGCACGGTGTGTAAGCGTGACTTCCTCGTCCTGGCCAAAGAAGCTCACCTCGTGCACGCCGGCGACGGTGCCGCCGCGCAGCGAGTGTATACCGATTTCCTTGGGGTCGCGCACGCCGCACATGCCCTCGCGGCCATAGACGGGGTGGTAGCCTGCCTCGGGTTCGGCCTCAACTACGGCGTCGAGCAGCAACTTGGCAGTGCCGCTGGGGGCGTCAACCTTTTGGTTGTGGTGCGTCTCGACAATCTCGCAGTCAAAGCCGGGCAGCTCGCGTGTGGCCTGTGCTACCAGATGACGCAGGGCTGCGATACCGATGGAGTAATTGCCGGAGTGCATGACGCGGGCGTTCTGACCCAGCTCACGCAGGCGGTCCATCTGATCGGGTGTGTAGCCCGTGGTGCCGGAAACGAGTGCGGCGCCCGTGCGCTCGACATAGGCGACGACGGCATCGAAGGTCGCAACGTTCGAGAAGTCGATGATGACGTCGGCTGCCGGTGCGCTCTCGAGCTCGGACAGATCAAAACCGATCTGGGCGACGATATCAAAAACGGGCTGACCGGCGGCGTCGACAACGCCCTCGGCGGTGGTGCGGATGAGCGAGCCCATGCGGCCCGTTCCCATAATGACGGTCTTAATCAAGCAGACCAGCTCCCTTCAGAGCATCGGTAAGTGCAGCGCGCGTGTCGTTGGCCATGGGGCATAGCGGCATGCGGTAGTTTGCCTCGATCATACCCATCTGAGCGAGCGCTTCTTTAACGGGGATGGGGTTGACCTCACTAAAGAGGGCGTTGATGAGCGGCTGGCCGGCAATTTGGATGTCGCGGGCACGTGCCACGTCACCGTCCAGATAGGCACGGCACATGTCATGCACGAGCTGCGGCTGAACGTCGGCCCACACGCTGATGGTGCCCGAGGCGCCCAGGCTCATGAGCGGCACGGTGAGCGCGTCCTCGCCCGAGTACATGCGGAAGTCGTCGGACAGCAGGTGGGCAATCTTGGCCGCGTAGGCGACGTTGCCCGAGGCTTCCTTAATACCCATGATGTTGGGGTGTGCGGCCAAGCGCTCAACGTTGCGCTCGCTGATGCTGCAGCCGCAGCGGCCGGGGATGTTGTACAGGATGCAGGGGATGTCCACGGCGTCGGCGACGGTCTTAAAGTGCCGATAGATACCCTCTTCATTGGACTTGTTGTAGTAGGGGGTGATGAGCAGTAGGCCGTCGGCTCCCAAGCCCTGGTAGGTGAGCGACTTGGTGAGCATGGTTTGCGTGGAGTTGGAGCCCGAGCCGGCGATGACGGGGATGCGTCCTGCAACTTGCTTGACCACTGCGGCGACAACGGAGTTGTCCTCGTCATCGGTCATCGTGGCGCTCTCGCCGGTGGTGCCCAGGGTGAGGATGGCGTCGGTGCCGTTTTGCAGGTGGAAATCGATAAGGCGCTCGAGTGCGTCAAAGTCGACACTGCCGTCCTTTTTAAATGGCGTGACGAGGGCGACGATCGAGCCCTCGAGGTTGCGGACATCCATATTCTTCTCCTTCGCTTCTGCGATCTGGATGCGTTTGTTCCATTGGGCGGCGACGGCCAAGCATTTGTCCTGGGCGCGACGACGGGCGCTTTCGGCGCGCGACTTTGCCAGCAGCTCGCGGCCGCACGGCAGCACGTCGAGCGTGGCAAAGTAGTCGCCTGGGCGCTCGGCGCGACGAATGAGGTCTGCCGAGCCGTCGGGGCGCAGCAATACCTCGGCGGAGCGCAGACGGCCGTTGTAGTTGTAGCCCATGGAGTAACCGTGCGCGCCGGTATCGTGAATCACGAGCACATCACCCATGTCGATCTGCGGCAGCTCGCGGTCGATGGCGAACTTATCGTTGTTCTCGCACAAGTTGCCCGTGATGTCATAGGTGTTCGTGACGGGCGCCGTGGCCTTGTCGGCGCCGCCCGGCTGACCCATCACCGTAATGTGGTGGTAGGCGCCATACATGGCAGGGCGAATCAAATCGACGGCGCTTGCATCGACACCGATATAGTCCTTGTAGATCTGCTTCTCGTGGATAGCCTTGGTGACCAGGCAGCCGTAGGGGCCCATCATAAAGCGGCCCATCTCAGTGCAGATGGCCACATCGCCCATGCCGGCGGGAACCAGGATCTCGTCGTATGCCGCGTGTACTCCCTCGCCGATGGCGTGAATGTCGTTGGCCTGCTGCTCGGGCAGGTAGGGGATGCCGACGCCGCCGGACAGATTGATGAAAGCGACGTGTGCGCCGGTCTCGCGCTCCAGGCGTACGGCAAGCTCAAAGAGGATGCGCGCGAGCTTGGGGTAGTAGTCGTTGGTGACGGTGTTGCTGGCAAGGAATGCGTGGATGCCAAAGTCCTCGGCGCCCTTGGCCTTGAGCATGCGGAAGGCCTCGAAGAGTTGCTCGGTGGTCATACCATATTTGGAGTCGCCCGGGTTGTCCATGATGCCATTGGAGAGCTGGAACAGACCGCCTGGATTAAAGCGGCAGCTGACCGTCTTGGGGATGGGCCCCGCAACGCGCTCAAAGAACTCGATGTGGCTGATGTCGTCAAAGTTGACGATGGCACCCAGCTTGTCGGCGAGCTCAAAGTCGGCAGCCGGCGTATCGTTGGACGAGAACATGATGCCGTGTCCCGTGATACCCAGCGAGCGGGCGATCATGAGCTCGGTATAGCTCGAGCAGTCGCAGCCGCAGCCGTATTCGTTGAGAATGGAGATGAGCGCCGGGTTGGGGTTGGCCTTGACGGCAAAGTATTCCTTAAAGCCCGGGTTCCATGCAAAGGCGTCGCGCACTTCTTGCATGTTGCGGCGGATGCCCGCCTCGTCGTATAGATGAAACGGCGTGGGGAACTGCTCGACGATATGCTCGAGTGTCTCCTTGTCCACAAACGGCTGCTTGGCCGCATATGCCTCGTTGGGGGTCAATGCCATGTCCCGTAAACCTCGCTATCCAGACGGCGCCATCTGCGCATCGAATCCGCATAGCGTGGACCCCATGTCCGGATAGCGCTCCCGCATTGCTGCAGACAGTCCTGTGGGTGTTTCCCACAGGCCCACCAGGTTGTTCGTGCCCGAAAAACCCAGTTCGGCGGGTTTCGCCTCCCCACGGGGTCAAAGCCTGCCGGCTCGCCCGCGGCTCTTCGTGCCCGCGCCTCTATCAAGTGGTAAAGACCCTATCACGTTGCACTTTACCAAACAAGAGTATTCGTATATAACGTTTAAAAAATGCAGGGATATGTTAGAAACAAGGGCGTCACAATTCTGCATCACAATATTGTGCGAATGGATATGCCCCATGGAAGGATCCTTTATGACCGAGCTCCAAGAACTTCGTCGCTATCGTCGCGACCTGCATCGCATTCCGGAGCTCGATTTCGATCTTCCGCAAACCATTGCCTATATCGAGGGCGTGCTGGCACCGCTCACCTGCGAAGTGACCCATCCGTGCCCCAGCTGCGTCTGTGCTTTCTTCGACGCCGGCGTTGATGCCGCGCATGCCACGGCGATTCGCGCCGATATGGACGCGCTGCCCATCGCGGAGGCGACGGGAGCAGCCTTTGCCTCGACCCATCCCGGCAAGATGCACGCTTGCGGACATGACGGACACATGGCCATGGCGCTTGCCGCCGCGACGTATGTCGACCGTACGATTCGCGAACAGCCGGGCGCCATTAGGCGCAACGTTCTTTTTGTGTTCCAGCCGGCCGAGGAAACGACCGGTGGTGCCAAGACGGTATGCGAGAGTGGTGTGTTCGAGCGCTATGGGGCCGACCGCATTTTTGGCTTCCATGTGTGGCCCGATCTGCCTGCCGGCACGTTGGCGAGTTGTTCCGGTCCGCTGCTGGCGCGTTCGAGCGAGACGCATATCCATATTCACGGTACGAGCATCCACATTGCTAAGACCTATGGTGTGCCGGTTGGGGAGTCGCACGATGCCGCGTTGGCGGCAGCTAAGTTTTTGGTTGCCGAGCGCGAGCTGATGGACGAGCTGGGCACCGACGAGCCCTGTATCGGCAAGTTTGGCCTGCTGCAGGCTGGCACCGTTTGCAACGCGGTGGCGGGGGAGGCCCATGTTGCCGGCAGCCTACGTGTGTTTACGGACGACATGTTCGACCGTGCGCGCGAAGGCGTACGCCGTGTGCTCGACGAGGCGTGCACCGCAACGGGCTGCACGTATGATCTTGACTTTGCCGAGGGCTATCCACCGGTCGATAACGACCCTGAGTTGTTTGCCTGCATTGCGCCTGCCTTGTCCGAGTTGCAACTTGTGGACGAGCCGCTGCTAATCGCCGAGGATTTCGCGTTCTATCAGCGCCATCTGCCGGGCGTGTTCTTCTTGCTGGGCACGGGCGTGCCGGAGGGTCAAGAAAACCCGAGTGATCCGGATGGCTGTCCCGCCTATGCCACGAGCGCTCTGCATACCGATACCATGCTCTTTGACGAGGAAATTCTGCTCAAAGGCCTCGATGTCTACAAACGATTGCTTGACTTGGAGTGATGATGAGGCGCCGACAGACTGCCGTGTATAGTCCTGGTGGGTGCGGGTGCGGCCTGCTGCTGCTTCCGGTTATTGCTGTGAGCATTGGCGTGATGTTTGCGCTTGCCGGGTTGGCAGCAGCGGCACTCGTGCTGTTGATTGTGACTATTGGCGTGACGATTTGGCTCTGCCGCAATCGCGAGCAACGCCGTGCCGACGGTAAAACCAATGTCGGCTGGGTCGTCTTCCTGATCATTGCGTACCCGCTGAGTGTCAGCTACCTGGTGTTCTTTGCCCTGTTGATGATCAGTGCCTTTACCGGGAAATCCGTCACGGTGGGTTGATGCGCTGCCAGCAGACGGTCGCGCAAAGTGCGTTTGCTCGGCGTTTGGATAACTGCATTGGCCGTTTACCGCAACCTTAGCTCTCAGCTAATGAATTCAAGTTTAATCCTTCCTACGATGTGCTGTGTGCCGGCGCGGTAGCCGGATCGTAGGAAGGATGAATAATGGCAAAAGAGGGAAAGAAGCCGATCGGCAAGATTGTCCTAGGCGTCATCGTGGTGCTGGTTATCGTCGGTGCCGTGGGCTCTATGGGTGGCAATTCAACCGATTCGTCTGCGAGCGATTCGGCAAAACCTGCCGAGGCGACACAGCAGGCTGAGGAGCAAAAAGAACCGCAAGAACCGTATACCATTGCTGATGAGGCTGAAGACACCTCCAATCAGTTTGCCTATAAGATCACGGGCACGCTGACCAATAACACGGACAAGGAAAAGAGCTACATTCAGATTGAGTATGTTCTGTATGATGCCGATGGCAACCAGGTTGGAACGGCTCTTGCAAACACCAATCATCTGAAGGCGGGCGGCTCCTGGAAGTTCGAGGCGCTGGGTACAGTGTCTCCCGACCAGGTTGCTAGCTGGGAGCGTTCGGACGTAAGTGGTTTCTAGCATGTTGCATGCACTGGGGGAGGTGAAGCCGTATGCCCGATAAAAAGCTGACTGACGAGTTACTCAATGAGCTTCTCGACGCGCCAAACATCGATGGCTATATCAAGGAGCACGACTTTGCCACCCCGTCGCTTTCGGACTACCTGAAGCAGCTGCTGCAGGAAAAGGGCTTGGAGCGCTCGCGCGTGGTTCGTATGGCCGATCTCAATGAGACCTTTGGCTATCAGATCTTTACCGGTGCGCGTCATCCGAGTCGCAATAAGGTGCTGCAGATTGCCTTCGCCATGGCGCTAACGCTCAAGGAGACCAACCGCGCCTTGACGGCGGCGGGTGCCAACATCCTCAATTGTAAGGACCGCCGCGATGCGATTATCATCTTTTGTATCGATCGCGGGTGCAGCCTCCAAAAGGTCAACGAGGAGCTGTATCGCTTTGGCGAGGAGACGGTGAGTTAGCGGTTGATATCTGAGCTGGCGGAGCTGCCGAACAACGACGCAAACGAACGGGGCGCGGATGCCATGGGGTGTCTGCGCCCTGCGCTATGATGGAGGCTATGGATACTCAGACCCCAACATATTCCGATGACGAGCTGACCGCAGCGCTTGTCGAGCACCTGGCGTCGCTCGATCGCGACGACAGCTATCGCGTGGAGCGTGTACTTAAGCGCTCGTCCGTTGAAACAACCGAGCTCGTGTACTTTGAAGGAACCGGCGGTGGTTCGCTCGGCCCCTTTGTCCGTAAACGCATCGATGCTTCGGCTCAAATCGGAGGGGCATACGAGCGTCTATTTGCCGCTCAGCGGGCAGGCAGGCGTTTTGAGCACCTGCCCAGAATCGTCGATTGTCGTCGTGTGGGCGACGAGCTCAACGTGGTTATGGAATACATCGAAGGGGAGACACTCGGGGCGCTGGTGGACCGTCTGGGAGCCACCCCCGATTATGCGCGTGAATTGTATCCTGCCCTTTGCGACGCCGTGGGTGAGCTCCATGCCGGTTTTGCAATGGCGGGGGAGACGTCGGCGCCGGAGATCCATCGCGACCTCAAGCCGTCGAATATCATCGTGACAGGTGCCAACTATACGCCTAATGACGGCCTGACATTTTCATCGCTGGTGATTATCGACTTGGGGATCGCGCGCGTATGGCGCGATGGCGCCGATGCCGACACCGTCAAGTTTGGGACACGGCCCTATGCGCCGCCCGAGCAGTATGGGTTTGGGCAGACGAGCGTGCGAAGCGACGTCTACGCACTTGGCGCCCTGTTGTTCTTCTGCTTGACGGGAGTCGACCCTAAGCCAGGGCTCGACATGCGCGAGCAATGCGAGGCGCGAGGCATTCCCACTTCACTTGCCGATGCCGTCTGCATGTCGATGGCGCTCGACCCGGCCAAGCGTTTTGCGAGTGCGGAAGCGTTGGGACGGGCGACGCGCGCGGCATACGATCTGAGTCGCCCCGTGCGGCCTTCTGCGCCTGCGCCTGTCCGTACTCCGGCCTCGGAGACGGCGTTGACGCCCCAAGGGCTCCAGAACCCCGCAGGGCTTCCTAGGCCTGCCGCCTCCGCTGCATGTGGTCTGCTCTCTCGCGTTCCGGAGTCTCTGGGGCGCATTTGGAATACGCTCGTCTGCTTCTCGCTGCTTGTGTTCTTTGCCGGAAGTCACTTTGCCGTCTTTCACCCCACCGGAGCAAACCAAAGCTACCCGACGTGGCTTCTCATAATCGAGTATTTTTTCTTTGTCGATGGCCTTATGGTGCTTATGCATTTTGCACTGCTCGATAAGCGCCGTCTTCGTCGGCGATTCGCATTGCTCGACAGCTATCGCGGCAAGAAGCTCGCGAAACTCTGGCTCAAGGCATTGGGTGTGCTGCTCCTATGCATGATCGTCATAGTTGCGGTTGCCAATGCGACCGGCGTCGTCGATACCTCCGCTACCTAAAAGAAAAGGGCCCCATTGGGGCCCTTTGCAGTTGCACTTAGATGCGGTTCATTTGAGCGGCGACTTTGTTGTACCAGTCCTGCCACGTGGGCGGGCAGTACTTTTTGGCCGCAGCCGGGGTAAGGGTGGAGCCGTAGTTGGCGCCCAGATAGGCAACGTGGGCGGAGATGCCCTCGCTCCAGCTGCCAAAGCTGCGCCAACCGCCGCCACGTGCACTCCAGCCCCAGGCGTTGTAAGAATTGGCGCAATAAGCACCCTTGGTGCTCTCGATGCAGGCGATGGCGGGGGACCAACGGGGGTCGACACCGGTATTCCAAGCGGCGACGGCAAAGTTATAGCCCTGGCCTGCCATGGGGGAGCCGGCGAGATAATTGTCGATGCGGCTCGTCCACTCATTAATGAACGAATCGTAATCGGAGCTACCGGTATTGGCGTTGTTCACCGTGGTGTCGATGGTGGTGTTGGCGTTGTTGGCCTGGCTGCTGGAATTGCTGCCGCTTACGCCCTCGCCCGAGAGCTTCTCGGCGGCAGCGGCCTTATCGGCCTCAAGCTTGGCAAGCTCGGCGGCATTTTCCTGCTCGGCTTTTGCCTGCGCCTCGCTGCGGAGCTGCTGGGCCTGCGCCAGCGCGTCCTCGGCGTTTTTCTGCTCTGCCTCAAGCTGAGACTTGGCCTGCTGGAGCTCAGCCTTGTTCTGCTCGAGTTCGGTTTGCATGTTATTGAGCTCTTCGATCTCGTCGACGCTCGAGCTCGTGATCTGGTTGGTGTATTTGCAGGTCGTGATGAACTCACCCAGGCTCTGTGCGTTGACCAGGAAGCTCACAATGGGATTGGTGCCCTTCTGATACTTGTACAGATCGCGCATGGCGGAGCTTGCCTTGGCCTGCTGCTCGGGAAGCTTGGCTTCGATTTCCTCGATGCTTGCCTCATTGGAGTCAATCTGCTTTTGCAGGTCATCGAGTTTGGTGCGGGCGTCGTTGTAGGCGCTCGTGGCGGCTTCGATCTTCTGCTGGGCTGCGGAAAGCTGGTCCTGCGTTGCCTGCGAGGCGGCATACGCCGCAACGGGGGAGAGCATCGGCGTGGCCGTCAGCGCAACGGCGAGCGCGGCGCTCGTGATGATACGAGCCGGCGTCGACGCAATGAGCGCTGCGGTGCGATGATTCGAATGCTGCATCCAGTCCCTCTGCAATCAATCGTAGGTTATGGTTCGAGGTGTATTCTACTACTGCTTTCGACCTCAACTTGAACCTTAAAGGTCCCAAAGGGTCAAGTTGAACTTGAGGCTTTGGCTTTGACCTGCAGTTATGATGAATTGTTGAGAAACCATAGAGTTCAACTTTAACGTTACGGCACCCTATTGCAACGGGATTCTTGGCTGTAAAAGCTACTTCAACGTGGGATTTTGCAACTACAGGGTTCCTTCGCGACGAGCCTGCTCAATCTCTTCGAGCGCCTCGGCGGGGGTGAACGAGCAAGTGCCGTCGCCGAGCTTGACCACCTGGATTTCGTCGCCGGTATGGACCTCTCCGCCCTTTAGCACCACGCCAAAAACGCCCTCGTGGGGAAAGATGCAGTCGCCAGCGAGATAGTAGATGGCACAGCGGGTGTGGCAGACCTTGCCGATCTGACTGATTTCGACCAGGACATCGTTGCCAATCTTGAGCTGCGTTCCCAGGGGGAGCGAGAGCAGGTTGATACCCTGGGTTGTGAAGTTCTCGCCAAAGTCGCCCTCGTGCACATCGAGCCCGCGCGCCTGCGCCGTCTGGATAGACTCTGCAGCTAAAAAGGAAACCTGGCGGTGCCAATGCCCGGCGTGCGCATCGGAGGCGAGGCCAAACTGCTCGATGACGGTGTCGTGCCCGTCGGCGACGGGTGACTTACGCGTGCCTTTGTGCTCCGACGTGTTGATTGAGACGATACGGGCAGGCCCGTTGTAAGCATCGTTTGCGGTGCGTAGGGGAGCTGTCGTCTGGGCACGATCTGCAAGTTCGCGCTTGGCGGCGTCAATGATGGGGTTGTTGATCGGATGAGCCTGGGGCACGGTGCACCTTTCGACGGGGCAGGCAACATGTTGAATCCTACAACAATGGTAGGTTCATTGCCCATTGTCGTACAACGGTGAGCGCCGTCCTCGTGCTGGACGATTACGTCGATTGTCATAGATACGGTGGAGCTTTGGGCGCCGGCGGCTTGGCACGCTAAAATAAATCAGTTGCGCAAAGACCGCCCGTTGTGTGGGCAGTTCATGATAGGAAGTTTCCATGGCATTGCAGTTTACAGAGCGCGAGTTCATTCCCGTGCTGCTCGGTGGCGACATCAACGCCTATTCGGTGGCGCGCGCCTTCTACGAGGAGTACCAGGTCAAGAGTCTGGTCTTTGGCAAGTACCAGACGGGTCCCGCGTACCGCAGCCAGATTATCGACTACACGCCCAACGTGGATATCGATACCATGTCCGTGATGCTCAAAACCGTCAACGGCATTGCCCAAGCGCATGCCGACAAGACGATTGTCCTTGTGGGTTGTGGCGACAACTATGTCGCCCTCGTGGCTCAAGCCAAAGATGCTCATGAGCTGGCGGATAACATCGTCGCTCCCTACGCGCCCTACAGCATGCTCGAGCAGTGCCAGAAGAAGGAGATCTTCTACGAGCTGTGCGAGAAGCATGGCGTGCCCTATCCGCACACGTTTACCTTTACCAAGGCGATGCTCAATGCCCAGGGTGAGGCGCCTGCCGAAGTGCTCGACCAGATCGATTTTCCTTACCCGATGATTCTGAAGCCTTCTGATGGCATCATGTGGTGGCAGCATGAGTTCGAGGGCCAGAAGAAGGCCTATGAGATTGCCGACCGCGCCGAGCTGGAACAGGTCATCCGCGATTCGTATGCCAGCGGCTACACCGACGATCTGATCTTGCAGGATCGCGTGCCCGGCAACGACGAGTACATGCGCGTGCTCACCAGCTATTCCGACCGCAACGGTAAGGTCCGCATGATGTGCCTGGGCCATGTGCTGCTCGAGGAGCATCAGCCCCACGGTGTCGGCAACCATGCCTGTATCATTACCGAGCCCAACGACGAGCTCATGGGCGGCGTGCGCAAGCTGCTCGAGGACCTTCACTTTGTGGGCTATTCCAACTTTGACGTTAAGTACGACGAGCGCGATGGCTCGTTTAAGTTCTTCGATTTCAACACGCGCCAGGGTCGCAGCAACTACTACGTCACCAACAGCGGCTTTAACGTTGCCAAGTATGTGGTGGACGAGTATGTGTTCAACCGTCCGTTTGAGCCGGAGTTTGTGACGGCTCAGGACGAGGCCCTGTGGATGGTCGTCCCCATGGGCGTCGTCGACAAGTACGTCAAGGATCCCGAGCTGCGTGCTAAGGTGCATCGCCTGGACAAGGAAGGCAAGGGCGCCGACCCTTCGTTTATGAAGGGCGACTTTGTCTTTAACCGCTGGCTGCGCATGTGGCACACCAAGCTGCGCCACTTTAAGCTGTTCAAGACGTATTACAAGTAGATGAGCGCGGCGCCCGTCCGGTTTGCATCGGGCGGGCGCGGGTATGATACGCGCAATTGCGCAAGCGTCACCAAGGAGGCGGCGATGGAAAAGCTGGGAGTTATCGGCGGCATGGGCGCCGAGGCAACGTCGTATTACTACGACCAGGTGGTGCGTCATACGGCTGCTGCCTGCGATCAGGAACATATCGACATGGTGGTACTCTCCAAGTCGACCATGCCCGACCGCACGCTGGCCATTAAGACCGGCGAGCATGCCAAACTGCTGGCGACCATGAAAGAGTGCGCCCAGGCACTCGAGTCGCTGGGCTGTGCACACATTGCCATTCCCTGCAACACGTCACACTACTTCTATGACCAGATCCAGTCGTTTACGAAGGTGCCGATTATCCACATGCCGCGTGAGTCGGTGCGCTATGCTCTGGCCGGTGCGGTGATGGGGGAGTGCGAGTTCGACCCCAACCTGAGTATGCCGGCCGAGCCGGTGCATAAGATCGGCATCATGGGCACCGACGGTACCGTGGGCGCGGGCGTCTACGGCCGCGAATGTAAGGCTGCGGGTGTTGAGGTTGTCTATCCCAGCGAGAAACGTCAGAACGATGTGATGTCGCTTATCTATGATGATGTGAAGGCCGGACGTGAGCCCGATATGGATAAGTTCGACCGCGTGATGTGGGAGTTCGCCCGTAGCGGCTGCGACCGCGTCATCCTGGCCTGCACGGAGCTCTCGGTGCTGCAGAAATACCGCGAGATGCCCGAGATTACCCTCGACGCCATGGACGTCTTGGTGCGCGAATCCGTCATCCGCAGCGGCGCCCCCTACCGCCAATAGCCCTCGATCTGCCAAAAAGGGACAGGTTTATTTTTGGTAGGTATTATCTGGGGAAACAGTAAAGGCCTCGGCTCGTTTGGTGCGAGCCGAGGCCTTTTGCGTTGGGTGGTTGCTGTCGGTGGTGAACTAGAACAGGAAGCCGATGGCGATGAGGGCGATGCTGACGATGAGCACGGCGATGTCCAGACCCTTGATGGGATAGCGCTTGTACGAGCTGGCGCGTGTGCGCAGATAGAAGCCGCGCTGTTCTGCCGCCAAGGCTGTGGCATCGGTCTTGCCCACGCTCGAGATGAGCAGTGGCACGCACAGTGGCAGCATGAGCTTAAGCTTCTTGATGGGGTTCTTGGTATCGTACTCGACGCCGCGTGCGGTCTGCGCCTCCATGATGGCATTCATCTCCTGACCAAACACCGGTACAAAGCGCAGCGCCGTGGTAAAGGTGAAGGCATAGCGATACGGCACATGCAGCACCTCGACGCAGGCGTTGGCAAGGTCGTTGAGCTTGGTCACCATGAGCATGAGGATGAGTGGTAACGCCACACCCAGCAGGCGCAGGCAGGCCTTCGATCCTGTGATGAGGCCCGTGTCGGTGATAAAACCCCACACCACGTTGCCATCGCGCATAAAGGCCAGCTGGAGCATCAGCATGATAAGCGCGAGCGGAATCAGCAACTTGAGCAGCGAGAACAGACGGTCGACGACGCCGGCGTAAGCTCCCAGTGCGAGCGTGAGCGCCAGAAAGCCCAGCAGCGCCACGTAGGTGTCGGACAAAAAGATGCCGACGATGATGGCGGCGGCGAGGCCCAGTTTGACGACGGGATTCAGGCGATGCAGCAGCGTATCGCCCGGCATGTAGTCGATGACGTTAACCACGGTGGACCATCTCCTTGGTAATTCGAACGACATCGGTGACCTCGCTCACCTGCGCAAAAGCGGGCGAGACGGAAGATGCCAGACGGCGCGAGAGTTCGATGACCTGGGGCGGCTCAACGTAGGCATGCTGCATGAGTTCGATGTTCGAGAACAGCTCGTGCGTGCGGCCGCGATCGAGGATGCGACCGTCGGCCATTACTACGATGCGCTCGGCAAAGTCGGAGACGACTTCCATGTCGTGGCAGACCATGATTACGGCGCAGCCACGCTCGGCCATGGTACGCACCGTTTCCATGACGGTCATGCACTCGCGGTAATCAAGGCCGCTCGTGGGCTCGTCGAGCACCACGATTTTGGGCTCTACGACCACGACGGAGGCGAGTGCCACCATTTGTCGCTGGCCGCGCGAAAGCGAGAAAGGCGCCTCGTCGGCCGGCAAGCCAAAGCGGTCGATGACGAGTTGGGCACGACGCAGAGCCTCGGCGCGGTCCATGCCGCCAAGCTCCAAGCCAAAGGCGACCTCGTCGAGCACGGTGTCCTTGCAGATTTGACGGTCAGGGTTTTGGAAGAGGGTTGCGACCTCGCGGGCAATGCGGCTCGTGGGGACGGTTGCGGTATCCAGTCCCGTGACGCGCACGCTGCCCGAGGCGGGCTTGAGCAGACCCGCGAGCAGCTTGGTGAGCGTGGTCTTGCCGGCACCGTTTTGGCCGACGATGCCCACGAGCTCGCCAGGATAGAGCGTCAGGCTAAGGTCGTGTACGGCGGCTCCGCCATTGGGATAGGCAAACTCAACATGGTCGAAGGTGAGTACGGGTTCGGCGTCCTTGGCATGAGGGCGCAACGACGGTGCATGCGGGGAACCGGCGGGCGCCTGGGCTTCGATAGCCGCGCGTGCGGGGTCGACGATGCCCGAAATCAGGCACTCGGCCTCATCGACATCCAAGCAAGGGGTACCGCTTACTAGACCATCGGTTTCGAGGCTATTGAAGATACGCGTGACGCGAGGGCAGTCGACGCCGATGGCACGAAGCTCGTCGGTATGCGCGAAGACCTCGTGTGGCTCGCCCTGCAGCGCGATTTCGCCATGGTTGAGCACGAGCACGCGGTTGCAGTACTCCGAGAGCAGGGCGACCTTTTGCTCAACGACGACGATGGTGATTCCAAGTGTGCGGTTTGCCTCACGCAGCGTCTCGAAGACCAACGTGGAGCTGGCGGGGTCGAGTGCCGCGGTGGGCTCGTCGAGAACCAAGACGCGCGGACGCATGGCGAGGATGGCGGCGATGGCTACCTTTTGCTTCTGTCCGCCCGAGAGGGTGGCGATCTCGCGGTCGCGCAGGTCGCTGATGCCGACGGTCTCGAGCGTTTCGCTCACGCGCTGCTCGATCTGGTCGTGGGGAACGCCAAAGTTCTCGAGGCCAAAGAGCATCTCGTCCTCGACGACCGAAGCGACCATCTGCGTGTCGATATCCTGCAGCACACTGCCGACGATTTGCGACACGTCGGTCAGCGAGACCTCGCAGGTGTCGTGGCCGTCAACCATGACGGACCCAAAGAACGTGCCGGTGTAGTGGTGGGGCACGGCACCCGACAGGCAGGCGGCAAGCGTGGACTTGCCGGCGCCCGAGGGCCCGATGATGCCGATGAAATCTCCCTTGTTCACGCTGAGCGAGATGTGGCTGAGCGCCTGCTCGGTTTGCGTGCCATAGGAGAACGAGACATCGTCGACGTTGATGATCGTTTCCATGGATACCTTTCATAGTCATTGGGGATGTTCTTACATGACTAGTCGTTTAAGAACGTCCCCAAAAGCTCGTTGTTTGGGACGGTCTTTGGTGGTGAAGCACGGAGACGGCTTTACGAGGTGCCCCAGGTTGGCGCGAAAGAGGAACGAAGTGTACTTGGGTACGCGAGCGACGAATGAACGCCAAGATGGGCTGGCTTGTAAAGCCGAGCAGGTTAGTTGAGCTTAAGGGCCTTCTGGATGGGCAGGTAGAGGGCGCCGACCAGAATGGCGTTAAACACGGCGGTCATGGCGACGACGGGCAGCATGGCTGCGGCGAGCTCGCCCACAACGCCGAGCATGGCCATCTTGATGACCATGAAGATGACGCCCGAGACAAAAGTGGTCACGAATGTTGCGACGATGGCGACGACAGGCTTAACCTGGCCGTCCTTGGCGGCGGCGTTGACAATGACGGCCATGAGCATGGCGGCGATGCCCTCGGCGGCAAAATCGACAAACGGCGAGGTGGTGGTGATTTGGATCACGGCCGCCGAGATGAGACCAATGACGAGCGCCTGACCGATGTTGGGGCGAACGACCAGGATGGTGAGGCAGAAGGCCGAGATAATGAACTCGGGGCTGATCATGCCGCCCGAGATGCCGGAGATGGCCTTGCCGACGGTGAAGTTGAGGATGAAGCCGGCAGCGAGCAGGATGGCGAGCAGGACGAGGGCGCGGACGTCGAGTTTGCCGCGGTCGGCGGTCTGGACGGTGCGGGGCTGGGCGGCGGTGGTGTTCTGAGACATGGTGAAAATCCTTTCGGAATGGGGGTGCAAGAGAAAAGTGGAGGCGCGTGATGCGAATGCGATCGGGCTCGAGATAGAAAAAGGCCCCCGGTCGAAACCGGAGGCCTTCCAATCACCTAGAGCGCAAAAACAGGCGTGAGGGACTCACTGTCGACCGATCGTATTCGCATCACGCCACCACCAGTTGTTGAGAGACTTCATCGTGTTCTTCATGTTGGTGGCTCCTTTCGTGATGCCGTGGCGCGGTCGCACCTAGTTGCTGTTGCGCTGCACTATAGCACAGCGAAGTGTGTGCGGGGAAATCTTTTTTAAAAAGATTTCAGGCGGGTTTCCCGCCGGTCAAAAGAGCGGGCTGAGCGGGCGAGGCTGCCATTGCTGCCTTGTCCGCTCAGCTAAGACGTTACTCCTTATTGCGACGGTAGAGGAAGTAACCGCCCGCGGAGATGACGGCAACGCCAGCGATGGCGAATGCGGCCACCATGCGGCCATCAAAACGATCACCGGTGGTGGGCAGGCCGCCCTTGGTGTTCGTCTTGTTGGTGGTTACCGTGGTCGTGGTGTCCGACTTGCCAGGCTTCTCGGGCTTGGTGGTGGGCTGCTCGGGCTTAGCGGGCTGCTCGGGGGTACCGGGCTGCTCAGGAGTACCGGGCTGCTCAGGAGTACCAGGCTGATCCGGGGTTACCGGGTCGGTGGCAAGAGCGTCCTTGGCGTAGGTGATGGACACCTTGAGGCCGTTGGTCTCGGTGTTCAGGTCGCTCGGGGTGAAGGGCTGGTCGAAGTTTTCGGCCTTCTGATAGGCGCGCATCTCCTGGAGCAGGGCCTTGCACTTCTTGTAGGTGTTCTCGGTAGCAGCCTTGCCGGCCTTGTTGGCCAGGGCAGTGCGGCCCTCGGTGGTCGTCTCGGCTAGCATGGCGGCGTCAACTTCCTTGTTCTGCTCGATGAGCTCGTTCTGGAGCGCATCGAGGTAGGCACGGACGCTGATACCAAGGGTGTCAGGGTTCTCAAAGCAGAGCGAGCTGATGTCCATGAGGACGTAGTTGATTGAGTTCTCGGGCTCCTCGTTGTACACGACGTCAGTCTGTTTGCAGTGATCGAAGGAGACGGTCTGATCGCTGAAGTACGGGCTGACCTCAGTTATCAGAGCGGAGTACAACGGGATGGCGACGGAGTACGCGGCGCGGGAGAGCATTTCCCACTGGATGGTAGCGACTTCGGGGTCATACCCGCGACGAATCTGGAAGAGGTTGATCTCGGTGTTGCGCTCGCTGCCGATGCAATAAACACCATCAGTGTTCGCGTTGAGGCCAGGGACGTTCTCGCCGCGGTTGCCGAAGGCGCGAATCAACTCGAAAGTGCTCCAACCAGACTTGCCAGGCTTGAAGAACAGGGGCTGGATTTCGCTGACCATGGCTCCCTTTTGGTCAGGTTTTCCTTTCTCCTTTACTGTGATAATGTCGTAATCTGTGCCTTCGGTCAGCTGACTACCAAAATAATCGCGGCCTTGCACATAGCGGGACCACTGGTTTACGCCGGAATCGGCGAGGCTTTCGCCATACGTTTGGGCGACATCGAATTTGCCGTCAGCGGAGTATTTGGCGAAACCCTTTTCTTCGGGCATGGATTGGATCTTTTCAGAGTGGAGGCAATTCTCGGTGTCATTGAGGTCGACATCGTAGTTGAGGCTCCCGATATTAGGGTTGAGCGACGCGACGTCGTCAGCGAGCTTCATGGCGATCCACTGATGGGCGGAAAGTGTGGCGAACAGCCAGGTCTCGTTGTTGTCGGCGATGATGATCTGGTCGTTGGTGCAGACGCCTTGATCATCGATCAGGCTGCCGAGAAGCTCGACGCCCTCGCGGGCCGTGGCGCTCTCGCCCAGGATGATGCTGCCGTAACTGTACTCGCCCAGACCCACTTCCTCATCGATGAGGTCTGCTGCAGCGGCCTCCTCGTTATAGGAGGTGCTTAGCGTGGCGGAGCAGGAGACGCCCTTCTCGTTGATGCCGGCCTCGGAGTAGGCGTCGGTGCGACCCATCCAGTTGGAGGGGTGGTCGCGTACATAGCTGTAGCGATAGGTAGGCTTGTTCGAAGTGTATTCAAAAGCAGATTCAATCGAGCTGTACTTAAAGCCAGGTTCGTGGGCAGGTTCGATGCCGTAGTGCTTAAGATAGCGCTTGCCAAAGTCCTCGGCGCGGCCGTAGTACGTGTTGCCGTCCGCCGTGAGCTTGCCGCCCATGTAGATCTGCGTGCAGGCGAGCGCAGACGTCGGCATGGACATGATGGTTGCAGCTCCAAAGGCGAGGCCTATGCCAAGCTTTTTGAGCGCGTTGACGGGGTGAGTTTTCCTCATTTTCCCTCCCAGCGTGCGAAAGCTCTCCGTTGCCAGAGAGCTTCAGCCAATAAAGACACCCCATTAGCGTAACGAACTGGAAACAATATTCATCTATGAAAGAAACTTACTCGATAAGCGTAATGAAATATGCGATGAGTGGTTAATTATACTCGGTTTGTAGCTTTACTTTAATAAAGACGTCCTGCAATTACATTACCTGAATAAAGCGCCTTGCACGGGGCGCAAAGAAAATTCCCCGCTGTTTGGCAAATGCATAAACAGCAGGGGAGACGATAATTGGATGAATATCATACCAATGTGGAATTACTTCTTCCGGCGGTGGATCACGTTGATCGCATAGCCGACGAGCATGGCCAAAACGATGATGATAAAGCCGAGCAGGGGATTGTCGTTCATAGGGTCCTCCTATTTTCCGAGCGGGGAGAATTCGTCGACGATGAGGTCGAGGCATTGCGGAAGCGCGCGGGCTCCAAAGACGCCCGAATTGCTGGAGATAATCTCGCCATCGAACTGCATGCCCAGCGACGGGGTGCAGGTGATCTTGGCTTCCTTGGTCTGGATGATCTTGAACTGCGGGCGGCCGAGTACCTTGCCGGCGGGGTCGAGTGCGGCGGTGATCACAGTCGGTAGAAGCTGCACAGTTTTTACGGGTTCGATGACCGCAATGTCGACCATGCCATCGTTCATACGGCAGTCGGGGAACAGGTTGATGTCGTTTTGGATGACCGAGGTGTTGCCGGCCATGCAGCAGATGCCGTCGAGCTCCTCGACAATGCCGTCATGCTCAATCGTAAAGTGCGCCACCGTGGGATTGGGCGTGGCGAGCGCGGAGAGGAAGTAAGCGATCTCGCCGATGTCGTTTTTGGTGGGGGCGGCCTTCATCATGATCTCGGCGTCGAAGCCCGAGCCGGCGATGATGATAAAGCCGTGGCGCTTCTCGTTGCCGTTCTCGTCGAGCCAAAAGAGCTCGCCCATGTCGACTTTGACCGTGCGACCGGCACGGCAGGCCTTGGCGAGCGCCGCCGCCTCGGGGGCATTACCGATGTTGTTGAAGAACAGGCAGGCCGTACCGGAGGGGAAGACGAGCGTGGGGACACCGCATCCGCGCATCTGGTCGAGCACGTTGGAGACAGTGCCGTCGCCGCCCGAAACGACCACGCGGTCAAACTCGCGCACGTCTGCCACGGCGTCCTCGGGTTCCATGCCATCGCCGATAAAGCGCATCACGACCTCGTCGCCGCCCTGTGCAAGGGCGTGCGTGAATGCGAAGATTTCATCTGAGCTGGGGCCCGATGCCGGGTTGTGGATGATAAGGCAGCGCATACTTACGTTCCCGTTCTGTGACTAACCGAGTATAGTTGTAAGGCAATGCCGATATCCTACCCGTGTTTTTCGGGCCTAACCTTATTCGATGGGTTGATATGTACATTTCCACACATCAGGCTCTACTCGACTTTTGCCAGCGCGCCCGTGAGTTCGACGCGATTGCCGTCGATACCGAGTTTTTGCGCGAGCGCACGTTCCATCCGCGTCTGTGTTTGGTTCAGATTGCCACCCCTGCCGAGAGCGTAGCGGTCGATCCCCTGGTAATCGACGACCTATCGCCGCTGGCCGAGCTTATGGCCGACGAGAGCGTGACCAAGGTCTTCCACGCCTGCTCGCAGGATATGGAGGTCATGCTCCATACCGTAGGCGTGCTGCCGCGTCCGATTTTTGACACGCAGGTGGCCGCCGCCTTTTTGGGCGAGCGTCAGCAGATTTCCTACGGCGCGCTCGTGCAGACGTTTTGCGGCGTCTCATTGCCCAAGACCGAGTCACTGACCGACTGGTCGCGTCGCCCGCTGACCGATAAGCAGATTGAGTACGCGATCGATGACGTCAAGTATCTGATCGTGGCCTATACCGAGATGATGAGCCGCCTGCGCGAGCTGGGCCGCGTGGACTGGGTGCTCGACGAGCTGCGCCCGCTGGCTGACGAGTCGCACTATCGCGCCGATCGCCACGAGGCGTTCCGCAAGGTCAAACGCATCAACTCGTGCAGTCGTCACCAGCTGGGTATCGCGCGCGAGCTCGCCGCCTGGCGTGAGGACCGCGCCGAGCGCCGCAACATCCCGCGCAAATGGGTCATGTCCGACGACACGCTGCTTGCGCTCGTTAAACGCAATCCCGTGCGCGTTGAGGAGTTCCGCAGCATTCGCGGTACCGATCAGTTGGGGGAGCGCGACGTGGACGGTGCGCTCATGGCCATCAAGCGCGGCGCAAGCTGCCCGCACGATCGCCTGCCGCTCATGGTGCGCGGGCATCGCCAGATCTCTCCGGAGTTGGAGAGCGTGACGGATCTCATGTACGCGCTCATCCGCCTGGTTGCCGAACGCTCGGGAGTGGCGACCTCGGTCATTGCCTCGCGCGATGACCTGGCCGACTACATTGAGCATCCCGAGCAGAGCCCCTTGCGCGAAGGCTGGCGCTTTGAGCTTGTGGGCTCGCGCCTGGACGATCTGCTCTCGGGCAACATGGGGTTGACGGTCAAAGATGGCAAAATTGAATTGCTGTAAGGAAGCCTAGCCGCTTGAGTGGGTAGAATGCCTCCAACGTGTAACTCGATTCGGAGGAATTCGCATGCCTTATTACTATGGATACGGCTTTGGCATCGACCCGCTGTACCTGCTGGTTGTTCTTGTCTGCACGGTGATTGGTCTTGCCGCACAGAACTATATCAACTCGACGTACAAAACCTGGTCCAAGGTTCGCTCGGACGGCGACACGGGCGCCACGGTCGCTCGCCGCATGCTCGACGCCAACGGCTGCAACGCCGTGGGTATCAAGGGTGTCGCCGGCGAGCTCACCGACCATTACAACCCGCAGGACAATAACCTGTATCTCTCGGATGCCAACCGTTCGGGCGGGTCGGTCGCAAGCGTTGCCGTCGCCTGCCACGAGGCGGGCCATGCCGCCCAGCGTCAAAGCGGTTACGCCATGATGAAGGTTCGCACCGCCCTCGTGCCGGTCGTCAACTTTACCCAGAACACCTGGACCATCGTGTTGCTCTTGGGCCTGTTTATGAACATCGCGGGACTCACGACCCTCGCACTGATCTTCTTCTCGTTTAGCGTGCTGTTCCAACTGGTTACGCTGCCGGTTGAGATTGATGCCAGCCGGCGTGCCGTGGCGTATATTGAGCAGTCGGGTATGAGCTCCAAGCAGGTCAACGGTGCCAAGAAGGTGCTGACGGCCGCCGCGCTTACCTATGTGGCTGCGGCGCTCACCTCGATTATTCAGCTGCTCTATCTTATGGCTCGCTACAACAGAAACTCCAACCGATAACAAATGGGACAGGCAGGCGCCGCGGGGATTCGTGTCCCCGCGGCGCTGTACTATGTGTTGGACTTGAATTTGCGCAGGGCCGGAGCCCATGTGCACGATGACGAAAGGAGGCTGCGTGGCGGGCTGGAATCTAACCGGCAATGCCGTTTCCGCCGAGTTCGACGGTTCGGACGATCAGGAGCGCAAGGAGCTCAGCGTGAGCCAGGCGGTGGAGATCGCCGCCGGCGCGCTCGATGCCATTCCGCAGCTGAGCGTTTTGGGCGAGGTCACGGGTTTTCGTGGTCCCAACGCCCGAAGCGGCCACTGCTACTTTCAGATCAAGGACGACTCGGCGGCCGTCGACTGCATCATCTGGAAGGGCGCCTATCTCAAGCGCACGTTCGATCTGCGCGACGGCATGCAGGTGAGCTTTAAGGGCAGCTTCAATCTCTATAAGGCCACGGGCCGCATGAGCTTTGTCGCTCGCTCGTTTTCGCTGGCGGGGGAGGGTCTGCTGCGTCAACAAGTGGCGCAACTGGCCGAAAAGCTACGCCGCGAGGGCCTGATGGACGAAGCGCGTAAGCGCCGCATCCCGGTGTTTTGCTCCCGCGTGGCGGTCGTTACCTCGCTTTCGGGTGCCGTAATCGACGACGTCAAGCGCACATTGCGTCGTCGCAACCCGCTCGTCGAGCTCGTCTGCGTGGGCGCTAAGGTTCAAGGCGAGGGTGCGCCGGCCGAGCTTATTGAGGGCCTGCGCCGTGCCGCCGCCATCACGCCAGCGCCCGACTGCATCTTGCTGGTGCGCGGCGGCGGCTCCTTTGAGGACCTCATGACCTTTAATGACGAGGAGCTTGCCCGCGCGGTGGCGGCTTGTCCTGTGCCCGTGGTGACCGGCATTGGCCATGAGCCCGATACCTCGATCTGCGATATGGTGAGCGACCGCCGCGCCTCCACGCCCACGGCGGCGGCCGAATCGGTGGCGCCGGCTATGACGGAGTTGGCCGATGTACTCGAGGCGCGCCATCAGCGCCTGGGTGCCGCGATGGCATCGATGATTGGGTCGAATCAGGTTGATCTGGAGATGCTCGACCAGCGCGGTCGCCGCGCCTGGGATACCTATACGGCCCGCTTGGGCGATGCGCTCGATGCGGCTGCGTGCCGCCCGTGCCTCAACGACCCAACGTTTATGGTCGAGCGTCGCGAATCGGAGCTTGCGCTGACTGCCGATCGCCTGTCGGGCGCCATAGTACGTTCGGTCGGGACATTCCGCTCCAACTTTGAGCGCCTGCCCGAGCGTCTGGTTGCAAGCACCTCGGGGCTCGATGGCAAGCGCCATGCGCTCGCGCTTGCGAGTTCCCGTCTGGAGCATCAGGGGCGCACGATGCTCAACAAGCCCGCGTCCGACCTGGGCCGTGCGGCAGCCTCACTCGATGCCCTGTCGCCGCTCAAGGTGCTTGCCCGCGGTTACTCCATCGCGTACAGCGATGACGGTGTGGCTACGAGCGCCAAGACCTTTAAGCCGGGCGACGCCATCCGCGTGCGTATGGCAGACGGCAACGTGGCTGCAACGGTCGATACGGTCGAGTAGGCCGCGTTTCATAGCGATAAACCTTTAGGAAAGGAAACAGATATGGCAGAGAAGACCCCGGTCGAGCAGCTTACGTACAAGCAGGCCTCGCAGGAGCTGGAGCTCATCATCCGCAGCTTGGAGTCGGGCGATATGGAGCTCGAGGAGTCGCTCGAGAGCTATACCCGCGGCGTCGAGCTCCTCAAGAGCCTGCGTAGTCGCTTGTCCGATGCCGAGCAGAAGGTCTCGGTGCTCTTGAAGGACGTCGACGGCAACGACGTGCTCGCCGACGGCGAAGCCGCCAACACCGACGACAGCCTCTCGTTCTAACCACCTCGCAGCCTACTTTGGGGTAGTCTTTTTGGGACGGGGCTTTTTTGACTACCCTTGCGCGATGGCTCGCCGAGTGCTTGCGCTTGCAAAAAAAGTAGTCAAAAAAGCCCCGTCCCAAAAAGACTACCTTGGTCTGTGAGAAAGGAACCAACCATGTGTGATTGCATCTTCTGCAAAATTGCCAACCACGAGATCCCCTCGACCGTTGTCTATGAGGACGACCAGGTCATCGCGTTCGACGACCTCAATCCCCAGGCGCCGGTCCACACGCTCGTGATCCCCAAGAAGCACTACAGCGACATCGCCGACAACGTACCGGCCGAGACCATGGGCGCCATGGCTCACGCCATCCAGGAGGTCGCTAAGGCCAAGGGCTTGGAGGACGGTTTCCGCGTCATCTCCAACAAGGGCGTTAACGCCGGCCAGACCGTCATGCACTTCCACATGCACGTTCTCGGCGGCAAGAACCTGGGCGAGAACCTCATCTGAGGGCGCCTCTTCCGTGCAATGAAACGGAAGCTCAGGCATCGATAACTTATATATCAACGCCAATAAACCCGAGCGCGAGGGCGTTTGGGTTTATTATTGAAGCGTATGTAACCTGGCGGCGCCACACCGCCTGTTAGTAGGGAGACACATGAACGTTCTGGTCGTCAACGCAGGATCTTCGACCCTTAAGTATCAGGTCATCGATACCAAGTCCCACAAGGTGTCCGCAAAGGGCTCCTGCGAGCGCGTCTGCTTTACCGGCGGTACCTTCACCCACGCTGCCAACGGTTCCAAGAAGGTGACCGAGAACATCGAGTTCCCCGACCACAAGGTCGCCATCGAGGTCGTCCTGAAGGACCTCGAGGCCAACGGCGTCAAGATCGAGGGTATCGGCCACCGTATCGTTCAGGGCGGTTGGTACTTCGGTGATTCCTCCCTCGTCGACGAGGACGTCCTCGCCAAGATCCGCGAGGTTGCTCCGCTCGCCCCGCTGCACAATAACCCCGAGGCCAACGTTATCGAGTACTGCCTCGAGCAGTATCCCGACCTGCCCAACGTCACGGTTTACGACACCGCTTTCCACTTCAACATGCCCGAGGTCGCCAAGACTTACGCCCTGCCCAAGGACGTCTGCGACAAGCTGCACATCCGTAAGTACGGCGCCCACGGCACCAGCTACCGTTACATCTCCAAGAAGGTCGCCGAGATGACCAACGGCGAGGCCCGCAAGGTCGTCGTGTGCCATATCGGCTCCGGCGCTTCCCTGTGCGCCATCGAGGACGGCAAGTGCATGGACACCACCATGGGCTTGACGCCGCTCGACGGCGTTATGATGGGCACCCGCTGCGGCTCCATCGACCCGGCTACCGTGTGCTACCTGCAGCGCGAGGGCGGCTACACCTTCGACGAGGTCGACGAGATGATGAACAAGAAGTCCGGCCTTTTGGCTGTGACCGGCGGCAAGACCAACGACTGCCGCAACGTCGAGGAGCTCGCCGCCGCTGGTGACCCCGATGCTCAGCTCGCCTTCGACATGTTTGTCTACAAGATTGCCGCCAAGGCTGCCGAGATGGCTACTTCTATGTGCGGTATGGACACCCTGGTCTTTACTGCCGGTATCGGCGAGCACGCTCCGGCTGTTCGCGCCGGCGTTGCCGACCGTCTGGCCTTTATGGGCGTCAAGATGGATCATGCCCGCAACGCCCTGCGTGGTGACGGCGCTTGGTGCCTGTCTGCCAAGGATTCCAAGGTCAAGATTTTCGTCATCCCCACGGACGAGGAGTTCATGATCGCTTCCGACGTCGAGCGCATCGTCAACGGCAAGTAATTGCAAGAGGGGAGGGGCTGGACGACCGAGCGCCGTTCGGCCCCTCTTTTGCGCTCGTTGGGCGATATGACTGATAGTTATTTATTAAGTTGTGATAACTTCTTATTAAAATGCGGCCGCCTTAAGGGGTCTGCGTCGACCGTATTGCACTGCAAAGGAGTCTCATGAACGTACTTGTTGTCAACGCCGGCAGCTCAAGCCTTAAATATCAGCTTTTGGATACCGATACCCGAGAGGTTTTCGCCAAGGGCAACTGCGAACGTATCGGTTCGGACATGGGCATCTTTGGCCACTCCGAGAACGGTGGCGCCAAGCAGACCGAGGAGGTCCCTTTCCCCGATCATCGCTCTGCTATCGCTCGCGTGCTCGAGGAGCTCGAGAAGACCGACTTTACGATTGATGGCATTGGCCATCGTATCGTTCAGGGCGGCTGGCACTTCGATGATTCCGCGGTCGTCGACGATGAGGTCATGGCTAAGATCCTTGAGGTGGCCCCGCTCGCTCCGCTGCACAATTACGGCGAGGCCGCGGCAATCGAATATTGCCGCGAGAAGTATCCGGAGCTGCCCAACGTGGCCGTCTTCGACACCTCGTTCCACATGACCATGCCCGAGGTCGCCTACACCTACGCGCTGCCCAAGGACGTGTGCGACAAGTACCACGTGCGTAAGTACGGCGCACACGGTACGAGCCACCGCTACGAGTGGATGATGGCCAAGGAGATCCTGGGTTCGCGCTGCCACCGTCTGCTTTCGTGTCATCTGGGCAACGGTGCTTCGCTTGCTGCCATCGAGGACGGTGTGTGCCGCGATACCACGATGGGCCTCACGCCGCTTGACGGCCTGATGATGGGTACCCGCTGCGGTTCCATTGACCCGGCCACCGTGTGTTATCTGCAGCGCGAGGGCGGCTACAGCTATCAGGAAGTCGATGACATGATGAACAAGCAGTCCGGTCTGCTTGCCATCTCGGGCATCTCCAACGACGCTCGCGACATCCGTACACGCGCCTCCGCGGGCGACGAGCGCTGCCTGCTCGCCTTCGATATGTTCGCCTACAAGGCCATGCAGCAGGCCGGCTCCATGATCGCTTCCATGGCGGGCGTGGATACCATCACCTTTACCGCCGGTATCGGCGAGAACGACTGGTCGATCCGCAAGGCCTTCTGCGACTGCTTTGAGTGGCTGGGCGTGCGCATCGACACCAACAAGAACCGCGAGGCCGTGGGCAACGGCCCGCAGGTCATCAGCGCCGCCGGCTCTTCCGTCACGGTCATGGTCATCCCCACCGACGAGGAATACATGATCGCCCACGACGTCGAGCGCCTGACCGCGAACAACTAGCGCGTTCGATTGCGATTGAACGAAAGGCCTCCCGAGCAGTTCGGGAGGCCTTTTTGCTAGCAGGCGGAAATTCCAGCCTCAAAGTGATTACCACCAGCAACGCCTGCGCTCCCAGCAACGATACCCATCCATTCAGATCTTCAGCTCCAGCTCGTAGCCAAGCCGCCGTCCACCCCAGATACCCTAATTGCTACGTTGCGGTAGAAGGCCGTACGGGCTAACCCCTGAAAAACAATCCGCAGACCAGAAACGCCCCCGTTCGTAGCTCCGGAGGAGCAGAACGGGGGCGTTTCATTGGTCGAGGACGTTTTCAGGGGTTAGCCCGTACGGCCTTCGGGCGAGTGCGTACGCTACTCAGCCATCTGAGCCTGGACGGCGGTGATGGCCACGACACCCACGATGTCGTCGGCAGAGCAGCCGCGCGAAAGGTCGTTAACCGGCTTGGCGATGCCCTGCAGGATGGGGCCGTAGGCGTCGGCGCCGGCGAAGCGCTGGACCAGCTTGTAGCCGATATTGCCTGCCTCGAGGTCGGGGAACACGAGCACGTTGGCCTTGCCGGCAACGGAGGAGCCGGGAGCCTTGAGCTGGGCGACGGTGGGGACGATAGCGGCATCGAGCTGCAGGTCGCCGTCGATGGCGAGCTCGGGAGCCTTCTCCTTGCAGAACTTTACGGCCTCTTGGACCTTCTTGGCGACCTCGCCGCCGGCGGAGCCCATGGTGGAGTAGGAGAGCATGGCCACGTGCGGCTCAACGTTGCCCATGAAGGTGGACCAGGAGTGAGCGGAGGCGATGGCGATCTCGGAGAGCTCGTCGGAGGACGGGTTGATGTTGAGGCCGCAGTCGGCGAAGATCAGCGTGCCGTCGGTGCCGAACTGCGGGGTGTCGGTGCACATCACGAAGAAGGCCGAGACCAGCTTGGTGCCCGGGGCGGTCTTGAGGATCTGAAGTGCAGGGCGCAGGGTGTCGGCGGTGGAGTGGCAGGCGCCGGAGACCAGGCCGTCGGCGTCGCCCATCTTGACCATCATGGTGCCAAAGTAGGTGGCGTCCATCACCTGGGCGCGAGCCTGCTCGATGGTAACGCCCTTCTTGGCGCGGATCTCAGCAAACTTCTGCGCATACTCCTCGTGCTTCTCGGCATTGCGCGGGTCGATGACGGTAGCGCCGGGAACGTTGATCTCGTCGGGGTTGCCCAGGATGACGATCTTTGCCAGGCCCTCCTCGATGATTTTGGTGGCCGCGACGATAGTGCGCGGATCCTCGCCCTCGGGCAGGACGATCGTCTTAAGGTCGGCCTTGGCGGCAGACTTCATACGGTTTAGGAAATCGCTCATGTTACTCCTTACAAGCGTTTCGCTAAGCTCCAGGCACCCGGCTGTTCACGAATAAACCCGCTGCTAGCGGGTTTACCTTTCAATTATGTACGCCGCGGTGCTTGAGCTTTCCTTGTGTGGCAAGCTCATTATAGGACGCATTAGCGCTATAATCGCTCTGATAAATATGTCTCGAAGAATGTTCGAGAAAAGCCCAGCTAACGAGCCCGTGGCTTTTGACAAGGAGTATCGATGCAGATTACCTCAGGCCTGCCTGAAGGCTTTAACGCCGGCGCGTACGACATGATTGTCGTCGGTGCTGGATATGCCGGTGCCGTTTGCGCCCGCCGTCTTGCCGAGACCATCGGCTATCGTGTTGCCGTTTTGGAGCGCCGTAGCCACATTGCGGGCAATGCCTATGACTGCACTGACGAGGCCGGAATCCTGATTCACGAGTACGGTCCGCATATCTATCACACCTTTAACGAGCGCGTGCACAATTTCCTGTCGCGCTTTACCAAGTGGACGGATTATCAGCACAAGGTGCTCGCCAACATCAACGGTACCCTTATGCCCGTGCCCTTCAACCATGCGAGTCTCAAGCTCGCCTTTGGTGACGAGCGCGGCGAGGAGCTGTATCAGAAGCTCGTGGAGACCTTTGGCAAGGATGTCAAGGTGCCCATTATGGAGCTGCGTAAGAAGAACGACCCGGATCTTGCCGAGGTCGCCGATTACGTCTACGAGAACGTCTTTTTACATTACACCATGAAGCAGTGGGGCCAGACGCCCGATCAGATCGACCCCTCGATCACCGGCCGCGTTCCCGTCTTTGTGGGCGATGATGACCGCTACTTCCCGCAAGCTCCCTTCCAGGGCATGCCGCAGGAGGGCTACACGGCGCTCTTTGAGCACATGCTCGACCACGACCTGATCGACGTGTTCTGCGACGTGGACGCCCGTGACCTCTTTGAAATCGACGACACCACCGTCAAGATCGACGGCAAGGTCTATGGTGGCGAGATCGTCTACACCGGTCCACTCGACGAGCTGTTCAACCTCGACTTGGGTGCGTTGCCGTACCGCACGCTCGATATGAAGTTCGAGACGCTCGATATGGACCGGTTCCAGCCCGTGGGCACTGTCAACTACACCACGAGCGAGGACTACACGCGCATCACCGAGTTCAAGAACATGACCGGTCAGGTCCTGCCCGGCAAGACCACCATCATGAAGGAGTACTCCAAGGCCTATACGCCCGGCTCGGGCGAGACGCCGTACTACGCCATTCTTGAGCCCGAGAACCGTGAGCTCTATGAGCGCTATCTTGAGCGCGTCCAGAACCTGACGAACTTCCACCCGGTGGGTCGTCTGGCCGAGTATCGTTACTACGATATGGACGCCGTGACCAATTCTGCCCTCGATCTTTCGGATGAGATTATCGCCTGCCATGCATAAAGTCATAACATTCGGTATTCCCTCGTATAACGCCGCCAAGGACATGGACCATTGCATCACCTCCATCTTGGAGGGGAGCAATTACGCTACCGATATCGAGATTATCGTGGTGGACGACGGCTCCAAGGACGAGACGGCCGATAAGGCCGATGAGTGGGAGGCACGTTATCCTGGAATCATCCGCGCGGTGCACCAGGAGAATGGCGGTCACGGTATTGCCGTCCTTTCGGGTCTGCGCGAGGCGCAGGGCACCTACTACAAGGTTGTCGACTCGGACGACTGGCTTGACGGCGCTGCCCTTTCGACCATGCTGTCGATTCTGCGTGGCTTTGAGGAGCGCGACCAGCGCGTTGACCTGTTTATCTCGAACTACGTGTACGAGAAGGTTTACGAGGGCACGCATACCGCTATTGGCTACAAATTTGCCCTGCCGCGCAAAAAGATCTTTTCCTGGGATCAGATCGGTCATTTCCGCCTGGACCAGAACCTTCTCATGCACAGCCTGTGCTATCGCACGGATGTGCTGCGCGAGTCCAACCTTCCCATGCCGCCGCACACGTTCTATGTGGACAACATCTACGCCTACGTGCCGCTGCCGCGTTGCAAGACCATGTACTACGCCGACATCGACCTCTACCGCTACTTTATCGGTCGCGAGGGCCAGAGCGTCAACGAGGCAACGATGGTCAAGCGTCTGGACCAGCAGTTCCGTGTTACGCGTATCATGATGGAGTCGTACCACTTGTACAGCGATGTTGGGTCGTCGCGCCTGCGTTCGTACATGATGGGCTACTTCACCATGATGATGGCGATCTGCTCGGTGCTTACCAAGCTTTCCGAGGAAGATTGCGCCGACGAGCGCCTAAAGACGCTGTGGAATGATTTGAAGGCCTATGACGAGCGCATGTATCGTCGTGCCCGCTACGGCGTGGTCGGGTTCTTCACCAATCTGCGCGGTCGTGCCGGTGACAAAACCACACTCGGCCTATACCGTCTTGCCTCAAAGATCTTCAAATTCAACTAGCTGCTGAGTAATCGCTGCTGATAGGTTGACTGGGCCCCTTGGCCTTTAGTTTGCTACTGCGAACAGTCCGGCTCGTGCGGAACTTGTATCAAACTAAAGGCCAAGGGGCCTCTGCTATAAGAATCGATTGTCGGGTTATTTGAATTTGAAGATCTTCGAAGCGCGGTACACAGGGGCCTGGGCTGAAAAGAATTAGGTTGGAAGTCGGTCGGAGGCGGGCGGGCATTACGTTTGTCGCGAGTTCCGCATGCAAAGAAGGCCACTTAATGTGGCCTTCGTCTTGCATAGGACTGTAGAGCAGCAAACGTAACGCCCGCCCGTCTCCGACCGACGGTCGAGTGGACTACTTCGCGGCGCCGGGGATGCCGTGGGAGGTTTTGGCGGTTTTGGCTCCGTTTACGATGGCGGTCTGTAGGGCCCTTACTGCGAGCATGCCCAGCAGGTCTAGGGGAACGGCGGCGCTTGCTTGGGCGCCCAGTTTGCCGCTGGCGAGGGTGTAGATGGTGTCGCCATCGTTGGTGGTGTGCGTGGGACGGATGGCGTGTGCGTAGGCGTCTGCGGCCATCTGGGAGACCTTGGTGGCTTGTGCCTTAGTGAGTTCCACGTTGGTGACGATGCAGCTGATGGTGGTGTTGGTGCGGTCGAGCGGCATCTGCATGGATCCGGCGGCGGCAAAGGCTGCGAGTTCCATGTCGACGATCTGGTCGCTATCGGCTGCGGCGCGCATACCGGCGACCCACTCGCCGGTGAAGGGGTCGACAACGTTGCCGCAGGCGTTGACCGAGACCACGGCGCCCACCTTGATGGGGCCGAGAGCCAAAGCGGCAGCGCCAAGGCCGGCCTTCATGCAGGTAGCGGGGCCCATGAGCTTACCCACGGTAGCGCCCGTGCCGGCGCCTACGTTGCCCTGTTCGAGCTTGGTGGGGGTGTGGTCGAGTGCTTCGCGCACGGCGGCGATGCCGGCCTCAATGTCGGGGCGAACGGTGGGGTTACCAAAGGCGAGATCGAAGATACAGCTGGAGCACACGATAGGCACCTGCGTGGGGCCGACGGGAAGGCCGATGCCGCGGCTCTCAAGCTCGCGAGCGACGCCGCTTGCAGCCTCGAGGCCAAAGGCCGATCCACCCGAAAGGCAGACGGCGTGGACCTTGTCGACGGTGTTCTCGGGTCGCAGCAGGTCGGTTTCGCGCGATGCTGGAGCACCGCCGCGAACGTCAACGCCGCCGGTGGCGCCCTCGGGTGCCACGATTACGGTGCAACCGGTGCCGGCCTCCTCGTCCGTATAGTTGCCATAGCAAAAGCCATCGATATCGCAGACGTCAATGGCCTCGAGCAGTGTATCCATGTTTAACTCCTATCGGTTTTCCGCCGCGCCTTGTGCCCGGTCGGGATCCGTACGGTACGCCAAAATTGTAGGCGCCGGGGGATACCCAGCGCCAGATGCAATTACGAGAGTTTTTGAATCGCGCGCGCGACGCGGGCGATGGGTAGGCCCACCACGTTATAGAAGTCGCCCGAAATATCGTGCACGAGCATGCGTCCTCCTGTGCCCTGAATGCCGTAGGCGCCGGCCTTGTCCATGGGCTCACCCGAGGCGACGTAGTGCTCGATCTGCTCGTCGGTGAGCTCGTAGAACGTCACGTCGGTCACATCGACAAAGGACAGGCTTTCGGCGGCATGCGGGGCGGCCGTATCGCCTGCCTTAACGATGCAGACGCCGGTTGCGACCTGGTGCGTGCGGCCCGAAAGCTCACGGAGCATAGTGCGCGCCTCGTCCTCGGTTGCCGGCTTGCCCAGAATCTTGCCGTCAAAGGTGACGATGGTGTCGGCCGCGACCGTCAGCTCATTGGGCTCGGCATACTCGGCAGCAACGGCAGCCGCCTTGGCGCGTGCCAAGCGCTCGACAAGCGTGAGCGGGGCCTCGCCATCAAAGGGCGTTTCGTCGATATCCGCGGGAATCACGCGAATGTTGTAGCCTGCCTCGCGCATCAGCTCTATGCGTCGCGGCGATTGCGAAGCCAAAATCATAGTTGGATGCCCTCGGCGACCTTCTCGACGGCCTTGTCGCCGGCGAGCGTGCGCAGCAGCTCCAATGCAAAGGGGAGGGACTGTGCCATGCCGCTGGCAGTGATGATGTTGCCGTCTTGCGTGACCTTCTCGCCGGTATAGGCGCCTTCGGGGAAGCTTTTCTCAAAGCCAGGGAAGCACGTGGCATGGCGCCCCTCGAGCAGGTCGAGCTCGCCCAGGATAAACGGGGCGGCGCAGATGGCGGCGACGTGCTTGGTTGCGGCGAACTCGCAGACCACGTCGCAGACGCGCTGATCTGCGCGCAGGTTGGTGGCACCGGGCAGGCCGCCGGGCAGCACGACGCAGTCGTACTCGTCAAAGTTGATCTCATCAAAGAGCGCATCGCAGGTCACGGGAATCTGCAGCGAGCTTACGACCTCGCGCGTGGGCATGATCGAGACGAGCGTGGCACGCACGCCGCCGCGACGCATGACATCGACCATGGTCAAGCATTCAATAGTTTCAAAGCCATCGGCGGCGAGAACGGCAACGCTGGGCATGAGGGTTCCTTTCATAGGCGGCATACAATTAGCCGTCTTATACCCCGAAGACCTCCGCTTGCCACGCTCGATTTCCCAATGATTTTCTGAGCAATGATTAAGCGGCTAGTTGCGCCTAAGGTGGACGACGGTCTCGCAGTGGAAGGTTTGTGGGAACAGGTCGACTGGCGTGATCTTTACGGGGGAGAAGGTGCCTTCTTCGACAAAGCGTTTGAGATCGCGCGCCAGGGTGGCCGGGTCGCAGCTCACGTAGGCGACATCGCGGGCACTCGTGCTGGCGATAAGGCCGATCGCCTCGGGGGCGAGGCCTGCGCGCGGCGGGTCGACCACCAAGATGTCGGCATCCTGGTCGGGGAACTCGCGCACCGCGTCTCCGCCAATGACGTCGACGTTATCAAGCTTGTTGATTTCCAGGTTACGGCGTAGATCGCGCACGGCGGGGCCGTAGGCCTCGACGGCAGCGACAAAGTCGCAGCGGCGGGCGAGCGGCAGGGTAAAGGTGCCGGCACCGCAGTACAGGTCCACGGCAAGCTCGTCTTCCTGCGGGTCGAGCGCTTCCATGACAAGATCGATCAAAATCTCGGCACCCTTGGTGTTGACCTGGAAAAAAGACGGGGCAGACAAGCGCATCTGATCCTCGGCGATATTCTCGGTCCATGAGCCCTCTCCGGCGAGCATTTCGACCTTGGAGACACGGCGGGCCTTCTTTTCGCCCTTGCTCATCACGCGTACGATGCTCGTAGGATGAGCGGCGTCCGCCAGCACGCGGGAGACCTGCGAGCGCGGAAAAGAGCCTGTGGGCGTCCAGAGTGCGACCTCGAGTGCCTTGGTGCGGCGCGATGCGCGAATGCCCACGCGTTCGAGCCCCAAGTCATGGCTGCCGCTTAGATAGTTGAGTGCGCCGACGACCGATTTGAGTGCCTTCGGGAAGCGCTTATCGAACAGCGGACACATATCGACGGTCACGATTTTGCTGGGGTCGACACCGTGCATGCCAAGGCGCACGCGACCGTTGACGACGGTCGGTTCGAGCTCGATTTTATTGCGGTAGCCCCAGTCGTCCTTGGTGTGGCAGATGGGCTGTACCAACTCATCTGCCAGCTCAGGAGCGAACTTGCCGATGCGCTCGAGCGTGGAGCGCAGGTTTTGCTCCTTGGCGGCGAGCTGTGCCGTGCGTGAGAGATTGCCCCACGAGCAGCCGCCGCAGATGCCCACGAAGGGGCAGGGAGGCTGAATGCGATTGGGGCTTGGCTCCAGAATCTCGGTGGTGCGGGCGCGCATGAATGACTTGCCGTCCTGTACGACCTCGGCCTCGACGGTGTCGCCTGCCACGGCACCCTGCACAAAGACGGCCTTGCCGTTGTCGGCGTGCGCCAGCCCGTCGGCGCCGTAGGTCATCGATTCTATAGTGAGCTTCATATTCCTGCCTGTCATTCGCGTTGTTGTTCGCACCATGGTAGCAGGGAAAAGCGCCCCGCATCCGAGGCTTTCCTCAAATGCGGGGCGCTTCTACAAACTGCTTCTACAAACGACTATTTCGTCTTGCCGGTAATGAGCGTCTTAAGACCCAGGCCGATCAGACCCAGGCCCATGCGCACGCGGCCGGGGCGATGGCGCTCGATGGCCTTGGTCGTGCCAGCGGGCTTCTTGCGACGGGCACTCGTCTCGGGCACGGGCTTAGCTGCCTGCGGCTCGGGCTGAGGTGCAGGTGCAGGCTCGGGCTCAATGACGGTCGCCTGGACCTCTTGGACTTTGGGTGCTACCGGCTGCGGCTCGGGCTCGGGGGCGGGTTTCGCCTCAATGACGGGCTCGGGCGCGGGCTCAGCGTTGCGATAGGCACGCTCCAGCAGGGCTTCCTGCGAGTTGAAGGGTTTCTCACCCTCTGCACGCTCCACGGGGACCCAGGTGCCGTCGCTCGTGAGGCTGCGAGCCTTCACGTTGTCGCGCAGCTGCATGCCCATGTACTCGTGCACTAGGGCGCGGCAGGTGGGGTCGAGCACGGGGAAGGCAATCTCCACGCGGTGCTCGGTGTTGCGCGTCATCATGTCTGCCGAGCTCAGGTAAATCATGTCCGAGTCCACGCCGAAAGCATAGACGCGCGCGTGCTCCAAAAAGCGTCCGACGATGGAGCGGACATGCACGTTCTCGGTCTTGCCAGGAACACCGGGCTTGAGGCACGAGATGCCGCGGATGATCATGTCTACGCGCACGCCGGCACACGATGCCTCGGCGATTTTGTCGATGACCTCGCGGTCGGTGAGCGAGTTGAGCTTAAAGAACACACGGGCGGGCTCGCCAGCGAGAGCGCGCTGAATCTCGCGGTCAAGCCCGCGCATGATGAGCGGTTTCAGTCCGACGGGCGCCACACCCAGGAAGCGGTAGTCGCCGCGCAGGTTGCCCAGCGACAGATTGCGGAAGAACAGGTTGGCGTCTTCACCGATGCCGGGATGGGCTGTCATGAGCATAAAGTCGCTGTAGAGTTTGGCCGTCTTCTCGTTAAAGTTGCCGGTGCCCAAAAGCGTGAGGCGGGTGAGCGCCATGCCCTCGCGATAGGTGAGCTGGCAGATCTTGGAGTGGCACTTAAAGCCCTCGGAGCCGTAGATGACGGTGCAGCCTGCCTCTTCCAGACGCTCGGCCCACTCGATGTTGTTCTGCTCGTCGAAGCGGGCGCGGAGCTCCATGAGCACCGTGACCTCTTTGCCGTTCTCAGCAGCGTCGATCAGCGACTCGCACAGGCGGCTCTGCTTGGCCACGCGGTAGAGCGTGATGCGCAGCGAGATGCACTCGGGGTCGTAGGCGGCCTCGTGCACCAGATCCAGGAAGGGGTTCATGGCCTCGTAGGGATAAAAGAGCAGCTTGTCGTGCTGCAGCACCTGCTCGCGGATGGAGCGGGTCATGTCGATGGTGGGATTGGGCTGCGGCCTAAACGGCGTAAAGAGCAGCTCGTTGCGCAGGTGCTCGGGAATCTTGCCCTCAATGCCAAAGACGTAGCCCAGGTCGAGCGGGATATCGCAGGTAAAGACAGAGCGGCGCGAAAGCTCGAGCGCCTTGCGGATGGTCTTGAGCGTTGCCTTCTCGAGCGACCCCGAGACCGCGAGCACTACCGGCTGCAGACGCAGGCGCTTCTTGAGGATGCGCTTCATGTGCTGGCGGTAGTCCTCTTCCTCTTCGACGCCCTCGCCGTCCGGATCGATGTCGGCGTTGCGGGTGACGCGGATCAGCGCACGATCCAGCGGCTTATAGGAGCCAAAGCAGCTGTCCAGGCAGGCGAGGATGACGTCCTCGAGCAAGATGTAGGAGTAGGTGCCGGTGGGCGAGGGGATCTCGACCACGCGGTTCATCGAGGTGGGAATCTCGATAAGGCCCAGCAGGCTCTCCTCGTCGGTGGCGCCGTCCAGACCACAGGCCAGATAGAGCGCGCCATTGCGTAGGTTGGGGAAGGGGTGGCGAGGATCGATGACCAGCGGCGAGATGACCGGCGACACGTAGGCCTGGAAGTAGCGGGTTACAAAGGTGCGCTCCTCGGGCGTAAGCGAATCGATGCGGGCGCGGTGAACGCCCAAGGTGTCGAGCTTGCCCTCGATGCTCTTAAAGATGGACTCCCAACGGGTAAGGAGCCCGGGCATTTCGGCCATGACAGCATCGACCTGTTCGGAGGCGGTCATATTGCTCTTGTTGTCGACAGGTTGCTTTTTGAGCTCTGCCAGATCGGACAGGCCGCCCACGCGCACCATGAGAAACTCGTCGAGGTTAGACTCGAAAATCGACACGAACTTTAGACGCTCGAACAGCGGAACGGTCTCATCGAAGGCTTCGTCAAGCACACGGTTGTCAAAGCGTAGCCAGCTGAGCTCTCGGTTCTGCGTGTACGAGAAGTCGCGAGGCGGTTTGCGCAGCTTTGCGGCGGCTTGCTTTTTTTCGATTTTGCTCGGCATATGCATCTGTCCGTTCAGTCCCCGCAGGGGACGGTAGCCTAACCCTATTCACTATTGTCTCAATTTAGTCGACTTGTGGCACGGACGTATTGTGCGAACGGTATCTTTACCTACTTCTTACGCTGACAAGTCATAGGACTGACGCCCTGCTCGTCTGCAAGCGGTCTATATCCTCACTCAACTGGTACGTAAGTGTGAATAAGAATGATGGATAGCTGAATATCATTGAATGCAGGCGGAAACGTAAACAAACATCATTTATATACATAAAACCGATTTAGCTATGCAATTCTGAATCAAAAGTTTAGAGATGCAATTGCAAATAGTTTTTAGGAAAAAAGAGCGTTTACCTTAGAAAAGTTACTTTAGAACGCCGAAGTACATTATGGGGGAATCTCATGCGATATACCGTTCATCGCACTTTGTTGACCGTTCGGGGGCGAGGTGGAATTGCGGGTGGAATTTGGATATAACTAGAGCTGTCAGCAAGCAGCGTCCGCTATGGAAGGGCGCTGAGAGATTCGGCCGAAAGGCCCGAAAGAAAGGTAGGAGGCCATGACGAAAGGTCTGCACGTGCCTTCCGAGATCGGCAAGCTCAGGAAGGTCTGCCTGCACCGTCCCGGCGACGAGCTCCTCAACCTGCCGCCCGACGAGCTCGAGCGACTCCTGTTCGACGACGTCCCGTTCCTGGAGGTCGCGCAGCAGGAGCACGACACCTTCGCCCAGATCCTGAGGGACCAGGGCGTGGAGGTCCTCTATCTCGAGAACCTCGTCGCCGAGGTGTTCGACCAGGTCCCCGGCGCCCGCGCCGAGTTCACCGACCAGTACATCGCCGAGGCCGGCATCCGCGGCCAGCACATGCCGCAGATCGTCCGCGAGAAGCTGGACTCCATCGAGGACAACCTCGAGTTCGTCAAGAAGACCATGGCCGGCATGACCAAGTCCGAGATCGACATGCCCCTCACGGCGTCCACGACCCTCGACTCCCTGGTCAACTCCGAGTCCGAGTCCGACCTGATCATCGACCCGATGCCCAACCTCTACTTCACCCGCGACCCGTTCGCGGTCATCGGCGAGGGCGTCAACCTCAACCGCATGTACTCGGTCACCCGCAACCGCGAGACCCTGTACGGCAAGTACATCTTCAAGTACCACCCCGACTACAAGGACGTCTCGCTGTACTTCCGCCGCGACTGCCAGTTCCACACCGAGGGCGGCGACGTGCTGAACATCAACGAGAAGACCCTCGCCGTCGGCATCTCCCAGCGCACCCAGGCCGCCGCGATCGACGTCATGGCCCAGCACATCTTCTGGAACTCCGACTCCAAGGTCGAGCGCATCCTGGCCTTCGACATCCCGGTCTCGCGCGCCTTCATGCACCTCGACACGGTCTTCACCCAGATCGACGTCGATAAGTTCACGATCCACCCCGCCATCATGGGCACCCTGCGCGTCTACGAGCTGACCGCCGGCAAGAACCCGGGCGACGTGAACATCCGCCTGATCGAGGACACCCTCGAGCACGTCCTGGAGGACGCCACCGGCGTCGACCAGGTCAAGCTGATCCCCTGCGGCGGCGGCGACCCGATCGCGGCCTCCCGCGAGCAGTGGAACGACGGCTCCAACACCCTGTGCGTCGAGCCCGGCAAGATCTGCGTCTACGCCCGCAACACCGTCACCAACGACGTGCTGTACAAGGAGGGCCTGGACCTTCTCGTCGTGCCCTCCGCCGAGCTCTCCCGCGGCCGCGGCGGCCCGCGCTGCATGAGCATGCCCTTCTGGCGCGAGGACCTCTAAGGTCTTCAAGGACTCGTACGGGTCATAATACATACATCTAGCTGCCATTAGATGTCTCCCATTGGGGCGGTGCGGGTTTTCGCACCGCCCCAATCTTGTATGAGGAACGTCAACACGATTGGATGACTGCTTTTGTAAGGAGCTTGGCCATGGACATCAAGACGATTGGCGTTGAGGAATGGCTCAACGTTTGGGAGAAGAGCGCCACGTGGGACATCGCCCAGTCGACGATCTCGTCGCTCACCATGGGCGAGCTGCGCGCGCTCGATGAACAGGACGGCGCCACGTTCTACGAGCGCCTGGACCGCGAGAAGATGAACTACGGCTGGATCGAGGGCTCGCCGGAGTTTAAGGCCGAGGTTGCCAAGCTGTATCGTCGGGAGGTCAATCCCGATCACATTCTGCAGACCAATGGCTGCACGGGCGCTAACCTCAACGCCATCATGGCTGTGGTCGAGCCCGGCGACCATGTTATCGCCGAGTGGCCCACCTACGCGCCGCTCTACGAGATTCCGCGCACGCTGGGCGCCGAGGTCGAGTATTGGGAGCTTCGCGAGGAACTCGGCTGGAAGCCCGATATCGAGGAACTCAAGCGCTTGGTGCGTCCCAACACCAAGCTCATCTGCATCAACAACGCATCTAACCCCATCGGTACGGTGCTCGATGCCGATATGCTCGGCCAGATTGCCGAGATCGCCCGCTCGGTGGGCGCCTACGTGCTGTGCGACGAGGTATATCTGCCGCTCGAAAACACTGAGTCCTTTATGTCGATGGTCGACGTGTACGAGAGGGCCATTGTCACCAACTCGTTGTCGAAGACCTATTCGACACCTGCGGCCCGCGTGGGCTGGGTCCTGGCAGACGAAGAGATATCCAGCCGCATCCGCACCTATCGCGATTACACCATGATCTGCGTCGGTGTGTTCAACGACGCCCTGGCGACCTATGTGCTTGAGCACAAGGATAAGATTCTCGAGCGCAATCGCAAGATCGTGTTTGGCAACCGCGATATCGCGCAGGCTTGGATCGATACGCAGCATCGCGTTTCCTGGACGGCCCCGCAGGGCGTGTCCACCTCGTTTATCCAGCTGGATATTCCCGAGGATGACGAGGAGTTCTGCAGGCGCCTGCTGTCCGAGAGGGGAGTGCTGCTGGTCCCCGGTAGCCGTTTTGAGCTTCCCTGCGGCGCACGCCTGGGCTACTGCGCGAGCGAGGACGTTCTGCGCGAGGGCCTGAGGCTTTTGGGCGAGGCACTGGCGGAGTTCGATCGCTAGGATTCCGATGGTCTTCGGGGGCCTTATCCAAATTAGCCGAAGATAATCGAAAACGGACCCGTTTCCCTAGGGGAAGCGGGTCCGTTTTTCTATACCGAGAAGTCAAGTTGTTACAAACGGGGCCGTAAAGCGAGGCGGTATCCGCTGGGCCTTATACTGAGTTTCCGGTGAACGGTATCAAGCGTCTGGTAAACGGTAATTTATTTATCAGAAATGAATAGGACAAACTTTTTTCTGAATAAAAATGAAAATGGTTGAGACGCGGTGTGAACCGCTAATTCTATTCATAGCTTTATTGGAAATATGCAATTTGAGGATGGTTTAACAAAGTTTAGTTCCATTTGATTTTAGGATTAAAACGCGTTTAAGCACGTAAATACGCTTTATTAAGATGAAGTGTGCCATGCGTGAAGTATATGTGTATGCCGTTCACCCCCTATAAAAAACCGTTCGGGGGCAAGGTGGAAGTATGAGCTGATTTTGGATATAAATATGTCGTCAGCAATAACGCCTCACACGGAGGGGCGCTAACGAATCGGCCCTGACAAGGGCCCGAAAGAAAGGTAGGAGGCCATGACGAAAGGTCTGCACGTGCCTTCCGAGATCGGCAAGCTCAGGAAGGTCTGCCTGCACCGTCCCGGCGACGAGCTCCTCAACCTGCCGCCCGACGAGCTCGAGCGACTCCTGTTCGACGACGTCCCGTTCCTGGAGGTCGCGCAGCAGGAGCACGACACCTTCGCCCAGATCCTGAGGGACCAGGGCGTGGAGGTCCTCTATCTCGAGAACCTCGTCGCCGAGGTGTTCGACCAGGTCCCCGGCGCCCGCGCCGAGTTCACCGACCAGTACATCGCCGAGGCCGGCATCCGCGGCCAGCACATGCCGCAGATCGTCCGCGAGAAGCTGGACTCCATCGAGGACAACCTCGAGTTCGTCAAGAAGACCATGGCCGGCATGACCAAGTCCGAGATCGACATGCCCCTCACGGCGTCCACGACCCTCGACTCCCTGGTCAACTCCGAGTCCGAGTCCGACCTGATCATCGACCCGATGCCCAACCTCTACTTCACCCGCGACCCGTTCGCGGTCATCGGCGAGGGCGTCAACCTCAACCGCATGTACTCGGTCACCCGCAACCGCGAGACCCTGTACGGCAAGTACATCTTCAAGTACCACCCCGACTACAAGGACGTCTCGCTGTACTTCCGCCGCGACTGCCAGTTCCACACCGAGGGCGGCGACGTGCTGAACATCAACGAGAAGACCCTCGCCGTCGGCATCTCCCAGCGCACCCAGGCCGCCGCGATCGACGTCATGGCCCAGAACATCTTCTGGAACTCCGACTCCAAGGTCGAGCGCATCCTGGCCTTCGACATCCCGGTCTCGCGCGCCTTCATGCACCTCGACACGGTCTTCACCCAGATCGACGTCGATAAGTTCACGATCCACCCCGCCATCATGGGCACCCTGCGCGTCTACGAGCTGACCGCCGGCAAGAACCCGGGCGACGTGAACATCCGCCTGATCGAGGACACCCTCGAGCACGTCCTGGAGGACGCCACCGGCGTCGACCAGGTCAAGCTGATCCCCTGCGGCGGCGGCGACCCGATCGCGGCCTCCCGCGAGCAGTGGAACGACGGCTCCAACACCCTGTGCGTCGAGCCCGGCAAGATCTGCGTCTACGCCCGCAACACCGTCACCAACGACGTGCTGTACAAGGAGGGCCTGGACCTTCTCGTCGTGCCCTCCGCCGAGCTCTCCCGCGGCCGCGGCGGCCCGCGCTGCATGAGCATGCCCTTCTGGCGCGAGGACCTCTAAGTCTTTAACGTTCCGGTGCGGTCCCCCTACAACCGCACCGGCTTCGCCCGTTAAACGGGCAACACTAATACTTACGTAATTCATTTCTTCGAAAGGAATCGAACCATGGGTGTTAACCTCTCCGGCCGTAGCTTCCTCAAGCTTCTCGATCTCACCACCGAGGAGATCGAGTACCTGCTCAAGCTCTCCAAGAACTTCAAGGATATGAAGCGCGCTGGCGTTCCGCACCGCTATCTCGAGGGCAAGAACATCGTTCTGCTCTTCCAGAAGACCTCTACTCGTACCCGCTGCGCCTTCGAGGTCGGTGGCATGGATCTGGGCATGGGCGTCACCTACCTCGATCCGGGTTCGTCGCAGATGGGCAAGAAGGAGTCCATCGAGGACACTGCCCGCGTTCTCGGCCGCATGTATGACGGCATCGAGTTCCGTGGCTTTGCCCAGGACGACGTCGAGGAGCTCGCTGCTAAGTCCGGCGTGCCCGTGTGGAACGGCCTGACCACCGAGTGGCACCCCACCCAGATGCTCGCCGACATCCTGACCGTCCAGGAGAACTTCAACTACGACATCAAGGGCAAGACCCTCGTCTTCATGGGCGACTGCAAGAACAATGTCGCTCGCTCCCTCATGGTCGTCTGCTCCAAGCTCGGCATGAACTTCGTGGCCTGCGGCCCCGAGGAGTGCATGCCCGCCGACGACGTCATCGAGGCCTGCAAGCCCATCGCCGAGGCCAACGGTTGCACCATCAAGCTGACCACCGACGTCAAGGACGGCGTCACCGGTGCCGACGTTATCTACACCGACGTGTGGGTCTCCATGGGCGAGCCCGACGAGGTCTGGGCCGAGCGCATCGCTCAGCTCACCCCGTATCGTGTCACCTCCGAGGTCATGGCTATGGCCAACCCGGGTGCCATCTTCCTGCACTGCCTGCCCAGCTTCCACGACACCAACACCACCATTGGCGCCGAGAAGTGCGAGCAGTTCGGCATCACCGAGCAGGAGGTCACCGACGAGGTCTTCGAGAGCCCCGCTTCCAAGGTCTTCGACGAGGCCGAGAACCGCATGCACACCATCAAGGCTGTCATGTACGCCACGCTCAAGTAAGAGCATCTAGCATCTCGCTCGGGGTGTATTGCTGCACACCCCGAGCAGTTTTATCTGGTAATAATCTCGCATCAAGCGGCAGGCACGGCACGGAAGAGCCGCTTCTGGCGAGATCAGTAAATGATTTATGAAGGGGGGATGAGAACTATGACTGAGACCGCTAAGAAAAAGCGCGGTATGCCTTCATCGTTCACCATTCTTCTTGCTCTGCTGGCAATTGTCGCAGTGATTACCGTTATCGTCTCCGGCACGTCCGGCGGCGCGGTTACTGCCGCCCGTCTGAGCGATTTCTGCACCGCCCCGATTAAGGGCTTCGCTGACGCTCTGCCCGTCTGCCTCTTCGTTATGATCCTGGGCGGCTTCCTCGGTATGATGACCGAGACCGGCGCCCTGGACAACGGCATCGCCGTTCTGGTGCAGAAGCTTAAGGGCAACGAGATTATGCTCATTCCCGTGCTGATGCTCATCTTCTCCCTCGGTGGTACCACTTATGGTATGTGCGAGGAGACCGTTCCCTTCTACGCCCTGCTCGCCGCTACCATGATGGCCGCTGGCTTCGACCCCATGGTCGGTGCCGCTACCGTCCTGCTCGGCGCTGGCTGCGGCTGCCTGGGCTCCACGGTTAACCCGTTCGCCGTCGGCGCTGCCGTCGACGCTCTGACCGGCGTTGGCATTGAGGTCAACCAGTCCATCATCATCGGCCTCGGTGCCGTCCTGTGGATTGTCACTACCGCTATGTCCATCTTCTTCGTGATGAGCTACGCCAAGAAGGTCAAGGCTGACAAGGGTTCCACCATCCTGTCGATGCAGGAGCTCAAGGACGCCGAAGAGGCTCACGGCAAGGCTGCTTCCGAGGTCCACAAGGAGGTCAAGCTCACCGGTCGTCAGAAGGGTGTTCTGATTGCCTTCGCCTTCACCTTCGTCGTCATGATCGTCGGCTTCATTCCGCTGGCCGACCTCAACGAGGGCGTCGCTAACTTCTTCGACGCTGGCGCTGTCTACGACGCCGACGGTAACGCCGTCGTCCAGGGCTGGTCTGCCCTGATCACCGGCCTGCCCATTGGCCAGTGGTACTTCGACGAGGCTTCCACCTGGTTCTTCCTTATGGCCGTCCTGATCGGTATCATCGGTGGCCTGTCCGAGAAGCAGATCGTTAACACCTTTATCACCGGCGCTGCCGACATGATGTCCGTTGTTCTCGTCATCGCCCTCGCCCGTGGTATCTCCGTCCTCATGGCTAACACCGGCCTCGACGTCTTCGTCCTCGACGCTGCCGCCAATGCTCTGGCTGGCCTGTCCGGCGTGATCTTCGCTCCCATGAGCTTCCTGGTCTACTTCGGCCTGTCCTTCCTGATCCCCTCGACCTCCGGTATGGCCACCGTCTCCATGCCCATCATGGGACCGTTGGCTGTTAAGCTCGGCTTCTCGCCTGAGGTCATGGTCATGATCTTCTCCGCCGCCATCGGTGTCGTGAACCTGTTCACCCCGACCTCCGGCGCCATCATGGGCGGTCTCGCCCTGGCCAAGATCGAGTGGACGACCTGGCTCAAGTTTGCCCTTAAGCTCATCGTCGCGCTCTCTGTCGTCTGCGCCATCATCCTGACCGTCGCCTGCGTGTTGATCTAAGTACCCAACGGGTACCCCACGGAAACCTTGACGATCCTGTAGAGGATCACCTGGTCATCGTCTGTCCGGTGGGGTAAACCCACCGGTAGACTCCTACCTTTAGCCCCCTTCCGTTCCGTGCGCGGGAGGGGGCGCTCTTGTGTTCCGGCGTTTTACCAAACGCCGGAACCACTCGACGCTGCAAGCCCGCCAGAGCGGCAATCTGACGTTCAATCGTCGGGCATGGCCAAAAGGCCTATGCCCTCCTCTTTCACGTCACCTTGCTCGCTCTGGTGGGCTTTCGCTGACTTATGCTCAACCTGCGGCGCTGCCATTGTTGGCGCAGGGGGCGGCTTGCTCGCTCTGGTGTCTGTTCGCTGTTCGTTCTCTGCCCGCGACGTTTCTGCTGTTGGTGCAAAGGGGTCAGGTTACTTTGCGCCAAAAGGGGAAGTTGCGGTGGAATAGTTCCCGTTTGGCCGTCTTGAGGGGTTAAACAGGAGCTATTTCACCGCAACTTATCGATGGCGTGTTTGGTTGGTGCCTGTTGATGGCCTGGGCATCGGGGAGGGCAGGCTCCGTTATAATCGCGTAGGAACTTAATTTACGAAACGGGACGGGAGCCATACATGCGCCAGGGTTTCGACAACGCGAAATATATCGAGCTGCAGGCCGCTCATATTAAGGAGCGCATCTCGCAGTTTGGCGGCAAGCTGTATTTGGAGTTTGGCGGCAAGCTGTTTGACGACTATCACGCGAGCCGCGTGCTGCCGGGTTTTGAGCCGGACAGCAAGTTTCGCATGCTCAAGAGCATAGCCGACGACGTCGAGGTCATCATCGCCATTAACGCGAACCACATCGAGAAGAACAAGGCTCGCGGTGACCTGGGCATTACCTATGACGAGGACGTTTTGCGCCTGGTCGACCTGTTCCGCGGCAACGGCTTTGCCGTCGCGGCTGTGGTCATCACCCAGTACGCCGGCCAGCCCGCTGCCGATGTGTTCCGCAACCGCCTGAACGCGCTCGGTATTCCCGCCAAGCTGCACTATCCCATCGAGGGGTATCCGCACGATGTCGATCTGATCGTGTCCGACGATGGCTATGGCAAGAACGAGTTTGTCGAGACCACCCGACCGCTCGTTGTGGTCACTGCCCCCGGTCCTGGCTCGGGCAAGCTTGCCACCTGCCTGTCTCAGCTCTATCACGAGCACAAGCATGGCACGGCCGCCGGCTATGCCAAGTTCGAGACCTTCCCGGTCTGGAATCTTCCTCTGACGCATCCGGTCAATATTGCCTACGAGGCCGCCACGGCTGACCTCGATGACGCCAATATCATCGACTCCTTCCACCTGGAGGCCTACAACAAGACCACGGTCAACTACAACCGCGACGTCGAGGCCTTCCCGGTAGTCCGTGCCCTGATGGAAAAGATCCTGGGCAAGAGCCCCTACCAGAGCCCTACGGACATGGGCGTCAATATGGTCGGCTTTGCCATCACCGATGACGATGCCTGCCGCGACGCTTCCAAGATGGAGATCGTTCGCCGCTACTTTACCGCGGTCGAAAATGTGCGCCGTACCGGCGTGGGCGATGAGCAAGTCGACCGTCTCAAGATTATTATGAAGAAAGCCGGCATCGATAAGAACTACTCACCGGCGCGCTCGGCGGCCCTCACCAGGGAGCAGCTGACGGGTGGTCCCGTGGGTGCCATGGTCATGCCCGATGGCTCCGTGGTGACCGGTAAGACCTCCACGCGCCTGGGCGCCGCAAGTTCGCTCATTATGAACGCCCTCAAGCATGTCTCGGGCGTCGACCTTGAGCTCGAGGTCATTAGCGATGAGGCGATCGAGCCCATCAGCAAGCTCAAGACGCATTTCCTGGGCAGCAAAAACCCGCGCCTCCACACCGACGAGACGCTTATGGCGCTGTCGATCACCTCGGCCACGAGTGAGACGGCCGCTCGCGTCCTTTCGGGCCTGGAGCAGCTGCGCGGTTGCGATGCCTTCTTTAGCGTGATTATCTCGCCGACGGACGAGACGGTACTGCGCAAGTTGGGCATCAACGTGTGCTGCGAGCCCAAGTTTGAGCGCCGCGGTTTCTTCCATCGCTAAGTTTGAAGCACCGCGGTAATTGCATTGCATTTTGGCCGTATCGGGTTAGCGCCCGGTACGGCTTTTTGATCAATAAAGCGTCTATTTCGGCGAAAAATAGCTGTTTACCTGCCTAGAAACAATTTGAGCGGTATACAATAACCGTAACTGTTTCATCCTTAGCGGGATGCCGCATGATGGATATTACCTGCCATCGTGAGGTGTGTCGGTCGCGCACGGCGCGTTAGATGCTCGTGCTCGGTTTGAGGAGGCTGCTATGGCGGGCAAGGGTCGTGCGAGTGTCAACGATATGAAGCGTGTCGAGGTGCTGGTGTTGATGGAGATCGACCAGCAAACCGAAGACAATGGCGGGCCGTATGGTTTCTCGCGCAAAACGCTTGCCGAGCGCGTGGGGGTTTCGCCGTATCGTGCCCGCGCCGCAATCGATCGCTTGGATTCCGAAGGTATGATTGATGTCGTCTCGCGTTATAGCGACGACGGCGGTCAGCTTGCAAATGGCATTTGCCTCACCGAACGTGGTGAGTGGTATCTTGAGGGCGTCCGTACCGGCATGCTCGTTCAAGAAATGCTTGAGGACGAGGTTGCTGATCGATAGCAGCATGTAACCCTTGCCATAGCGACGCCGCCTGGGAAACCGGGCGGCGTTTTGTTTCAAGATCGAGAAATGCAATCGCACGCGAGAAAAATTGCGGACGGTCCGCGGCGCGAGTATTACAATGAAGACCCGTAAGATGTGGATAAACAACTTCTACGGGAAGCGCAGGTAACTCAATATGACCAAGCATGTGTTCGTAACCGGTGGCGTGGTTTCGTCCCTGGGCAAGGGTATCACCGCGGCCTCGCTGGGCCGTCTGCTCAAGTCGCGTGGCTACAAAGTAACGATGCAGAAGGCCGATCCGTATCTGAACGTCGACCCCGGTACCATGAGCCCCTTCCAGCATGGTGAGGTCTTCGTTACCGAGGATGGTTACGAGTCCGACCTGGACCTGGGTCATTACGAGCGCTTTATTGATGAGAACCTGACCCGCGATTCCAACTTTACGACCGGCGCCATCTATAAGAGCTTGATCGCCCGCGAGCGTCGCGGCGACTTTTTGGGCGGTACCGTGCAGGTGATTCCTCACGTCACCAATGCCATTAAGGACAAGTTCCGCCGCATCGAGGAGCAGACCGGCTCCGATGTAGTCATCACCGAGCTGGGCGGCACGATCGGCGACATCGAGTCCCAACCGTTTGTCGAGGCCATCCGTCAGTACCGCAAGGAGGCCGGCCCCGAGAACGTCTGCTACATCCACGTGTCGCTCGTTCCCTATATCGCCGCCGCCCACGAGGTCAAGACCAAGCCCACGCAGCATTCCGTCAAGGAGCTCCGCAGCTTTGGCATCCAGCCCGATATCATCGTGCTGCGCTCCGACCACCATATCGATGACGCTATCCGCGGAAAGATCGCAAGCTTCTGCGACGTCGACACCGATTGTGTCTTTACCAACGAGGACTGCGCGAGCATTTACGATGTTCCGCAGCTGCTTGCCGAGCAGGACTTTGACCTGCGCATTTGCGAGCGCCTGGGTCTGGACCCGCGTGAGCGCGACATGAGCGAGTGGAATGAGTTCCTGCGCAAACAGAATCACGCCAACCATCACGCCGACAAGGTGAAGATCGCCGTCGTGGGCAAGTACACGCAGCTGCCCGATGCGTACCTGTCGGTTATCGAGGCCCTGCACCATGCGGGCGTCTTCTACGATCGCCATGTGGACGTCCAGCTGGTCGACGGCGAGAGCCTCGACGAGCAGAATGTCTCCGAGGTTCTGGGCGACGCCTCGGGCATCCTGGTCCCCGGCGGCTTTGGCAAGCGCGCCCTGGAGGGCAAGATCCTCGCGGCCGAGTTTGCCCGTGAGCACAAGATTCCGTATCTGGGCATTTGCCTGGGTATGCAGGTGGCCGTGTGCGAGTTCGCCCGCAACGTCGTCGGCCTTGCCGGCGCCAGCTCCTCCGAGTTCGATCCGGACGGCCCGTTTAGCGTCATCGATCTGATGAGCTCGCAGGAGGACGTGACCGAGAAGGGCGGCACCATGCGCCTGGGCGCCTATCCGTGCAAGCTCGCCGCCGATACCCTTGCTCGCGAGGCATATGGCGAGGAGCTCGTCTACGAGCGTCACCGTCATCGCTTTGAGTTCAACAACGCCTTCCGTGACCAGCTCGAGGATGCCGGCTTGGTTATCTCGGGTCTGTCGCCCGACGAGCGCCTGGTCGAGATGGTCGAGCTGCCGCGCGACGTACATCCGTGGTATGTGGCAACCCAGGCTCATCCCGAGTTCAAGAGCCGCCCGACCAACCCGCAGCCGCTGTTCCGCGAGTTCGTGCGCGCTTCGATCGGCCAGCACGAGGGTGTCGACCGTCTGCAGGTGACGCCCATGAACCTCGCTACGGACTAAGGGTGCCGGCGAATAAGGAACATACCGAAGCTACTCCCTCGTCGCTCGCCGTGGCGGCGGGGGAGTATCTCGATTACCTCGCGGTCGAGCGGGGTTTGGCGCGCAACACGATTGCGGCCTATCGTCGTGACCTGACGACGTACTGCGCCTATCTGGAGCGGGCGGGTATTGTGTCTTTTGAAGAGGTGACCCGTCAGGTCGTGGAGGGCTTTGTCGCCGACCGTCGCGATGGGGGCTATTCCGATGCCTCGGTGGAGCGTGCGTTTGCGGCTGTGAAGGGCCTACATGCCTTTTTGGTGCGCGATGGGGCTGTGGCCCAAAATCCAACGGCGGCGTTGCGCCTGCCTAAAAAGGCTGAGCGTTTGCCGGAGTATCTATCGGTGGAGGATGTCTCGGCGCTGCTCGATCAAGACTTCCCCGAGGGCGAGATGGGCTTGCGCGACCATGCCATCTTGGAAGTGCTCTACGGATGCGGTTTGCGTGTGAGCGAGTTGGTGGGGCTCGATGTGGGCGATATCCATATCGACGATGGCTTTGTGCTCGTTCGTGGTAAGGGCTCGAAGGAACGCCTGTCCCCGCTGGTAGGAAGCGCGGCGCGAGCTCTGACGCTCTATGTAACTGAGGGGCGTTCTCGCTTGGCGGCCCATGCCCGCGGAACCGAGACCTCGGCGGTCTTTTTAAATAAGAACGGCCGCCGTCTGTCGCGCCAGGGCATCCATGCCATCTGTGAGCGCTACGGGCGCCAGGTGGGACTGGTGGGGCTCCATCCCCATACCTTGCGCCACTCCTTTGCCACCCACATGCTCGCGGGCGGTGCCGACCTGCGTGTGCTGCAGGAGATTTTGGGCCATGCCGATATTTCGACCACGCAGGTCTACACGCATGTCGACCGAACGCAACTGACCGAGGTCTATCTGGCGGCGCATCCGCTAGCACATCGCTAGCACCTCGCTGACCTGCATATTTATAAATATTAAATGGGACGGGCCCCAGATTGCCGAGACGCACTTTTGCGCGCATGGGCAATCTGGGGCCCGTCCCATTTTTCGCCAGACACCGACGCGGTGGTGGGCCGTGTGTGTCGTGGGTGGGGGAGTTTGGGGGCGATGTGAACGGCGTGTAAAGGGACGTAAAAATCGCCTCAAGGTCAACTTGAAGGTTGAGGTTCGCGGGCGTGGTTCTACAGGTGGCATCACGCCTTTGCTGCAAACACAACATATTGTGTTCTCGAACATATGCTCGGGGGTGTTTTACAACATATTGAGGGTGGAGTGGTGGGCGGGGTGGGGGAAGGGGTGGGGAAAGGTGTTGAAAAATGGGGCGATTCCCCATATTATTGATGACGTCGACAGGCGGGGTGGTTCCCCGCGTACGTGCCATCTGAGTAACCGAGGGGAGGGCGCACATGGGAATGACGGGTGCATACGAGCGCAATCTCGATGCAAAAGGTCGTCTGTCCCTGCCTGCACTCCTTCGCGAGGAGCTTGGAGAGCACGTTCGCGTGTTCAAAGCCCTGGATGTCGATGCTCTGTACGTGTTCTCTGCCGAGGCCTTCGATAAGTGGGTCGAAGGACTCTTCGCGGGTCGTGAGGGCCACGAGGGTTTTAACCCGCGTGACATCAACGACCAGAAGCTCATGAGGGCGATCAACAAGCGCACCACGTCGATGGACGTGGACAGCGCCGGTCGTATCGGTCTTTCCGAGTCTCTCCGCAAGCAGGCGAACCTCGACCGCGAGGTCACGGTTGTGGGCAACTACGACCACCTTGAGGTTTGGGATCGCGCCGCGGCCGATGAGGACGATGACGATGAGGCCCTGCTGGACCTCTTCTTCTCGTAAGGGCAAGGCACGGGTAACGGATGGAGCGTGGGATCTTGACACAAGAATATCGGCATGAACCTGTCATGCTCGGCGAAGTGCTTGAGTCGCTGCGGCTAAAGAGCGGCTCCGTTGTCTGCGATTGCACCCTTGGCGGTGCCGGCCATTCGGTAAAGATGGCCGCGCAGGTGGGGGAGACGGGCCTTTTGCTCGGCGTCGATCAGGACGACATGGCCCTCGAGGCCGCTGGTGCCCGTCTGGACCGCGAGGTTCCCGGCGTTCCGCACCAGCTGCTGAAGGGCAACTTCGGCGACTTGGACGAGCTGCTTTGCTCGGCCGAGGTGCCCGGGGTCGATGGCTTCCTGTTCGATTTGGGCGTTTCGTCACCGCAACTCGATATCCCTGGCAGGGGCTTTTCGTATAACGAGGACGCCCCATTGGACATGCGGATGGATCCGGGTAATAACACCTTAAACGCAGCTGAGGTCATCAACACCTATAACGAACACGACCTCGCCCGGATTCTACGCGTCTACGGAGAAGAGAAGTTCGCCTCGCAGATTGCGCGCGAGATCGTGCGCCGCCGCGAGCAAGAACCGATCGAAACCACCGGCCAATTTGTCGAGATCATCAAGGCGGGTATCCCGGCTGCCGCTCGTCGGCATGGCGGACACCCGGCCAAGAAAAGTTTCCAGGCCATTCGCATCGAGGTCAATCACGAGCTCGATGTGCTCGAACGAGGGCTTGATGCCGCCACCAGGTGGCTCAACCCGGGCGGACGTATCTGCGTCATCTCGTATCACTCGCTCGAGGACCGTATCGTAAAGAACCACTTTAAGGAGATGAGCCAGGGGTGCACGTGTCCGCCGGAGATTCCGGTGTGCGTGTGCGGCAACGTGCCGATACTCAAGGTCATCACCCGCAAACCCTTGGTTGCCCAGCCTGATGAGGTTGAGCGCAACCCTCGGGCGAGATCAGCCAAAATCCGCGTGGCGCAGCGTCTGTAGGCGCGACCGCGCGATATTGGACCTCCCGCTCGCACCATAAACGAAGCTTAAACACACTACCAACGTACTCGGGATGGGAGGCGGCATATCATGGGCTACAACACTTCAAGCGCAGCACTCGCCTATGATATGAACGCCATGCCCGCCTATCGTGAGACGCCGCAGGCCCCCGTTGCTCCCCGTGAGCAGCGCGCGCCGCGCTTTGATGTCTACACGGGCGCGGGCCGTCAGGCAAACCAGGCGGTAAGCCCGGTTTTCATGAGCGTTCTTAAAACGTTTTGCATCATTGCGGCTATCTTCATGACGATCGGCGTCGCCCGCGTGGCGCTCGCCGGCGTTACGGCCCAGGTGCTCAACAGCAACGCCGAGCTTACCAGCACGCTCGAAAAGGCGACCGATGAGAGCTCCGACCTGGAGGTCATGCATTCGGTCTATGGCGCCGACACGCGCATTCGCGACCTTGCGGGCGCTTATGGCATGGTGGAGCCCAGCGAGAGCGTTACACTTGACTTTTCGCAGGATGCAGCCGCGGGCGCCAACGCGACCGCGACCGCTCAGTAGCAAGACGGTAGCTGAGTATGACAAATGACTATCGCCGCGGTTCCGATGGGGGCCGCGGTTCTGGACGTCCCTCGTCGCGGGGACGTTCTGGTTATCAAGGAACGGGTCGGCAATCTTACAACGCCGGGCGGTCCCGTGGCAACGACCCGGCGTCGCGACTTCGCGGCTCGGGCGGCCCTCAAGTGCATAACACCAGGTCGCGCAAGAGTTCGTCGACCGAATGGCTCACAGGCGCGCCTCTGCCTCGCCGCAAAGCCGTCATGGGCTTCATCGGGCTTGGCTTGGGCTTGGGCGTCTTTCGCCTTGCCGACTATCAAATTGTCGAAGCCGATAAACTGCGCGAGCGCGCCGATGCGCGCCGCCTGCTTGCGCAGACCCTCTATGCCAAACGCGGCACCATCTACGACCGCAACGGCAACGTGCTGGCGTCGTCGGTCGAATGTCGCAACATCGCCGTGAACCCGCAGCTTGTCGAGGATGTTGACAAGACGGTGTCGGCGCTGGTCAAGGCAGCTGGAATCGATAAAAAGACCTGCCGCAAGCTCGTTGAGTCCGATGGAACCTGGGTGTATATCAAGCGCCAGGTGGACGAAGACGATGTTGCGGCGCTGGAGAAGAAGAACCTGCCCGGCGTGCTTTTTGAGCAGGCCATGAAGCGCGTATATCCATACGGCAATCTGGCATCGCAGGTGCTGGGTGTAGTGAATGTAGACAACGACGGCTTGACGGGTCTCGAAAAGCAATACAACAAGCTTCTGACCGGCACGAACGGTTCTCTCGTACGCGAGCGCGCGAGGGACGGCAGCTATATCGCGGGCGGTGCCTATAAAAAGGTGGCTGCGGTCGACGGCGTTGATATCGTGACGACGCTCGACGTCAATATCCAGCGTGCGGCCGAGGATGCCCTGGCAGAGGCAGTTGAGAAGACTAAGGCCAAGAACGGCTCGGCGCTGGTCACCGATCCTACGACAGGCGAGATTTTGGCAGCCTGCTCGTACCCGACCTACGACCAGACCGATCTGGAGAATGCCAAGACCGAGGATATGAATCTGCGCCTGGTCACCGACGCCTACGAGCCCGGCTCGGTCTTTAAGACGCTCGTGGCGGGCGCCGGCTTCGACTTGGGCGTCGTGCGATCGAGTACGTCGTTTGAGGTGCCGGCGAGCATCAAGGTGGGCGACGATACCGTCACCGATGCCGACAAGCGCGACTATGCCATGACCATGGATGTGCGCGAGATGATGCGCCGTTCGTCCAACGTGGGCTTTGTCCTAGTGGGGCGCAAGATCGGTGCCGACGACTTTGCCGCCTATGTGGACAAGTGGGGCATCGGTCACAGCTCGGGTGTCGATTTTCCGGGAGAGAGCCTGGGTATCGTCAAGGAGCGTGACCAGTATGACGGCGCCACGCTGGGCTCGATGAGCTTTGGACAGGCACTGTCCGTCTCGCCGATTGAGATCGCACGTGCCGTGGGCGGTATCGCCAACGGCGGCGTGATGATGACCCCGCACTTCTATAAGTCCAGCAAGGGCGACGAGAAGGACTGGGGCGAAGGCGAGCGTGCGATTTCTGAGGATGCCGCATCCCAGGTGACATCGTGCATGCAGACGGTCGTGTCCGAGGGAACGGGCGTTGGCGGCGCGGTTGACGGCTATGACGTGGCGGGTAAGACCGGTACGGCCGAACGAGCCGACGAGAACGGCGGCTACCTCAAGGAGAACTATATGTCGTCCTTTATGGGCTTTGCACCGGCACAATCGCCCAAGGTGCTGTGCTATATCACGCTCGACGGAACGCCGAGCGGCTCGGATGCCGCTGCGGTGCCGTTCCAGTCCATTATGGCCAACGCGCTCGACGTGCTGGGTATCCCGCACACGAGGTAGGGGGTTACAATCTTTGGGGCCTGGTTTGTTGTCCCATATGAGGGTGTTCACATGCCCTGCACCACGCATGCGCGGCGCTGGGATACAATACGCCGATAGCATTATTAGGTTTACAGGGGAGCTGCAATGATAGAGATCGCCGTCAACAACCTCGCGGCCGCAACAGGGGCCCGAACCGTGACGGGAGAAGCCGATCGGGTATGCCGCGGGTGCGTTATCGACTCGCGCCAGGTCGAGGAAGGGACGATTTTCGTCGCCTTTCCCGGTGAAAACGTCGACGGCAATGATTTTGCTTCCCGTGCCGTCCAGTCGGGTGCCGGCGCCGTCGTGATGACGCGTGAGCCCGAGGCCGAGCTGGTCTCGCTGGCACAGGACAGGGGCTGTGCCATCTTGCTGACCGATGATCCCGAGGAGTTTCTGCTGCGTTTGGCGCACACGTATCGCCTGGAGCTTGGCTGCCTGGTCGTTGGCATTACCGGTTCCATCGGCAAGACGACGACCAAGGACGTGCTCGCCGCTGTACTCGCCAAGCGCTATCGTGTCTGGGCCACCAAGGGCAATTTCAATAACCTGATCGGCATGCCGCTCACGGTGCTTTCCGCTCCGGCCGATACCGAGGTCCTGGTGCTCGAGATGGGCATGAACCATTTCCACGAGATTGAGCGTCTGTCCCAGTCCGCCAATCCCAACCTTGCCATCGTAAGCAAGATTGGTACCTCTCACATCGGCATTTTGGGCAGCCGCGAGAACATCGCCCGCGCTAAGGCCGAGATTGTCCAGGGTATGTGCGCCGCCGGCGACTTCTTGCCGCTGCTGGTTTTGGGCGGTGAGGACGACTTTACGCCGTTCATTCGCGATACGTTCGCCCAGCCTGCTGGTATCGATGTGATGCTGGCCGGCGTCTCGGACGATGATGAGGTCCGTGCCCGCGACATTCGTGTTGATGACGAGGGACGTCCGGTCTTTACGCTCGATTTTGGCCAGGGTGAGACGATCGATACCATGCTTGCCATCCCCGGCGTGCAGTCCGTTCCTAATGCCGTTAAGGCCGCCGCGGTTTCCTATCGCCTGGGCGTGACGCCCGAGCAGATCGATGCTGCCTTTAGGGGCCTCACGATCACCGGTCACCGCCAGGAGATCAAGCGCGCCAAGAGCGGTGCCCGCGTCATCGACGATTCCTATAACGCCAGTGCCGAATCCATGGCTGCTGGCCTCGATCTACTGTGCTCGCTTTCGTGCACGGGGTCTCGCATGGCGATCCTGGGCGAGATGGGCGAGATGGGCGATGAGGCTCCTCGCATGCATGAGCTCGTGGGCGCCTATGCGGCCGCCAAGAAGCTCGACATGCTGGCGTGCGTGGGTGGTGAGCTGGCCCAGCTTATGGCCGATGCCGCGCGCATGATGGGCATGGACGAGGACCGCATCCAGGTGTTCTCCGATTATCAGCAGGTGCTCGACCGCATGGGCGGCGCGCTTGAAAAACATGATGTTGTACTGGTCAAGGGTTCCCGCTTTGTTGAGCTCGACCGCTTTGTGGAAGGTGTGTGCTAGCCCATGTTCGGCAATCCCTCGTATCCAACGTATCAGGCTTTTTTGGGGCTTGGCATCGCCGCTGCCATTGCGCTGCTGCTCATGCCGTGGTGGATCAAGCTGCTGAAGGTCGAGGGTATCGGCCAACAGGTCCGAGCCGACGGCCCCAAGCGTCATTTGATTAAACAGGGTACGCCGACCATGGGCGGCGTCATCATCCTTGTTGCGATTTCGCTGACCTGCCTGCTGAGGGGCAAGCTCACCACCGAGCTCGTGCTCGTGCTGCTCGCCACGCTGGCGACTGGCGTGCTGGGCCTGATCGACGACCTGACCTCCGTTACGCATGGGCGCTCGCTCGGTCTGACGCCTCATGCCAAGATGATCGGCCTAACCATTATCTGTGTCACCTTTACGGTACTTGCCGTTAACTGGTGCGGCGTCGCCCCCGAGATTCGTTTTCCCGGCGGCCTGACGATTGACCTTGGCGTGCTTTCGACCACCATCTGCGGCCTTTCGTTCCCGTGGCTCTACATTGTCTTTTGCTGGCTGATGATCGCCGGTCTTTCTAATGCCGTGAACCTGACCGATGGCCTTGACGGTCTTGCTGGCGGCACCTCCATGATTGCCATGCTCGCCATGGCTGCCATGGCGTTTTTGCACGGAGACGTGAACCTGTCCATCTTCTGCACCGCGTGTGCCGGTGCCTGCTTGGGCTTTCTGTGGTTCAACTGCTATCCGGCGAGCATCTTTATGGGCGATACCGGCTCGCTTGCCCTGGGCGCCGCGTTTGCCTGCACGTCCATCATGACCAACACCGAGGTCGTCTCCCTTATCATCGGCGGCCTGTTTATCGTTGAGACCCTGTCGGTCATGATTCAGGTTGTCTACTTCCACTTTACGCACAAGCGCGTCTTCCTTATGGCGCCCATCCATCATCATTTCGAAAAGAAGGGCTGGGCCGAGACCAAGGTCGTCATCCGTTTTTGGATTATCGCTGCTGCCTTTGGTGCCGTTGGCCTTGCTCTGTTCTTCCAGTTGGGATAGTGGTCTTTCATGTCTCTTGCTGATGTCTTTAGCCTGCTCGTTTTGGGTCAGGGCAAATCCGGTCTCGATGTCGCCCGCTGGGCGCTGGCACATCCCGAGCGCGTAAGTGCCGTTACCGTGTATGGCGGTGGCACCTCTGAGCCCAATGACGCCACGCGTGCGCTCGAGGCTGCTGGTGCGTCGTTTGTCTATGGGACCGAACAGGTCGAGGGCGCCTATGACGTATGCGTGACGTGCCCGGGCATCTCGGAGTTCTCGGGCTTCTTTAAGGCTGGGCGCGAGCATGCCGCCCAGATTATGGGTGAGCCCGAGTTTGCCTATCGCCTGTCGCCCGATAACTGGATTGCCATCACGGGCACCAACGGCAAGACGACCACCACGTCGCTGACTGATTATCTGCTTAAGGCTGCCGGCGAGGCCAGCGTTGCTGTCGGCAACATCGGCGAGCCGCCGGTCAACGAGATTGACGGCCGAGCCCACAACGAGTGGTTTGTGGCTGAGCTCTCGAGCTATCAGATTGCTACGACAACCGAGCTCCACCCCCGCGTGGCGGTGCTGCTCAACATCACTCCCGACCACTTGGGCTGGCATAAGAGCCATAAGAACTATGCGCTTGCCAAGATTAAACTGTTTGACAATATGGTCGATGACGATCTGGCGGTTGTCGACGTCGAAGACGCCGGCATTCACGAGTTCGATGAGTACATCTACACGCCGGGTCGTCGCATCTGCAAGGTTGCCTTTGACGAGCCTGAGGGCGAGGATGCCGCCTTTGTGCGCGATGGCAAGATGATCGTGCGTCTGAAGGGCGTCGAGACCCCGCTCATCGCTACATCCGAGCTCAAGATCTCGGGCCATCACAATGTTATCAATGCCCTGTGCGCTGCCACGGCTGCCTTGGCGGTCGGTGCCGATGTCGATGGTGTCTGCCGCGGTCTTGCCTCGTTCCAGCCGCTCGAGCACCGCGTGGAGCCGTGTGGCGAGATTGACGGCGTGCGCTACGTCAACGATTCCAAGGCGACCAACACCGATGCGGTCGAGAAGGCACTGACGGCATTTCCCGATGACGACGTGATCTTGCTGCTCGGCGGCCACGATAAGGGCACGCCGCTCACGGACTTCGCGCGCGTCGTTATGGATAACGTACGCTCGGTCGTCTGCTTTGGCGATGCGCGCGAGCGCTTCACCGCCGCTATGGACGAGGCCGATGTCGATGGCGATGTGGATATCGCCCAGGCGGATGACCTACGCGACGCCGTGGACGTTGCTCGTTCGTTGTCGAGCCGTGGTGACGTGATCTTACTTTCACCTGCCTGCTCTTCGTTCGATGAGTTCTCGGGCTATGAGGAGCGCGGCCGCGTGTTTAAGGACTACGTGGCTCAGCTTGCCGCTACAGCGAAATCACAAATGGAATAGGGGTTGCGGTGAGAGAGGAGAGCCCCCGACAAGGTATGAGGAGGCCCGACTCGGACCGTGCTTCCTCACGGCGCATCACACCGCGTTCCAGCCGCGGCGGGCAGTCGTTTAGCGAACGCTATATTGCCGGCGTTCCCGCCCGTATCATGCGCCCCCGTTTGATATTCATGGCCTGCTTGTTTACCTTGGTATGCTTTGGCCTGCTGATGGTGTACTCGGCGTCTTCGGTCGAGGCGCTGCACGAGAATGGCTCGGCGACGTTTTTTCTGGGTCGACAGGCCGCGTTTGCCGTGGTCGGTGTTCTGGCGCTGATTGCCATCGTGCGCGTTTTGCCGGACAGCTGGTTTGGGGAGGATGTGCTCAGGATCTTCCTTATCGGCATGATAGGGCTACTGCTTCTGGTGTTCTTGGTGGGCAGCGGCAGCCGCGGCGCCACGCGCTGGCTCAACATCGCCGGTATTCAGTTCCAGCCTTCCGAGTTTTTAAAGCCATTTGCCATTGCGTATTCGGCCATCATGCTTGATCGCTTCTTTTCGCCCGGTGGCAACATCAACGAATTCCTTCGCAAGATGGGCATCTACCTGGGCATTTCGCTCTTTCTGATTTTTATCCAGCCCGATTTCGGTACTGTCCTGATCATCCTGTTGACCCTCATGTGCATGGCGTTGTTTGCGGGTCTCGACCCCAGATTTATCATCGGCGTGCTAATCTTCGGCATTCTCGTGATCGTGATTGCGCTTGTCGCAGAGCCGTACCGTATGGTGCGTATTCAGGTTGCCTTGAACCCTTGGGCCGACGAGTATGGTGACGGCTATCAGGCCACGCTTGCCATCATGGCCTTTGCCTCGGGCGGTCTGTTCGGCCGTGGCATCGGCAACTCAACCATGAAGTACTCGTATCTGCCCGAGGCACACAACGACTACATCTTGGCCATCATTGGCGAGGAAGTCGGTTTTGTCGGAACTGTGCTGTTCTTCTTGGTGTTTGCGATGCTGATCTACTCGGCGTTTCGCATTGCCGAGCAGGCGACCGATCGTCGGGGCGCGCTTATGGCGTCTGGCTCCGCGGTCATTCTCGCGGTGCAGTTTTTGATTAACGCGCTGGGCATCCTCAACGTATTTCCCATGACGGGCAAACCGTTGCCGTTTATTAGCTACGGCGGTTCGTCGATTATTGTGTCGCTTATGCTTGCCGGGTTGATCCTGCGCGTTTCATACGAGAGCGCCCGCCGCGATGAGTATGACCGCCGCCGTGAGAGCTTTGCCGTTATGGATGAGAGCACCGCCGGCGTGCCCCACGTGCGCGGTGAACGACCTTCGCGTAGCGGCTTTACCGTTCTGGATGGTTCTGCATCCGAGCCGGCAGCTCGTCCACGCCCGCGAACGGCTCCGCAAGGTCGTCCGCAGCGCCCCAGCCCTCGCAACGCGGGCGGCGGATATAATCGAATCGATTTGAACTCGGACCCGTCGGCGCGTCTGCGCGCCGACGACCAGGGACCGCGTGTACGAAGGGACTACCATGACCGATAAAATGACCGTTGCTATTGCAGCCGGCGGCACGGCAGGACACATCAACCCCGCGCTCGCCTTGGCCGAAGAGCTGCGTGACCGTGGCCACCACGTTGTGTTCGTGGGCCAGTCGCGCAAGCTCGAGGGTCGTCTGGTCCCCGAGGCTGGGTTTGATTTTGTGCCCATTACGGTCACGGGCTTCGACCGCTCCCGTCCTTGGACGGCGCTCACCTCGCTGTGGCGTGTCAACAAGGCCAAGCGTGCGCTCGCCAGTCATTTCTCAAAGGTCGGCAAGCCCGATGCCGCCATTGGTTTTGGTGCCTATGTCGAGGTTCCGCTGCTGGGGTGGTGCAAGGGCGCGGGCGTTCCGTATCTGCTGCATGAGCAGAACTCTGTTCCGGGCCTGGCCAACAAGATGATGAACTCCCACGCCGCCCGCGTGTGCATCTCGGTGCCGGCAGCGCGTTCGGTCTTTGAGCGCGAAGGTGACCCTGACCACGTGCTCATGACCGGCAACCCCGTACGTCGCTCGGTGATCGAGGGCGATCGCGCTCGCGGACGTAAGGCACTTGGCGTTCCCGAGGACGCTACGCTGCTGCTCGTCTTTGGCGGTTCACTTGGCGCCCAGCACCTCAACGAGCGCGTGGTTTCGCTCAAAAACGAGCTGCTTTCGCGCAAGAACCTCTATGTGTTGCATTCGACTGGTGCCGACGGCTTTGAGGAGACCGAGCGCGCTTTGGCGCTGACGCCCGAGGAGGCGAAGCGTTACCGCGTCCAGCCTTACATCGACAACATGGGCGATATGCTGGCTGCTGCCGATTTGGTGCTCTCGCGTTCGGGCGCATCGAGCGTGGCCGAGATCGCTGCACTCGCCGTGCCTTCGGTGCTCGTGCCGTACCCGCATGCGACGGCCGACCACCAAACCACCAATGCCCGTTATCTGGTCGACGCCGGGGCCGGCGTGCTCTGCGCCGATGCCGATATCGACGGTTCTGCCTTTGCCGATGAGCTGCTGCACCTGGTCGATGACGCGGCGGCACGCGACGCCATGCGTCAGGCGGCGCGTGGTCTGGCTCAGGATAGGGCCGCCGCTCTTCTGGCGGATGCGGTAGAGGGTTTGCGTTAGTTAGACGGGATATCGTCGGTCGCCCTCGCGCTGATGCGGTAGGTGCGGTACAGTTAACGGGTTACAGGCAGTGTTTACGCAAGGAGTACACGAGCACATGGCTGATTCCCAGACTGCAACCTCCGCGCCCGAGTTTAAGAGCGCCCACTTTATCGGTATCGGCGGCGCCGGCATGAGTGGCATCGCCCTCGTTCTTCACGAGCGCGGTTATGCCGTTACCGGCTCCGACCTTAAGACGTCACGTTATATTCGCCAGCTTACCCGCGCTGGTGTGAAGGTGCATGTGGGCCATGAGGCCGCTACGATCGACGAGGTCAAGCCCGACGTGGTTGTTGTCTCCACCGCTATTCCGGAGTCCAACCCTGAACTCGTGCGCGCTCGCGAGCTTGGTATTCCCGTGTGGCCCCGTGCCAAGATGCTCTCTGCTTTGGGCCACGGCTACACCACCGTCGCTGTTGCCGGCACGCATGGCAAGACCACCACGTCTTCGATGTGCGCCACCATGCTCGACCGCATGGGTCTGGATCCGAGCTTCTTGATCGGTGGCATCGTCGAGGGCTATGACACGAACGGCAAGAACGGCTCGGGCGACTACTTTGTCGCCGAGGCCGACGAGTCCGACAGCTCCTTCCTGTTCCTGAACCCCAACGTGGTCATCGTGACCAACGTCGAGGCCGACCACCTCGATCACTACTCGGGTATCGAGGAGATCGAGGCGACTTTCGCCAAATTCATGAGCCTGGTGGGCGAGGACGGCACCGTCATCGTCTGCGGTGAGGACCCGCATCTGGTCGAGCTCGCCAAGTCGACGGGTCGTCACGTGCTTTCCTACGGCTTTGCCGAGAGCAACGACATCGCCTGCATGCACCCGGATGTCAAGGGCATCCAGAGCGACTTTATCGTTCGCTTTGAGGACGGCACTGAGCACGCTGTGGAGATCAAGAGCAATCCCGGTCGCCATAACATGCTCAATGCCACGGCGGTGCTCACCGTCGCCCATGTCCTGGGCCTTGACATCGACGCCGCCGCCAAGGCGCTCTCGAGCTTTGAGGGCGTCCGCCGTCGCTTTACCCACGTGGGCGATATCGATGGCATCACCGTGGTCGATGATTACGGCCATCACCCCACCGAGATCAAGGCGACGCTTGCTGCTGCTTCGTCGCTGGGCTACAAGCACGTCGACGTCGTGTTCCAGCCGCACCGCTATTCGCGCCTGCAGGCCCTGTGCGACGACTTTGCCGATGCATTTGCCAATGCCGATAAACTGCTGCTGATTGATGTGTTCTCGGCTGGCGAGATGCCCATTCCGGGCGTCACCTCTAAGATGCTCGCCGATACCGTGCGCGCCAAGCATCCTGGCAAGGAGGTCGTGTACTGCTCCAGCCGTCTTGAGCTCAATCAGGAGCTCGAGCAGATGGTGGGCGCGGGCGACCTGCTGCTCACTATGGGTGCTGGTGACGTTACGACCGTCGGTCCCGAGTTTATCGAGTATCTGACTGCCAAGAAAGACGCTTAAGTCTAATGGGTCTGTTTAACGCCGTCATGGCGCTCTCGGGTATGATCGACACGGATGTGATCGAGGACGAGCGCCTTGCGCGTCATACGAGCTATCGTATCGGCGGCAAGGCCGACCTCTTTGTGACGTGCCATAGCTATCATGCCCTCCGCCGCGCCGTGGCGGTGCTCGATCGCGAGCAGGTGCCGTGGGTCATCATCGGCAAGGGCTCCAATCTGCTGGTTGCCGATGGCGGTTATCGCGGTGCCGTCATTTCGCTCGGACGTGAGTTTCAGCGCACGGTTGTTGCCGATGACGGTTGTACGCTGACGGTCGGTGCGGGCGTGATGTTTGCGCGCCTGGTCAACGATGCCCTGTCGCGTAGCCTCTCGGGCCTTGAGTTTGCCGTTGGCATCCCTGGCTCGGTTGGCGGTGCGATATCTATGAATGCAGGCACACGGACCGAGTGGATTGGCTCGCTGGTTGAGGATGTCGTAACGTTTGACCCGGCATCCGGTATCAAGCATTATGCGGGGTCCGAGATCACTTGGGGCTACCGCGAATGTAGCCTTCCCCGCAATGAGATCATCCTCGAGTGCGTGCTCAAGCTTAAACCGGCGCCCAAGGCCGACATTCGCGAGCGCATGGAACGGTACCTGACGAGGCGCAAGCGTACGCAGCCCATGGGTCGCGCATCCTGCGGGTCAGTCTTTCGCAACCCGCCCGATGCGAGTGTGGGCAAGCTTATCGAGGATTGTGGATTAAAGGGTTTTTCGATTGGCGGCGCGGAAGTTTCGCCCGTTCACGCTAATTTTATCGTTAATAACGGAACTGCCTCGGCCGATGACGTTGCCGCGGTTATCAGACATGTGCACGGAAAGGTGAGGGAGGCGTATGGCATCGAGCTCAGACCGGAAGTTAAATTCCTCGGCTTCTAGAGCATCGAAACCTACCTTCCGCCGCGCCGGAGGGCGTTCCGGCGCGCCTGCCAAACCTCAACGCAATACCGTCGCGCACTCTAAGTCTGTCGGGCATGCTCGACAGGCCGGGCGTCCGGTCGTCGGCTCTCAGCTCGGTAATCGTCCGGCCGCAAAAAAGTCCTCGCGTCCCTCGGTGACGCCTAAGCCTGTTATGGGCGCCAAGCCTGCCCGTCCCATGGCAACTCCTAAGCCCTCGACGGGAACTAAGGCGGCGCGTCCGGGTCGCACGCTGGGCGCATCGAAACCGCGCTCGCTGACATCGGTGCCGGCTACCGCCAAGAAGCCTTCGGGTAAAAAAGGCGTCAACCCGTTGTCTTCACTTGGGGCGATGGCAAATAAAACGTCAGACGCCGCTTCTGTCGTTGCAGGCAAAGGCAAAATCGTGGGCGGCGTTCTGGCCGTCTTGGCCGTGCTCGTCGTCGTTGCCGTCGTGGTGATCAACTCTGGATTGTTTACCGCCACTGATATTCAGATTCAAGGCAGCGAGCATGTGACGAAGCACGATGCTATTCAGCTGATCGATTTGCCCGAGGGAACGTCGCTTTTTAACGTCGATCCCGACCAGATTACCGAGGATCTCAAGCAGAACCCGTGGGTCTCGGGCGTGGATGTCCAGCGTCAGTTCCCGCATACGCTCATCATTACGCCGATGGAGCGCAAGGTCATCGCAATTGCCTATATCAGCTCCGATGACCTTGCCTGGGCCATCGGGGATGATGACACCTGGATCGCCCCACTGTCGACGTCGGTCGAAGTTGACGACCAGGGCAACGTCATCACGACAGGGCAGGGCTCAAATACCCTGACCGGCATTGATGCCGCACTTGCGCTCGCTAAGCACTATGGCGCGGTGTTGTTGACTGATGTCTCGGCGGATGTCGCTCCGGTTTCCGGCCAGGCAGTGAGCTCCAAGGCCGTTAAGGCTGGGTTGGATTATGTGCGTGGTTTTTCGAGCGAGTTCTTGGGACAAGTCAAGGATATTTCCACGCCTTCGGTCGAAGCCATCTCGGCAAACCTCAATAACGGCATTGAAGTGTCGCTGGGCGATTCGGACGATATCGTCAAGAAGGAACGCGTAGTCACCAAGTTGCTTTCGCAGGTAGAGGGCGTAACGTATATCAATGTGCGCTCTCCGGGTAACTACACATTTAGGAATGCTCCGACCTCGTAGCGCTGGTTGATGCTTTGTTGAGGGGCCATACCACGCCGTTTATCTGGTTTGTTTGGTTTTCACGGTCAATTATTTGACTGATACGTTCATAATGTGCAAACATAATACGGTTTACCTTTGCATTTACTTTCAACCTGAAGGTTAATGTGCGCAGGGGTCGACCCATGCTATGGCTATAACCTTTGTTCGGAGGACCGACATGCACGAGACAGAGATCAACAACTACCTTGCCGTCATTAAGGTGGTCGGCGTCGGCGGCGGCGGTACCAACGCGGTCAATCGAATGATCGAAGAGGGCATCCGCGGCGTCGAGTTTGTTGCCATCAACACCGATGCTCAGGCACTCGCGATCTCTGATGCCGATATCAAGGTGCACATCGGCACCGACCTTACCCGCGGCCTGGGCGCCGGCGCCAACCCCGAGGTTGGCCGCAAGGCTGCCGATGAGTCTCGCGACGACATTGCCGAGGCGCTCGCTGGCGCCGATATGGTGTTCATCACCTGCGGCGAGGGCGGTGGCACCGGTACCGGCGCTGCTCCTATCGTTGCCGATATCGCGATGAACGAGGTCGGCGCACTGACCGTCGCCGTCGTGACCAAGCCCTTCACCTTCGAGGGCCGCAAGCGCAAGAAGAGCGCCGAGGAGGGCATCAAGACCCTCTCCGATTGCGTCGATACCATGATCGTCATCCCCAACGATAAGCTGCTCGACATCGCCGAGAAGAAGACCACTATGCTCGAGGCCTTCGCGATTGCCGATGGCGTCCTTTCCCAGGGCACCCAGGGCATCACCGACCTCATCACCGTCCCCGGTATCATCAACTTGGACTTCGCCGATGTTAAGACCATCATGAAGCAGGCCGGTACCGCCATGATGGGTATCGGTACCTCTTCTGGGGATACCCGTGCCGTCGACGCTGCCCAGCAGGCCATCTCCAGCCCGCTGCTCGAGAGCTCCATCGATGGCGCCACGCGCGTGCTGCTCTCCATCGCCGGTTCCAAGGACCTGGGCATCCAGGAGATTAGCGACGCCGCCGACGTTGTCGCCAACGCCGTCGACCCCGAGGCCAACATCATCTTCGGTACCGTTGTCGACGAGTCCCTGGGCGATCAGGTGCGTATCACCGTCATCGCTACGGGCTTCTCCGACTCCAACGTCAACCGTCAGGACGAGCTCTTTGCTGCTCAGCAGTCTCAGAGCAAGGCCGCTGCCTCCGCTGAGCCGCAGCGCACCGCTCCTGCCACGAGCCCGGCTCAGGCCGCTCCGACCCGCAACGTCGGTGGCACCGAGCTTCCTAACTTCGGCAACGATCAGTTCGAGCTTCCCGACTTCCTGAAGCGCGGTAGCTTCTAAGTCGTTCTTTGCATTGTTGTGCACAGGGGCGTGTCCGTATGGACGCGCCCTTTTTATTTCGACTTTGTAAACTAGAACCTCCAATCTCTTTACGTTCCCTTTACGATTGCCTCCAGCGCAGCAGGTATCCTTTTAGAGAAGTATGACAGCCGTATAAACGCGGGCTGTAGCGGCGATGCCGCGGTACTTGTGTTATTAGGAGGCTTTAGTATGGCAGCACGTGCGGACAAAGTTTCGCGTGTCGACCATGATGGAGTTACGTTGGTGGAGGGCGCGACATCCGATGTTCGCTTTGCCTTCACCGAGCGCGCCGGTGGCGTTTCCGAAGATGCGTACTCCTCACTCAACTTGGGCTCGCATGTTGGCGATGACCCCTTTGCTGTTCAAGAAAATCGTCGTCGTGCGCTCGAGGCTATGGGTGCCGCCGAGTGCGAGCACAACCTGCTCGTTCCCAATCAGGTCCATGGTGATCATATCGTTGCGGTGACCTCGAACGGCGCCGATGACCTTGAGGACGTTCGCGAGCAGATTGCCGAGGGCTGTGATGCCATCGTCTGCACGGCGCATAACGTGCCCGTGCTGCTCTGCTTTGCCGACTGCGTTCCCGTGGTGCTGGTGGCCCCCGGCGGATTTGCCGTGGTGCACTCCGGTTGGAAGGGCACGATTGCACGTATTTCCGCCAAGGCGTGCCAGGCGCTTTGCGATGCTGCCGGTTGCGATGCGAGCGACGTTTCCGCCTATATCGGCCCCCATATCTTGGGTGACGAATATGAGGTATCCCAGGAACTCATGGATCGCTTTGCCGCCGAGTTCTCTTGCATCGATGCGAATACCTCTCGCATGCTCGATCTTTCCGCTGCCATTCGCGAGGCGCTGGTAGATGTCGGTGTCGACGCGGATAATATCGTGGATACCCAGCTTTCGACCGTGCGTCAGAACGACCGCTTTTATTCCTACCGTAACGAGGACGGCACCTGTGGGCGCCATGCTGCGATCGGCGTGATGCTATGAGAAAGATCGTATCGGTCCTGAGCGCCGCTGTGCTTACGCTTACGCTGTGCGCCTGTTCTTCGGGATCTTCTAGCTCTTCCATTACCGTGGCCGGCTCCACGACCTGCCTTCCTATCGCCGAGATTGCGGCCGAGGGCTTTAAGGAGGAGACCGGCATCGACGTGCTCGTTTCCGGTTTGGGTTCTTCCGCTGGGATCGAGGCCGTCAGCGCCGGCACGGCCGATATCGCCAGCTCCTCCCGTGGACTCAATGCCGACGAACAGGATCTGGGCCTGACTCCCATCGTCATTGCCCACGACGGTATTGCGGTCATCGTGAACGACGACAACCCCGTCGATAACCTCTCGACCGAGCAGCTCCGCGATATCTACGCCGGCAAGATTACCAATTGGAAAGAGGTCGGTGGCGAGGACCTGAGGATTCAGGTCATCAACCGAGACGAGGCGTCCGGTACGCGCGAGGCCTTCCGTACCATCGTGATGGATGGCACGCCGTTCGATCGCCGCTCGGCTGTTCTTTCGGGTACGGGCCAGGTGCGCGACGTGGTATCTCGTTCGCGTGGGGCCATCGGCTACATTTCGCTGGGCTTCGTCGATAGCCTCAACGCCAAGACCTCGGTCAAGGCCGTCTCGGTCAATCATGTTGAGGCGTCCGAGAAGACGGTCGCGAGTGGCGGCTATCCCATCTCGCGCGACCTTTACTTCTTTGTGAAGGGTGTGCCTTCGCAGCAGGCGCAGGATTACATCGACTATGTGACGTCCGAAAAGATGGACAAGCAGATTCGCGAGGCGGGCTTTATTCCCGTCACCAACGACGAGAAGGGGAGTGAGTAGCATGGAAGCACAGGAAAACTCCCAGACTGAGCAGAATGTTCAGACGCCCAAGAAGCGCGAGCTGGCGCTCGTATCGCGCAGTACCTATATCAAGGAGAAGGCGCTGCAGTGGATCTTCTTTGCCTGCGCGTTCTTGGCGGTCGTTACCGTCATCCTGATTTTTGTCTTTACCACGTACTCGGCGCTGCCCGTCTTTACTGACATCGGTCTGGCTGACTTCTTTAGCTTTACGTGGGCGCCTTCCGAGGGCCACTACGGCATCTTGTCGCTGCTTGCTGGCTCGGGTCTGGTGACCGTCGGTGCGCTCGCCATGGGCGTGCCGCTGGGCGTGGGTACGGCCGTTTACCTGGTCGAGATTGCCAGCAAGCGCGTGCGCAAGCTCATCAGCCCCGCCGTTGACCTGCTGGCGGGCATACCCTCCATCATCTACGGCTTCTTTGGCATGATCATCATCCGCCCGTTTATCGCACAACTGACCGGCGGCCTTGGTTTTGGTGCGCTGACGGCGTGGTTTGTGCTCGCCATCATGATCGTCCCTACCATCACCACGCTCACCATCGATGCTCTCAATTCCATTCCCATGGGCATTCGCGAGGCATCGTATGCCATGGGCGCCACAAAGTGGCAGACCATCTATAAGGTCGTGCTACCTGCCGCGAAGCTGGGTATCGTTGATGCCATCGTGCTGGGTATGGGCCGTGCCATCGGCGAGACCATGGCCGTGCTCATGGTCGTAGGTAACGCCCCGGTTATTCCCGACAGCATTGCGAGCCCCATCTCGACGCTCACGAGCCAGATTGCGCTCGACATGAGCTATTCCTCGGGTCTGCACCGCTCGGCGCTGTTCGGCATGGGTGTGGTCCTGTTTATCATCTCCGCCACGCTGGTGGGTATCGTTCGTCTGATTTCCAAGAAGAAGAGGGGGTAGGCTATGTCCGATTCCGTTGACACGACGGTCGATACGACCTCGTCGCGCGAGCGCATCAAGCGTGCCCTTTCCCACGGCAAGAAGGGCCGCATCAACAAGGACCTGTCCAACAAGATCATGCTTGGCGTGTTTCGTGCCGCTGCCTACATCACCACGCTGGTGCTGGTCGCTATCATCGCCTACGTGGTCATCAACGGCCTGCCACACATCTCGCTCGACTTTATCTTCGGTTGGCCCCAGGGCGTCAACGCCGAGGGCGGAATTTGGCCCACGATCGTCTCGACCGTCTACGTGACGGCGCTCGCCATGCTTATCTGCACGCCGATCGCTGTGCTGGCAGCCGTCTATCTGGCCGAGTACGCCAAGCAGGGCAAGGTCGTCGAGCTCATTCGCTACGCTGCTGACGCTTTGGCCTCGGTGCCCTCCATCGTTATGGGCCTGTTTGGCTACGCCTTGTTTGTCGAGGCTATGGGCCTGGGCCTTTCGATGGTCTCGGCCGCTCTGGCGCTCGCGCTCTTGATGCTTCCCATCGTCATGCGCACCACCGAAGAAGCCATTCGCGCCGTTCCGCGCTATATCCGTTGGGGCGCGTACGGCCTGGGCGCTACCAAGTGGCAGGTCGTCTCCAAGATCGTGCTTCCTTCGGCCTTTGGCCGCATTGCCACGGGCATCGTCCTTGCCATCGGCCGTGCCATCGGCGAGACCGCCGTGGTGCTCTACACCATGGGCCAGGCCATCAATCTACCTATTTCGCCGCTCGATTCCGGTCGTCCCATGACCGTTCACCTGTACCTGCTTGCCAACGACGGCATCAACATGAACGCAGCCTACGGCACCGCGCTCTTGCTGATGGTGATCATTTTGGCCTTCAACCTGTTTGCGCGCTTCCTGTCGCGCAAGCGTCGCTAGTTAAGGAGTCCCATGTCCGTTTATCAGTCCGCTCCCGCGTTGGAGCAAGCGGCCATTACGGCCAAGGATTTCAACTTTTGGTACGGTGACTTTCATGCGCTGACGGGGCTTGACCTCAACATCGCCAAAAACGCCATCACCTCCTTCATTGGCCCTTCGGGCTGCGGCAAGTCGACGTTTTTGCGCTGCATCAACCGCATGAATGACCTGATTGAGGGCACGCGCGTCGAGGGCACCATGACGCTCGACGGCAACGATATCTATGCCGAGGGTGTCGATCCGGTCGATCTCCGTCGTCGCGTGGGCATGATCTTTCAGCAGCCCAACCCGTTTCCCAAATCCATCTACGAGAATGTCGCCTTTGGCCCTCGTCTGCAGGGCGTGACTAGCAAAAGTGACCTCGATGACATCGTGGAAGAATCGCTCAAGCGCGCCAACCTCTGGAAAGAGGTATCCAATCAGCTCAACAAGGATGGTTTGGCGCTCTCGGGCGGTCAGCAGCAGCGTCTGTGCATCGCGCGCGTGCTTGCGGTGCAACCCGATGTCCTTCTGATGGACGAGCCCTGCTCCGCCATCGACCCCACGTCCGTCTCTAAGGTCGAGGATCTGATGGCCGAGCTGGCGCCCGAGATGACGATCATCATCGTCACGCATTCAATGCAGCAGGCAGCTCGCATTAGCGACTACACCGCATTCTTCTTGCAGGAAGTTGCCGGCGAGCCCGCTACGCTCATCGAGTATGGTCAAACCGACGCGATCTTCACCAGCCCTGTGGACTCGCGGACGGAAGACTATATCACCGGCCGCTTTGGCTGATCGGTGCGACTAGTCCCAAGCCGATCGGATCTGGTCCGGTGCGTATTCACTGTGCGGGCGGCATGACCGCACCCAACTGATTGGAGTGAACCATGCGCAAACTGTTTTCCCGTCAGCTCATCGAGGCCCGTCACGAGATGCTGAGCATCTACGAGGCCGTCGATCTGGCCCTCCACGATGCCGTGAAGGCCTATGTGACCGACGACCGCAAGCTCGCCACCAAGACCAAGAAGCGCACGCTTTCGATTGACGCACGCTGCGCCAACCTGGAGGCCGTCTGCTACAACCTGATTGCCACGCAGTCACCGGTCGCCTCCGACTTCCGCTTGCTGCAGACGATCATCTACGTCGACTTTAACCTGCAGCGCATGACCGATAAGGTTCGCCAGATTTGCCGCGCCACGCGTCATATGATCAAGGCCGACATCTCGCTGCCCAAGGAGCTTGTCGGCACGGTCGAGGCCGAGGCTGAGGCCGTCTACCAGGTGCTGGGCTCTTCGCTTTCTGCGCTCGTCACCAACGACATGTCCATCATCTGCAACTTGGCCGTCGAGGACGAGCCAGTGCACGCCGCCTACGAGAAGTTCTTCCGCACCTTTAACCGCATGGACACGGGCGATTTTATGGACGACGACAGCAACTATGACGACCTGCGCCGCGCCATCATGGTATCGCGCTATCTCGATCGCATCGCCTCGATTTCCATCGATGCCGCCTGCCGTCTGACCTTCCTGTTGACCGGACAGCGTATGACTGCCGGTGATATCGCCTGCACTGATGAGGATGAGCTCGAGAGCATGCGCGTGCCTTCGGGCGAGGGTGTTATCATGAGGCCCGCCGTCGATGCACGCTACGTTGCCAAGGTGCCCGTTAACGAGGTCAGCGAGGGTCTTCGCTACCTGCTCGATCATCTTGAGGATGAGGACGATGGCGAGGACGACGAGGAGTAAGTAACCCCGTTCGTCGAAAGATTGTAAATACCTAAGTGAGCGCGGCCTTGCACATGCGGGGCCGCGCTCTTGCGTTAGCATGGGACTACTTGTTTGGCTGTCAGCGGAGGCGATTGGCAATGGATAACTATTTGGACTTGATGCGCGCTCGCCGCGAGCAGATTCTGGAACGTTTTTATGCGGCGCTCGATCGCGCGGGCCGTCCCCACGACGCCGCGAGCCTCATTGCCGTGTCCAAGACCGTTGGTGTCGATGAGACCGTTGCCGCCATCCAGGCGGGGTATCGCCATTTTGCCGAGAACCGCCCGCAGGAGCTGGTTCGCAAGCTCACGGGTCTGGCGGAGCATCCGGAGCTGCCCGAGGTGCGCTTCGATATGATCGGCAACCTGCAGACCAATAAGATCAATGCGGTGCTGGGCTCAGCCGAGCTGATTCACTCGGTGGGTTCGCTGCATCTGGCGCAGGCGATCTCGAGCCGTGCTGTTCGCAAGATTGAGGCAGGCGAGCTCGTCGGCTCCCAGCGTGTGCTCATTGAGGTCAATGTGAGTGGTGAGGAGTCGAAGGGAGGCTTTTCACCCGATGAGATTCGCGCCGCCGCGGGTGAGCTTGCAGAACTTGAGGGAATTTGCGTACAGGGGCTTATGACTATGGCGCCCCGGGGGAATAAGGATGTGGCACGCCGCACCTTTGCGGGGCTTCGTGAGCTGAGGGATGAGCTGGAGGCGGCGCATCCCGATTTGAACCTGCCTGAGCTTTCCTGCGGTATGAGCGAGGACTTTGAGTCTGCCCTTGAGGAGGGCTCTACGCTCGTTCGCCTGGGCAGGGTAGTATTTAGCCCGGAGTTTGCAGTAAAATAAGGCTCTGAAGTGCGCACTGATTATCGGGGCGCCTGCACTAAACCGCGAGAGGACACAACCATGGGCTTCCTTGACGAGATTAAAAATAAGATGCACCTGGGCGGCCAGCAGGGTTACGACCAGGGTTATGGCCAGGACGACGACTACGGCTACGATGACGGCTACGACGATGGCTATCAGAACAACGGCTACAGCGGTGCTTCGGGCGAGGGCTTCTACACCCAAGACGAGCCGAGCAACGGCCTGCTTGGTCAGACGCGCCGCGGTGAAGCTGAGTCGGTTGCCGTGTATACGCGCTCCGGTCAGCTGGTCGGCGATGACTCTCGCCATGCCACGACGTATAACCCGCCTTCGCGCTCGCAGGACAGTGTTGCGAGCGGTTATCGTCCCGGTGCCTATGACACGCCGTCGAGCTACGCCGAGAATACCCGCGCCCGTGCCGCCGCTGCACCCGCGCCTGCACCGAGCGATGCCTCGGCCTATGCGAGCAATATCATCAACGCCACGCCGCAGCTGCCGGCCTATGTCCTGCGCCCCGAGAGCTATGACGACGTGGAGACTGTGGTGCGCCGCGTTCGCACCAAGCAGCCTGTCGCACTGATTTTTGTGGGCGTACGCACCGAAGTTGCCAAGCGCGTCTTGGACTTCTCTTACGGCTTTGCCTGCGGTCTGGGTGCCACGGTCAAGGAGGTGGGCGACCGCGTGTTCATGGTGCTGCCCGCCGGTTGCGAGGTCAAAGATTCCGATCTCAAGAAGCTTCGTGCCGACGGCTACCTTAAGTAAAGACAAGACGAGGAGATTCCCATCAACATCTACACTATCGTCCAGCTGGTCAACACGCTGTTCAACTTCTATTCCACGCTCATTGTCGTCTACTGCTTTATGACGTGGATTCCCATGAAGCAGGGTGGTTTGCTTCAGGATATTGCTGCGGTGCTTGATAGCGTGTGCGGTCCGTGGCTCAACCTGTTCCGTCGTTTCATCCCGCCGATGGGCGGTATCGATTTTTCGCCGGTCGTTGCGATTATTGCGTTGCAGTTGGTGCAGAGGCTGGTTCTGCAGCTTCTTATAGGTATACTCGTGTAGAGCTGTCTTAGTAACTTACGTCGGGCGTGTAGCGCCGAGGCGATGAAAAAGGAGACTTGTTATGGCTATTACCCCTGCAGACATCCAGGCTCAGACTTTCTCTGAGGCCAAGCGTGGCTACGATCCTGCCGAGGTCGACGTCTTCTTGGAGACGCTGTCCTCCGAGGTTGACGCTATGCTCGCTAAGATCGTCGACCTTAAGGGTCGTCTGACTGCTACCGAGCAGCAGCTTGCCGATGCGCAGGCTCAGCTTGCCCAGGCTCAGGATGCCACCGCCCAGGCCGTTCCTGCCGCCCCCGTGGCTGCTCCCGCCCCTGACTTCTCCGCTCAGGAGCGCCAGATTTCCGCTGCCCTGATCGCTGCCCAGCAGACCGCTGAGACCATCGTCAACGATGCCAACGAGAACGCTGAGCGTATCCGCAACGAGGCTGACGCCAAGGCCCGCGAGGTTATCCGCCAGGCTCTGACCGAGAAGCAGGCCGAGCTCGAGGAGATCGATCGTCTCAAGGCTTCCCGTGAGGAGTTCAAGGCAGAGTATCTCAAGCTCATCCAGCACTTCATGGACGATGCCCAGAATTCCTTCCCGGCCGATCTGATGGCTTCCACGCCGGTCGGTTCTGCCGCTTCTCCTGCAGTGACTGTTCCCGCCGAGCCGCTGCCCGTCGCTGACCCGGTTGTCCCCGTGGCCGATCCCTTCGCCCCGATCGACAACTTTGCTGCCGACGACCTGGACTAACATTCGGCCTACAATTTAGTGCCTAGAAAGGACCCGCAGCTTGCGGGTCCTTTTTTATGACTGTGCCGGAGTGCGTAACATAAAAAACCGAGCCCTGCACATAATGGCGCAGAACTCGGCGAACGGGTGAGCGGTCAAGGGTAGGTTTTAAGGCATGTCCCAAAACCTACTTGAGGAGGAAGTCGGAGAGGGGAATGGTACGGGCCTCGCGATGCTCGGGATCGGCGATGTGGTCGGCAGGATATCCACAGACGAGCATGTGATAGGGATAGACGCCCTTGGGCAGATTGAACTGCTCCTGTGCCACCCCAGGCTTAAAATGGCATACCCAGCACGTTCCCAGGCCCTGCTCGGTGGCCTCCATCATCATCTGATCGCAGACGATTGAAGTATCGATTTCGCTGGAATTCATCTGATCATACGGGCGCACCCAAGCATCATCGGTAACGCTGCAAATAAGGAAGACAAGCGGTGCGCCAAAGATGGACCCATCACGAGCAAACCGAGGCTGACAAGCAGCAGCCTTCTCCAGAAGCTCAGGCGTATCCAACACCATCACACGAGAAGGATGATTATTGCAAGCAGAAGGAGCAATACGCCCAGTCTCAACAATGGCATCCACCACAGCCTGCTCAACAGAACGATCCTCAAACTCGCGACAAGAATAACGACCCCGAGCCAGATCCAAATACGACATAACCAAACCCTCCAAAGTCAGCAAATCAATCCAAAGTAAAACAAAGGGTACCCAAAGCCCCATCCACCCAAACGCCCATCACAGCCCCAAAGTATCCATTCGGGCATAAAAGGTCACATCAGCCAAGACCCAATTACACTCAAACCATCAGCAAAAGTTCCCAATGGTGGTACGTAAGGCGAAGGGCCGGCCACGGTTTACTTTCGAACGACTCTGCTACGCAGCCGGAGTGAGAAAGCAAACCGTGGCCGGCCCTTCGCCGCCGGGACACGTACCCCCAATTAACTGTTCTTCATGACAATCGAATCCACGACATCGGCCACATTCTCGCAGCAGTCGGCGCAGTACTCCAGGAAGGCGTACACGTCACGCCAAGCGATGACCTCGAGCGGGTCCTTGCCGTTAACGTGCAGGTTGCGCATGGCGTTGATGTAGAGCTCGTCGGCCTCGGACTCGATCGTGTTGATCTGGATGACCAGCTCGCGCAGCGTTTTGGACTTGCGGTAGTTGGGCAGCTCGACCATCAGGTCTTTCATGGCGCGGCAGGCGTCAGTCACCTTGTGGGCGATGACGATGGCGTCGGGATGGATGCTCTGGATGTTGGTGAAGTAGACGCGCTGCACGACGCCCTCGATGCGGTCGAGCACGGTGTCGAGCGCGCAGCTCATCAGATCCAGATCCTCGCGCTCGAGCGGGGTGATAAAGGCGGTGAGCAGGGCGTCTTCGAGCTCGTGGTGCTTCTTGTCTGCCGCATGCTCAATCGCATGCATCTTATTGAGCATGTCGTGAATCTGCGCGGGATCGAAGTTCTCAAAAATCTTGGTGAGCAGCTCTGCGGCCTGGACGGCGAGGTCGGCGCAAGCGACGTAGTTGTCAAAGTAGAACGAATCGGGTTTCTTTGCCATGGGTGGGTCCTTTCGAGGCGAAGACGGGTGGGCGAAGTGTTGCGGTCCGGATGGACGCTCGGTTTGATTAGAGGAACATCATGAACAGCTTGGCCATGACAAAGCTGATGAGTCCGCAGGCAGGGAAGGTGAAGAACCAGGTGAACATCATGTCCTTGACGACGCCAAAGTTGATGGCCGAAAGGCGCTTGACGGCACCGACACCCATAATGGCGCAGGTTTTGATGTGCGTGGAGGACACGGGGATGCCGGTAAGGGTGGCAAGTAGCAGGTTCGCGGCGCCCGCGAGGTCGGCGGAGAAGCCCTGATACTTTTCGAGCTTGACCATGCTCTGGCCGACGGACTTGATGATGCGCTCGCCGCCCACGCTGGTGCCGATACCCATGGTGGCCGAGCACAGCAGCATAATCCAGATGGGGATGCCTGCATCGCCGACGCTCGTCTGGCCGCTGGCAAAGGCCACGCCTAAAAAGAGCACGCCGATGAACTTCTGTCCATCCTGCGCGCCGTGCATAAAGCTCATGGCCGCAGCGCTCGCGATCTGAGCGTATTTAAAGAAGACATTGGCACGTCGCCTGTTGGCGGCGGCGAAAAGAATCGAGACGAGCTTGCACAGGACCCAGCCCATGACAAAGCCCAGGCCGATGGAGAGCGCCAGGCCGTAGATGACCTTCATCCATTCGTGGACGTTGACGCTGCTCGCGCCGCCGAGGGCGATGGCGGCACCGGTCAGGCCGGCGATAAGGCTGTGGCTTTGCGAGGTGGGGATGCCAAAACGCGACGCTGTGGCGCCGTAGACGACGATGGAGAACAGCGCCGCGCATAGGCAGGCGAGCGCCATGGTGCTGTTTCCGCCAAAGTCGACGATATGTGAGATGGTGTTGGCGACGCTCGCGTTAAAGTGCGTCATGATGAGCACGCCGAGGAAGTTGAATGCGGCGCTCATGAGAATGGCGGCGCGGGCGGGCATGCAACGCGTAGTGACGCAGGTCGCGATGGCGTTGGGCGCGTCGGTCCATCCATTGACGAAGATGGCGCCCAACGCGAGGATCACGGTGACGGCAAGGACTGGGTTCGACACAATTTGGCCGAGGAAGGTTGAGAACGTTACGTCCATATATGGGCTTTCTCGAAGTTTGCAGACACGTTACAAAAACATGATAAATCGTATCACCTCCTGCGGGTCTCTTTACCGAGTTCTGATGGGAGAAGTGAACTTTTTGGCACTAAAATTGAATATTAGCCCTGTTGACCGCGGGTGTTCTTTTTGCTAACACGCCATGCGGACACGTGCGATTACTACGACACTCCAAAACCACAGTCTGTTCGCTTTACAACATGCAAACATGCGTTCGATAATAGGGGGCATGGAATATCGACAGACAGACGGCAAAACTCGGCGCGTACACAAGCAGTATGTGGACGTCGTGGCTCGCATCCTCGCGGGCGGACAAGTCGTGCCGGTCACCGTCTGCTGGGTCGACGGTCGCTGCTTTACAATTGACGAGATTGTCTCGTCCACGGGCTTTGGCTTAACGGTTCACGGTGTTCGTACGGCAACGTATAAGGTTCGTTTTGGCGGGCATGCGACCGAGTTGTATCTGGAGGACCAGGCGTGCGGACGGCCGGACGGCTCGCAGGCCCACGTGATGCGTTGGTGGGTCTGGGCGTTTGATCGTACGCTTGAGGGCGAGCGCCGTAGGTAAGGACGCACGGCGTTCGGGTACAATGACAGGAATCTTGTCAGCTACTGCGCCGTTATTTGTGGCGCTTTTTGAAAGGACGAACCTATGAACGATATCCAGGGCTATCAGAACGGCCCCGTCGAGAGCGGCGCAAGCCGCGCCAAGGAGATGTCGCCGCGCGCGTACAATCTCGCCATGTCTGCCCTGATCTTCTTAGGCTTTTGCGCCATGGGCGCCGGCGCCTACTTTACGAGCACCATGTCGTTTGCGCGCATGATGATGAGCGGCGCCGCCTTGCCGCTGGTCTTTGGCTCGTTTATTTTGACCATCGTCGGCATGGTCATGATGTCGGCCGCCGCCAGCAAGCAGTCCGTGGGCCTGTCCCTTGTGGGCTATGTAATCTTTGCGAGTACCTTTGGCCTGACCGCGTCGTTTGGCCTTGCCAACTACGACCTGCCCACCATCAACACTGCCTTTATCGCCACGGCCGCCATCACCTTTGTCTTTGGCGCGTTGGGCGTGACCTTCCCCAAGTTCTTCCAGCGCGTATATGGCATCGGTTTTGGCATTCTGCTCGCCACTATTCTGGTTGAGATCGTGCTGATGTTCATGGGCGTCTCGCAGACCATCACCGACCTGATCGTGATCGTGGTGTTCGCCGGCTTTATTGGCTACGACACCTATGTTGCCACGACGGTGCCGCCTACGCTGCCCAACGCCGTGCTCATGGCGTCTAATCTATTTGTGGATATCATCAACGTGTTCCTGCGCATCCTGAACATCCTGGGCCGTCGCGACTAGTGGCGAATTGCGGCGGTGCTTGCCGTGCGTGTAAATCGATGCGAAAGGCGGTCCTTCGGGGCCGTCTTTTTTGTACGCGGCGGGGTATCATGGATGGGAAAAGCCGATAGCGGCAGCGACAGGAAAGGTGACCACTTATGGCAGACGTCGACAACAGGAACCGTAACCGCAGGTCCAACCGAGCGGGTCAGCCCAATCCCAAGCGCGAGGCCCGTGCCAAGGCCGCCGAGCGTCACGTGGCAACTGTATCCGAAGCGTGCGCCAAGGATATCGAGCGTTCGCTTGTCGGTGTTCGCGAGTTTGACGGTATGCCTGCCGGCTTTGTCGCGGCGATGAAGGCCAAGGTTCAGACTGCTGTGGCCGCCGAAGAGCGGGTTGCCGAGGACGTCGAGGGTGCGGAGGCTGCCGAGTTCGACGCTGCGCCCGAGACCGAGGCAGCGCCCGAGCCCGTCGAGAAGCCTGCCGAGGAAATCGCCGAAGCTGAGTCCGCGCCTGCTGAGGAGCCCGCTCCGGTTTTGCCCGAGGTCACCGTGCTCGATGCCTCCGCCACGCAGGCCATCCTGGACAACGGTCGTGGCTATGCGCAGTTCTGCGACATGGCCGTGCTCGCCTTTGCCTCGTTCACCAACCCGGGCGGTGGCTATATTCAGGGCTATTTGGGCCAGGAGGCCACGCTGTGCGCCGATTCGTATCTGTACAACGTTCTCGATAAGCAGCGCAAATGGTACGGCGAGAACCGTCGCCGCAACATCAACTGCGAGCTTTACCGAAACCGTGCGCTGGTGGTGCCTGCGGTGCGCTTCGACCGCAACCACGTGCATGCATACGCCGACGTGATCGTGGCCGCTGCGCCCAACGTTAAGCGCGCCCGCCAGGAGTATCGCGTGAGCGACGATGCCCTGCTGGACGCCCTGCGCGACCGCATCCGCTTTGTGCTCGCCATCTGCGACGAGCTAGGTCGCGAGAAGCTCGTGCTGGGCGCTTGGGGCTGCGACAACAACGGCTTTGACGCAGAGGCCGTGGCCGAGCTCTTCCGCAAGGAGCTCGCGTCGGGCGACTTTAAGGTCAAGCAGGTCTTTTTTGCTGTACCCTCTACGCGCTGGGACGAGGACTTCGCCAAGTTCGAGCACGTGCTGGCAAACTTCCCCGAGCGCAACGAGGAGTCCTATGCTCAGGTTGCTGCCCGCGCCGCAGCCGCCCGTGCCGCCGAGCAGGCCCAGGCTGCTGCCGAGGACGACGAGGATGACGATGACTGGCGCAAGTACCTGTAATCGGTACGTGCCGACAGATAGGTCGAGCCGGCGGGAGAGGCTGCTCCCGTCGGCTTTTTACTAAAGGAAGGGCTTACGATGAAAAACGTTCTATGTTTTGGCGACAGCAACACCTATGGTTACGATCCGGCGGGCATGCGCGACGGCACCGCGGTGCGCTATGCGCAGGATGTGCGCTGGTGCGGCGTGGCCCAACGTGACTTAGGCGAGGGCTGGCATGTAATTGAAGAAGGCCTCAACGGCCGCACGACGGTACGCGACGACATGTGCCATCTGGACACCAATCTTAACGGCATCCGCGCACTTCCGATGCTGCTCGAGGCCCATAAGCCGCTGGACGCCATTGTGATCATGCTGGGCACCAACGACTGTAAGACGGTCTTTAACGTGACAGCTTCCGATATCGCCCGTGGCGCCATGGCGCTGATTCGCGCGGTGCGTGCATTTCCCTGGACCAATGCCGCACCCTGCCCGCGTATTCTGCTGATGGCACCTATCAAGATCAAGCCGCAAATCGTCGATGTATATATGACCGATTTTGACGAGCGTTCCGTCGAGGCCTCGGAGCATTTTGGTGAGTACTACGCGCATGTGGCTGAGCAGTTTGGCTGCGACTTTTTGAATGCCGCCGACTTTGCCGAGCCGGGTGATATCGACTATCTGCATATGATGCCCGAAAGCCACGAGAGCCTGGGTCACGCCGTGGCAGCCAAGCTCCAAGAGATGTTCGGTGAGTAGCGCGACCCCAAACCAACACAAAGGGGACAGGCACTTTTGTGGTGGTTTGGGTTGCGGACTTTAGTACTGCCACATGTGATTGACGGGGCCGGAACCTTTGCCCATGTCAAAGCCGGCGGCGAGAGCGCCGGTTAGGTAGGCCTTGCCGGCGTTGACGGCGTCGGCAAGATCCATACCCTGGGCCAGCGCGCAGGCGATGGCGGACGAGAGCGTGCAGCCGGTGCCGTGTGTGTTGTCGGTCTCGATGCGCTTGTGGCGGAACCACGTGGTGAGTGGATCTCCCAGATGGTTGCCCTCGTCATCGAGTGGCGCGGGTTCGGCCAGTACATCGTTGGCCTCGTTGACAAGATGTCCACCCTTAACGAGGGATGCGCAACCAAAGCGGCGGGTGAGGAGCATGGCAGCATTTTGCTGCGTGCGCTCGGAGTCGACCTCGTAGTCGAGCAGGGCCATGGCCTCGGGAATATTGGGCGTGATAACCGTCGCTAGCGGGAACAGGCGGCGGGTGAGCGCCTCGGCGGCATCTTCGGCAATCAGCCGTGCGCCCGAGGTGGCTACCATGACGGGGTCGACTACCACGTTTGTCGCGTTCCAAGCGCTCAGGCGGTCGGCGATAACATCGATAATCTCGGCAGAGGAAACCATGCCAATCTTGACGGCGTTGGGGCGGATATCGTCAAAAACGGCATCGATCTGTGCCGCGACAATATCCGGGGAGATGTTCTGCACGGCGGTGACGCCCAGGGTGTTCTGTGCGGTGATGGCGGTGATGGCCGTCTCGGCATACAGGCGGTGCGCCGTGATGGTCTTGATGTCGGCCTGAATGCCGGCACCGCCGCTGGAATCGGATCCTGCGATGGATAGAACGGCAGGTACATTACTGCGATCCATGCTCACTCCCTTGTCCGATTGAATTCAAGTGGGTCTTTAAGCCTGCATTATAGAGATGCCCGGGCCGACTCTATGTCGGACCCGGGCGGGTGATGCAATCTTTACGCAAATGAAAGCAAATGTTCACACGTCAACAATCGACGAACGTTGCTGAGGGCCTGCGACCGACCGTGGTGATTAGCCTAGTCCTCCATGCCAAGATCGATCGTCGTGCCCTCGAACACCTTGTTGACGGTGCGGACGGCGCACATCTTGCCGCACATGGTGCAAGTGCCCTCGGTGGCGGCGGGGGATTCCTCGTAGCGCTTCTTACCGGTGACCGGGTCGAGAGCACACTTCCACATGGCATTCCAGTCGAGTTTGCGGCGTGCCCGACCCATCTTGTCGTCCATGTCGCGGACGTGCGGCACCTTCTTGGCGATATCGGCGGCGTGCGCGGCAATCTTAGTGGCCATGAGGCCGTCGAGCACGTCCTGGGCGTTGGGCAGGCACAGGTGCTCGGCGGGCGTTACGTAGCACAGGAAGTCGGCGCCGGAGCTCGCGGAGATGGCGCCACCGATGGCGGCGGTGATGTGGTCGTAGCCCACGCCGATATCGGTCACCAGCGGCCCGAGCACATAGAACGGGGCGTTGTGGCACAGACGTTTCTGCAGCTTCATGTTGGCGGCGATCTCGTCGAGCGCCATATGGCCCGGGCCCTCGACCATGACCTGGACGCCGGCTGCCCAAGCGCGCTTGCACAGCTTGCCCAGCTCGATCATCTCGGCGGTCTCGGTGGCGTCGTTGGAATCGTAGAGGCAGCCCGGGCGGCAGGAGTCGCCGAGCGAAATCGTCACGTCATACTCATGGCAGATCTCGAGCACCTCGTCGTAGAACTCGTAGAAGGGGTTTTCGTTGCCGGTGACCTCCATCCAGCCAAACAGCAGCGAGCCGCCGCGGCTGACGATGTTCATGAGGCGGCCGGTCTCCTTAAAAGTCTTGATGACCGACTTGTTGATGCCGCAGTGGATGGTCATAAAGTCCACACCGTCCTCGGCATGCGCGCGCACGACCTCGAGCAGGTCGTCCTTGGTGAGCTTGACCAGCGGCTTTTCCATGTAACCGATGGCGTCGTACATGGGGACGGTGCCCACCATGAGCGGTGTCTCGTCGATGAGCTGCTGGCGGAACTGGCGCGTCTTGCCCGAGTTGGAGAGGTCCATGATGGCGTCGGCGCCGTAATCCTCGGCGATCTTGACCTTCTTCCATTCCTCGGCGGCATCGGCCTTGTCGCCCGAGATACCCAGATTGACGTTGACCTTGGTGGACAGGCCCTCACCGACACCAAAGGCGCGCATGCCCTTTTTGATATGCACGATGTTAGCGGGAATGGCGATGCGGCCGTCGGCCACGCGCTCGCGGATGTACTCGGGGTCGCGATGCTCACGCTCGGCGACCTCCTTCATCTGCGGTGTGATCTGCCCGGCGCGGGCGAAGTCGATTTGCGTGACGAGCGTGGGCTCGGTTTGTGTGCTCATTGGCACGGCTCCCTTCGTTGGCATTACCCATATCAGGTTTGCGGGTCAGGGCGGGCGCGCCCAATCTCAGCCTGCCGTCCTGTCCTGCAAGCTCCCCGTTTATGTCATGGGCTCAAGTATAGCCTGAATGGGTACGATTGGGCCAACGATCGTGCCTGTGGGGAGGCGTACATGGAAGACAAGCATCTATATCGAGAGACGCAACGGGATGTATCGGCCGAGGGTGGCCGTGCACACCATGGGTTGGTCGCGATTGGCTTTGCGGCGCTTGCCGTGCTGGTGATTGCCTTTTGTATTTGGACGTTTGGCGGTCAAGGCGGCGCTGCTTGGGAGTTCGAGGCTGATGATAGCCTACCGATTATGACGATGAAGGTCTCTGGCGGCAACACGGTGGCAGCTTCCGGCGATTATTGGTATCCGTGCGATGAGTTTGTGCAGTTGCAGCTGAGCGGTGGTTCCATTCCTGGTGAAGAGATCGAGCGCGTGACCTTCGATGCGTCGCTTAAGACGCTGTCGGTCGCGCTCAAAGATCAAGGGGATGTGCCCACGACGATGGATATCGCGCTGACAGAATGGCGCCTGGAGCCCCCGTCGGGCGTCAAGGTGTCCGAGGTGGAGCATGTCAGGATTACCTATCAAGACGGCTCGACAAATGAAATTGCCAAAGCCGACGGCTTGGCGGAATAGACGCCGTGCCTAGGCAGCACATTCAAAAGTAGCGGTGGTCCTACAAGGCCTGTTCGTTCAGGAAGACCATAGTGTTTTTATTTGAAAGCTCGGGAAAGTGACGATAACCAACGTCGAACGCGGTGAGCCCGCTTACATCCTCGAGCTTGTTTTCTGCCATCCAGCGCACCATGGAGCCGCGCGCCTTTTTGCTGGCGGTCGAGCGCTGGATGGGCTTGCCGTTGCGGACGCCTTCGCCAAAGAGGCATGTGACGACCGTGACATCGGTGGTGAGGCGGGGCAGAACGGCTTTGGCGTATTCCGCGCTGGCGAGGTTGACGATCGTAGCGTTGGAGCCTGCCGGAGCGATGACCCGTGCGAGTTTGTCGCCCCAAAACGCGTAGAGGTCTCGGGCATCGTCGACGGCAAGCTTTGCGCCCATCTCCAGCCGATACGGTTCAACGGCATGAAAGGGGCGTACGCATCCGTAAAGGCCCGAGAGGATCCATAGATGGTCTTGCAGCCATGCGAGCTGCGCGGAATCCATCACCTCGGGCGCCATGCTTTGGTATTGGATGCCGTGGTAGGATATGACGGCGGGGGAGATTCGACGCGCGATATCGGGATCGGCGAGGTCGGCATCGTTCAGGACGGGCATAAATTCGTGAAGCGTATCCAGGCACGTTGTAAGCAGCCTGTCGCTCACGTTCCAAAGGGTCTGCAGGCCGCCGCTGCCTTCATTCCGCTCGATATCTAGCAGTGCGCGGTGGAGGCGAGCTGTCTCGCGCACAAAGGGTGGAATGCCCAGGACTTCAAAAGCATCTTGGGCCGCGCGCATCTGCTTGGCGGGCGAAATGATGACCTGCAGCATGGACTCTCCTCTGCCAAAAAGGAAGTTGCGGTGGAATAATTCCTGTTTTGCCTGTTAAAAGGCATGTCTGGGAACTATTTCACCGCAAGTTATAAAGGGCTGGTTGGGCTCGTTTTACGAGGGTTGGTTAGGCGCGCTCGATGAAGGCCTTGTAGCCGCGGTAGGCCTCGTAGATATCGGCCTTGTTGGCGACCTCCCACAGGGCATGCATGGACAGGACGGCAACGCCGGAGTCGATGACGTTCATGCCGTACTTGGCCATGATGTAGGCGATGGTGCCGCCGCCGCCCGCGTTGACGCGGCCGAGCTCGCAGGTCTGGAAGTCCACGCCGGCCTCGTCCATGATGTCGCGGACGAGGGCCACGTACTCGGCGTCGGCGTCGTTTGAACCGCCCTTGCCGCGGCTGCCCGTGTACTTGTTGAAGCACAGGCCGCGACCCATGAAGGCCGCGTTCTTGGTTTCGAACTTGCCGGCGTAGCCCGGGTCGAAGCCGGCGGACACGTCGGAGGAGAGCATGCGGCTGTGGGCGAGTGCACGGCGCAGGGCCAGCGGGCTATCCTCGCCGGCGAGCGTCATGATCTCGGCGACGGTGTTCTCGAAGAAGCGGCTCGTCATGCCGGTGGCACCCACGGAGCCAATCTCCTCCTTGTCGACGATGAGTGTGATGCTCGTGCGCTCCACGTTGGCGACGTCGATCTGGGCGAGCATGGACGGATAGGCGCAAACGCGATCGTCGTGGCCATAGCCCAGAATCATGGAGCGGTCGAGGCCCATGTCGCGGGCCGGGCCGGCGGGCACGACCTCAATCTCGGCGGAGAGGAAGTCCTCCTCCTCGACTTCGTACTGCTCCTTGAGGATATCCAGGAACATCTGCTTGACGGGCTCCTTGGGAGCGTCCTTGTCGTCCTCGTCAAACTTGACGGGGCGGCCGCCCACGATCACGTCGAGGATCTCGGCATCGACGGCATCCTTGGCGGGCTTGGCCATCTGCTCGCTCGAGAGGTGGATCAGCAGGTCGGAGATGGTAAAGACCGGGTCGTCCGCCTTGTCGCCGATGTTGATGTCGACGGTGGTGCCGTCCTTTTTGCAGATGACGCCTACGAGTGCGAGCGGGGAAGCGACCCAGTGGTAGCTCTTGACGCCGCCATAGTAGTGCGTGTCGAGGTAGGCCATGTCGCCGGCCTCGAAGGCGGGATTCTGCTTAAGGTCCAGGCGCGGCGAGTCCACGTGGGCGCCCAGGATGTTAAAGCCCTGCTCGAGCGGGGCGGTGCCCAGGTTGACGAGCATAAGGTCCTTGCCGTGATTGGCGGCGTACACCTTGTCGCCGGCCTTGAGCGCGCGGCCCTCGGCGATCACGGTCTCCAGATTGACGTAACCCGCCTCCTCGGCCATCTTGATACCGGTCTTGACGCACAGGCGCTCGGTCTTGTTCTCGCTCAAAAACTGCTTATAGCCGCGGCAAAGCTCCTCTAGCTCCTCGATTTGCTGTGGCGTGTACTTTTTCCATGCGCAGGGACGCTCCATGACGCAGGCTCCTTTCGGATCGATCGTGCTGGTTGATGTACCGTGAGCCATCGTATCACGCGCGGGCTCACGGCGGCAGGGAAGCCTGATGTGCGGTGGCCGCGGGGCGGGGAGCGTGTAAACTGGTGTGAGCAAACCGTGCCCAGCCCAAAGCGAGGTATTCAATATGTCTGACAAGCGCCGTACCTTTGCCGTCATCGACGGCAACTCGCTCATGCACCGCGCCTTCCACGCCGTGCCGCCGACCATGAACGCGCCGGACGGTCGTCCCACCAACGCGATCTTTGGCTTTTTGAATATGTTCCTCAAGATGATTGACGCCTTTAATCCCGACGGCGTTGTTGTGGCGTTTGACAAGGGCAAGCCGCGCGTGCGCATGGAGATGCTGCCGCAGTACAAGGCTCAGCGTCCGCCCATGGACCCCGATCTGCACGCACAGTTTCCAATGATCAAGGAGCTGCTCACCGCGCTCAACGTGCCGATTCTGCAGTCTGAGGGCTGGGAAGGTGACGATATCCTGGGAACCATGGCGCGCCTGGGTGAGGAGGCCGGCTGCGACATGTTGCTGGTGACCGGCGACCGCGACATGTATCAGCTCGTGACCGAGCACGTCAACGTGGTCTCGACTCGCAAGGGCCTGTCCGACGTGGCGATCATGACACCCGAGAGCGTGGACGACCTGTATCACGGCATTACGCCGGCCCTCGTACCCGATTTTTACGGTCTGAAGGGCGATACGTCGGACAACATTCCCGGCGTACCGGGCATCGGCCCCAAAAAGGCGAGTGCGCTCATCGCGCAGTACGGTAGCCTGGACGAAGTCATCGCGCATGCCGACGAGGTCAAGGGCAAGATGGGCGAGAACCTGCGTGCACATATCGACGATGCGCTGCTGAGCCGCAAGGTCGCAACCATTCGCACCGATGCGCCTGTCGAGCTCGACTTTGAGGCGACGTCCTTCCCGGCGTTTTCTGCCGACGAGGTCTCCGCGGCGCTCGGCACGCTCGGCATTACGGCCATGCAGAACCGCTTCCTGGCGCTGATTGGCGGCGAGGGCGGGGTCGTGCCTGCTGCCAGCGCGTTCGAGATACCCGCGGTTTCGCGTGCCGCCGCTGGCGATGCGGAGGCACTTGCTGCCGTGGCGTCCGAGGTCGCCCGCGCGATTGATGCCGGCGAGTGGGTCGCCGCCGTGGTGGACGACGACAAGGAAGAGGGCGCGCTCTTTGGACTGACGCGCACGCTGTGGCTGGCGACGTCCAAGGGCCTGTTCGCGCTCGAGGAGGGCGACGGCGGTGCGGCGGCTGAGGTTGAGGGCTTTAACTTCGCCCACGGCGTGATTGCCGGCGTGCTCGCGCGCCTGTTTATGGAGGGCCGCGTGGCGAGCCCGGATATGAAGGCGCTGCTGCACGAGCTTTCGCCTATCGATTCCTCTGAGCCCGAGCTCATGGACCCGCTGTCTGCCGATTCCACGTGCATCTTCGATACCGTGGTTGCCGCCTACCTGCTGGATTCCGACCGCTCCGAGTTCGATGAGGCGTATCTGGCCGATACCTATCTGCAGATGTCGCTGCCTGCGGCGCGCGGTGCAGAGGGTGCCGGCGAGGACGCTCCTGCACCCGCCGCCCGTACGGCAGCCTTGACGCTGGCGCTGGTCGCACCGCTGCGCGACCGCATGACCCGCGAGAACGCCGCCAACGTGTTCGATGGCATCGAGATGCCGCTTGTGCCGGTGCTTGCCAAGATGGAGCGCGCGGGCATGCTCGTGGATCCCGATCGGTTGCGCAGTCTGTCCGAGGGCCTGGCGACCCAGATCACCGAGGTCGAGCGAAGCATTCGCGACCTGGCGGGTGACGAGACCTTTAATATTGGCAGTCCCATGCAGCTGTCGCACGTGCTCTTTGATGTGATGGGGCTTCCGACCAAGGGCCTCAAGAAGACTAAGCGCGGCTATTATTCGACCAACGCCAAGGTGTTGAGCGATCTTGCCCGCGACCACGAGATCGTGCGTCTGATTTTGGACTGGCGTGAGAAGTCCAAGATTAAGTCGACCTATCTGGACACGCTAGGTCCGCTGCGCCGCGGTGACGGTCGCGTACACACTACGTACAACCAGACCATCACCGCGACGGGGCGTCTGTCTTCGAGCGACCCCAATCTGCAGAACATCCCGACGCGCTCGGAGCTGGGCCGCACCGTCAAGACGGCGTTCTCGGCAGGCGAGGGCAGCGTCTTTTTGGCGGTGGACTACTCGCAGATCGAGCTGCGTCTGCTCGCGCACCTCTCGGGTGACGAGCATCTGGTACGTGCCTTTAACGAGGGTGAGGACTTCCATGCCGAGACGGCCGCGCGCGTATTTGGCGTGCCGGTGTCCGAGGTGACACCCGATCTGCGCAGTCGCGCCAAGGCCGTGAACTTTGGCATCGTGTACGGCCAGCAGGCCTACGGTCTGTCGCAGTCGCTGCATATCTCGATGGCCGAGGCGCGCGATATGATCGATCGCTACTACGAGGCCTATCCAGGCGTGCGTACGTTCCTCGACAACGTGGTGGCGCGCGCCAAGCAGACGGGCTACGCCGAGACCATGTACGGCCGCAGACGCCATATTCCCGAGCTCAAGGCTAAAAACCCGCAACTTCGTGGCTTTGGCGAGCGCACGGCCATGAACCACCCCATGCAGGGCACCGCGGCCGACATCATCAAGATCGCCATGGCCCGCGTAAGCCGCCGCCTGGAAGAAGAGGACTTTGCCGCCCACATGATCCTACAAGTACACGACGAACTGGACTTTGAGTGCCCGGTCGAAGAAGTCGAGCGCCTAACCGCCATGGTCCAAGACGTCATGGAGCACGTCGTAGACCTACGCGTACCGTTGATCGCCGAAGCATCGACAGGAGTGACCTGGGCCGATGCCAAGTAAGGCCACACCCACAACCCCAAAGTAACCAAAACAGAAGGGAGCCCCTCATCAACAAGGAGCTCCCTTCATTCAATTAAATTCAGCCAAAGTATCTAGACGCCAAGACGCCATCCGGGCGGCAAGCAAGTAACCTCAGGACCTGGCCGGGTGGCATGGGTTAACTTTTCGTAGATTCCGCACGCAAAGAAAGCCACTTAATGTGGCTTTCGTCTTGCGCAGGACCTGACCGAGCGAAAAGTTAACCCATGCCACCCGGCCAGGTCCGACAAGTTACGTTAACGAGCCGCCAAGATGGCGTCGATGAGCGTCAGTACGCCCCCGTCGTTGTTGCTCGGAATACGCCACTTGGCGTGTGCGTTCATGTGTTCCTCGGCATTGTCCACGATAAAGCTGTGACCGACGCGCTCCAGCATGGGGATGTCGTTGTAGGTATCGCCCACGGCGGCGGCATCGGCAATATCGATGCCCAGGTGCTCGCACAGGTGCGCGACGCCGGCGCCCTTGTCGACGCCCAGGTTCATAAAGTCGATCCACTCGCGCCCGGCGTTGGTGACGTAGAGCTTGTCCGAGAACTCGGGGCTATAGGTCTCGCGGAAAGCGGGCTCGGCGTCGTAGCCGGGGAAGAAGACCGAAATCTTGTTGGACTCGAAATCAATGCCCTCAAAGCTGTCGACGTAGTTGATTGTGTTGTAGTAGACGCTGATCTCGTCGTGGTACTGATGGTCGCGGGCAAGCACGTAGAACTCGTCGAAGCAGCACAGGACGGGAACGGCGTGCGGGTCCTCCGAGGCACGGCTCAAGACCTGCTGATACAGCGCCACATCGATGTTGCTCTTATAGATATAGTTGCCGCGATAGATGACGCAGGCTCCGTTGTCGGGACAAAAGGCGAGGCGGTTCTTGATGCCCTCGAACATCTCTTCGAGCTTGGGGGCGGGACGTCCGCTGGCGGGGCAGAATACGATGCCGGCGTCGGCGAGCTTGTCCAGGCATTCGTCGAGGCCTTGCGGTAGCACGCGCTCGTCGGTCAGCAGCGTCTTGTCCATGTCGACGGCGATGAGCTTAATGTTTCCGATATTGGCGTCCGATTCGTAAGTTTGCATAAAGGCGAGCCTTTCGTTTCGAAATTGTTTCAGACGTTATAACCATCAACTCGTAGTCAGGCGTATTTTCGCAGGATTGGCGCGCGTTTGCACCACGCTTCACAAACTAATGAAAAAACTTTTCAGAAATTTGAATTTGTCGCTTGCGCTGCGGGCACTTTAGCGTAATATAGCGACCATCGGAAACGGAGACGGCAAAACAACCGCTTACCGAGGAAAAGGTACCGTTTACGATATTAGAATTGCGCCCGGCGATAGGTGAAAGGAGAGGCAGATGCAGTTCGTAAAGATCATCACCACTGCAGACAATGCCATCCGACGCCAGCGCGCAATTTCCCGACGACGATAACAATCGTCTCTGTCCGCATGGGGCGCAATGCCTCAACAGAGTCATTTTGAGGTCGTTGGGTTTTAAGCACGACATAGCCGCATGTTTCTAGGGCATGCCTGTGATGCATTCTGCTGAATAACCTGATATTGCACGGTTTTTGACCTCAAGGTGACTTGCAACTGACCGATGTTCTAACTAGCTACCAAGGGCGAAAGGAAACAGCCATGAGCAAGGAAAAAGTCGTTCTCGCATATTCCGGTGGTCTTGATACATCCGTATGTGTCAAGTGGCTCCAGGACGAGAAGAATCTCGATGTCGTTTGTGTCTGCGGCAATGTGGGCCAGGAGGAGACCGGCCTGGACGCCAAGAAGCAGAAGGCGCTTGACCTGGGCGTTCTGGATTGCCAGGTGCTCGACCTGCGCGACGAGTTCTCCGATGAGTTCCTGACCAAGGCCATCGCCGCAAACTCCATGTACGAGAACAAGTACCCGCTGCTCTCCGCCCTGTCTCGCCCGCTGCTCGCCAAGAAGCTTGTCGAGGTCGCTCACGAGTTTGGCGCGACCTACGTCGCACACGGCTGCACCGGCAAGGGTAACGACCAGGTTCGTTTTGAGGCTGCCGTCAAGGCCCTCGACCCTGAGCTTAAGGTCATCGCCCCGGTTCGCGAGTGGGATCTGAAGTGCCGTCCCGACGAGGTTGCCTATGCCCACGCCCACAACGTGCCGGTTCCCGAGGGCGCCAACGACAACCCCTATTCCATCGACGACAACCTGTGGGGTCGTGCCATTGAGTGCGGCCACCTGGAGGATCCCTGGAACGAGCCGCTCGACGACGCTTGGGTTATGACCAAGAATCCTGAGGACACGCCCGACACCCCGACGTATACCGAGATTGAGTTTGAGGCCGGCAAGCCCGTCGCCGTCGACGGCAAGAAGATGAAGCTCTCCGAGATCGTCATCGCCCTCAACAAGATCTCCGGCGACAACGGCTTTGGCCGCCTCGACCTGGTCGAGGATCGTCTGGTGGGCCTCAAGAGCCGCGAGTGCTATGAGGTTCCCGGCGCCCTGACGCTCATCACCGCCCACAAGGCGCTCGAGGACATTTGCGTCGAGGGCGACCTGCTCAAGACCAAGATCAAGCTCGAGCAGGATTGGGCCACCGCCGTGTATAACGGCCAGTGGTACAGCCCGCTCAAGAACGCGCTCGACGCCTTTATGGCCGACACCCAGAAGTTCGTGACCGGCACCGTCCGCCTGAAGTTCTTTAAGGGCAACTGCCATGTCGTCGGCCGCAAGAGCCCCTTCAGCCTCTACGACTACGGTCTGGCTACCTACGACCGCGACACCACGTTTGACGAGAAGGCCAGCGCCGGCTTTATCGAGATCGATACGCTGTCGCTCAAGACGTGGGCAAAGGTCCAGGGTCCCAGCTCTGCCGCCGCCCAGGCCTAAGGCTTTTCCTTCCCTTGGTATCCGCGCGGCCCATCCGCGTGATACAAAACGGGCGCACGGGGTCCCTACCTTTCGTTATGCTTGCTGACACTTCTTAACATCGGTGGCCCCTACGTTCCGCCCGCATATATGACGCCGCGCTTGCGGCTGAGTCCGAGCCCCGCCGGGGTTGTCCGGCGGGGCTCTTTCTATCAATTTGTCGGCCTTGCGCCTATATATATATGAGGAGTATCCAATATGTTCAATGTCATCGCGCATGCTTTACTTGCCCTCGCGCCCGAGCTCGATGCTGCAAAGGTCGAGGACGTCCCTATGAGCCTGAAGGCTTGGATTGACGGTTCGCAGGGCAACATCCGGAGGGAGACGTTGGGTGCCAAGTGCATGGTGCGTCACTTCTTTGCAAATTAGCTACATGGCCCCGCATGCAGTGGGGAATGTGCAAAACTAGCGGTTGGTAAATCGCTTTAGCGACAGGGCGCATTGCTTTGGGCGCTTCGTTTGGTATTTGATGAAAGGGGACGATCCCATGGCTCTTTGGGGCGGTCGTTTTGAGGCGGGCGTGGCCGAGGTCACGCAGGAGTTTGGCGCGTCGCTGCCGGTCGACAAACATCTCTATAAGCAGGATATCGCCGGCTCTAAGGCACATGCCAAGATGCTGGCCGCCCAAGGCATCATCAGTGCCGAGGACGAGCAGGCGATTGCCGAGGGCCTGACCGGAATCGAACAGGATATCGATGCCGGCAACTTCACCTTCGATATCAACGACGAGGACATTCATATGTCCATCGAGAGCGAGCTGACGCGCCGCATCGGAGAGGCCGGTAAGCGCTTGCATACTGGGCGTTCGCGCAACGACCAGGTGGCGACCGATACACGCCTGGGCGTCAAGGCGCTGGCCAAGGAGCTCATGGAGGCCAATCTTGAGCTGCGTCATGTGCTGGTGGATGCGGCCAAGAAGTACGACAAGGTGATTCTTCCGGGTTACACGCACATGCAGCATGCTCAGCCCGTGCTGCTGTCGCATCATCTGCTGGCGTATTCCTGGATGTTCGCGCGCGACTTTACACGCTTGAAGGCCGCCTTTGATGCCGCCGACAGCTGTCCGCTGGGTGCTGCCGCGCTTGCCGGCACGAGCTATCCGCTCGATCGCCAGATGACGGCTGCCGAACTTGGTTTTGCGGGCGTGATTCCCAACTCGCTCGATGCGGTTTCCGACCGTGATTTCCTGCTCGATCTGCATTACGCCGGCTCCGTCATGGCCATGCACCTGTCGCGTCTTTCCGAGGAGATCGTGCTGTGGTCGAGCTCCGAATTTGGCTTTATCACGCTTTCAGACTCCTACTCCACCGGCTCGTCCATCATGCCGCAGAAGAAGAATCCCGACTTTGCCGAGCTTATTCGCGGCAAGAGCGGCCGTGTCTATGGCAACCTGGTGCAGCTGCTCGTAACCATGAAGGGCCTGCCGCTCGCCTATAACAAGGACCTGCAGGAGGACAAGGAGGGCGCGCTCGATACCGCTCACACGCTCATGCAGTGCCTGTCGGTTATGGCCGGAATGATTTCGACTTGGACCGTCAACGAGGATGCCATGGCGCGCGAGTGCGGCGTGGGACACCTTGCCGCCACTGATGTTGCCGATTACCTGGCTAAGCGTGGTCTGCCGTTCCGCGAGGCACATGCCGTGGTGGGCCATCTGGTCCTGATGTGTGAGAAGCGCGGCTGCAATCTTGAGGACCTGCCATTTGAGGTGTTCCAGGAGGCGAGCCCGCTCTTTGAGCACGACATTACCGAGGCGCTCGATATCCCGTCGATTGTCGCCGCGCGCACGACCGAGGGCGGCACCGCTCCTGCCGCCGTTGCCGTGCAGCTGCAGCGTGCCGAGGCACAGTTCGTGGCCGACGAAGGCGCGTTTGGATCGCTAACCAAGGTCGTCGAGATGGGTCACGGGGCAAAGTAGGGGTTTGGCTGAAGCCGTTTTGGCCATGTATTGATAAATCGTTTTCGCTTTACGGGTGCCTACTGATGTAGGCGCCCGTATTTTGTTGCTATGGGGGAGGGGCTTGTCGAGAACTTCTGTTGGACCTTTGGACAGGTTGTGAAGGGGATACGTTCGCGGGCGGCAACCGACCGCCTGCTCTGTTCGATGTGGTTGATGAGCGGTCGGATGGTACTCTAATCGGGCTTCGAAACAGAAGTGACACATATGGAGCGCTTTAATAAATTGCAGCGTTTCAATAAACAGCTTTTTGTTTAACTGCAGCTAAAACTCTGTTACGATGCAGTCCAGGCGGGTGCCGGAATGGGACTTGGGCACGCGCGAACCTACTTGAAAGGCTACCTTATGGCTATCGAGAAGACCTTCATCATGATTAAGCCCGACGCCGTGCGCGATCGCAAGATCGGCGAGATCGTTGCTCGCATTGAGCGCAGCGGCCTTGTCATCGAGCGCATGGAGATGACCACGCTCGAGCGCGCTACCGTCGAGGAGCACTACGCCCATCTGGCCGACAAGCCCTTCTTTGGCGGTCTCTGCGACTTTATGACGAGCGGTCCGGTCGTCAAGATGGTCGTTTCCGGTCTCTCCGCTGTTTCCAAGATGCGCACCCTTATGGGCGCTACCAACCCGCTTGATGCTGCTCCTGGCACCATCCGCGGCGACTTCGCTGTCGATGTCAACGCCAACGTGATCCACGGCTCCGACTGCCTGGAGAACGCCGAGATCGAGATCAAGCGCTTCTTTGGCTAAACCAGCTTTGACTCCTTAAAGCTGTTAGCGTGTGGCTTGGGCGCTGCGGAATTCCATCCGCGGCGCCCTTTTTATTCCAAAATCTATGAAGGGACCCGCTCGGACATGAGTTCCGAGCGGGCCCCTGCTGTTAGCTTGTGGCACTGAGTAGTTTAGGCCTCGTCGACGACCTTGAGGCCGCGCGTGTGGTCGATCTCGTTGAGGAGGTTAACGCGACGCTCGTGACGACCGCCCTCAAACTCGGCGTCGAGCCACTCGTCGACGATCATCTTGGCGAGCTCGGAGCCCACGACACGGGCACCAAAGGCGAGCACGTTGGTGTTGTTGTGCATGCGCGAGAGCTTGGCGCTGAAGGGCTCGGAGCATACGACGGCGCGAACGCCCTCGACCTTATTGGCGGCCAGGCTGATCCCGACGCCGGTGCCGCAGATCAGGATGCCCAGGTCGACGTCACCGTTGGCCACGGCCTTACCCACCTTGTAGCCGGCGATGGGGTAATCAAAGCTCTCGGAGGTGTCGGTTCCAAAGTTCACGACCTCACAGCCGCGCTCCTTCAGGTGCTCGGAGATAATGTTCTTGAGCTCGACGGCGGCGTGGTCGTTACCGATACCAATCTTCATGAGTGGTTCCTCTCTGGTCCGTGCGGCGGAATTGCTAAAGGTTTTACCGCGTTCGACTGCATGATAGCGCGACTTTTGTGTAAACGCTCGGGCGTTTTTTGGTCAAACGCTTTAGCATGCAACAAGACTTACTTCTCATGAATTAATGCCGTCAGTTTGCGCTTGAACGCCGTCCGCCGGAACTTGGGTTGCGGTTTTTGATGCATTGTTATCAAATAGAATAGAGTTAACTATTATTGAGAGCCCAGTCCGTTATGTAAGCAGGAGATACCTATGCCTACCGATTCCATTCGCGATGCCGCTTTTTGCGATGTCTTGAACCGCGAGCTTGTCTGCGCGCTCGGCTGCACCGAGCCCATTGCCGTTGCCTATGCAGCGGCGCTGGCGAGCCAGACGCTTGGCTGCGAGCCCGAGCATATGGACGTTGCCTGTTCGGGCAATATCATCAAGAACGTCAAGAGCGTTACCGTGCCCAACTCGGGCGGCATGCATGGTATTGAGGCGGCGGCCGTGCTGGGTGCCGTGGGCGGCGACGCCAAGAGCGCGCTCGAGGTGCTCGAGAGCGTTGACGATAAAGACCGTGCGCGCGTGGCCGAGCTCCTCGCTGACGCCGGCTACTGTGATGTGTCGCTTGTCGAGGGTGTGCCCAACCTCTACATCAAGGTGACTGCCACGGCCGGGGGCCATGTCGCGGTCGTCGAGATTACCGACCACCACACCAATGTCACGTGCCATACCCTCGACGGTATTCCGGTATGCGGTAAGTCGGCGGGGGAGTGTGCCGCCTGTGCCGAGCGCGTCGTGGCCGAGCGTGCCGCAGATAGCGCCGACACGCCCATGTCGATCGAGACCATCATCGACTTTATCGAGGACGGTGACATTGAGGACGCCCGCGCTGCCGTTGAGCGTCAGATTGAGCTGAATGGCGCAATCAGTGCCGAGGGCCTTGCGCACGCTTGGGGCGCCGAGGTGGGTCGTACGCTGCTGGGTGCTCGTGCCGATGACGTCGCCTGCCGTGCCCGTGCCCGTGCGGCCGCCGGATCCGACGCTCGCATGAATGGCTGCGCGCTGCCGGTCGCCATTGTGTGCGGCTCGGGCAATCAGGGCATTACCTGCGCATTGCCCGTCATGGAGTATGCCGAGTACCTGCGTTGCGACCACGAGCGCCTGGTGCGCGCCGTGATGCTGTCCGATCTTATCGCTGTGCATATCAAGAGCTATATTGGTGCGCTCTCGGCGTTTTGCGGTGCTATTTGCGCCGCGTGCGGCGCCGGCGCCGCTATTACCTGGCTGTGCGGTGGCACGCGCGAGCAGATTGGCGCGACGGTCTCGAATACGCTTGGCAACGTGGGCGGCATCGTGTGCGACGGCGCCAAGGCGAGCTGTGCCGCCAAGATCTCGGCTGCCGTCGATGCGGCGATTCTGGGTCACGATATGGCCATGCAGGGTCGCGGCTTCCGTGCCGGCGAGGGCCTGATCCAGGATACCGTTGAGCAGACAATCGCCAGCATGGGCTACGTAGGCCGCGTGGGCATGAAGGACACCGACGTCGAAATCCTCAACATCATGATCGGCAAAACCCAGGTTTGTTAGTTACGCGGTTTTACCAAACCGCGTAACCAGTCGACGCTGCAAGCCCGCCAGAGCGGCAATCTGCCTTTCAACTTCGGCGGCATGACCAAAAGGTCAATGCCGCCTCGTTTCAAGGCACCTTGCTCGCCCTGGCGGGCTTTCGCTGTCGGTTCCAAGACATCGGCGCAATCTTTGTAATGTGAAAAGGGGCTGAACCTTTGTCACATTCGGTCTGCGGTGTTATTTTGTTTGGAGCGAGCGAGGGGGTTCTATGACAGTTCGTCGGCTACTTGGTGTTCGTAGAAGGCTTCTACTACGGCGTTAAAGTCGCGGGCGAAGTCTTCCATGGTTCCGCGCCAGGTGGCTCGGCCGGGTTTTCCCTGGCCAACATAGGCAGTTTGAATGCCGCAGGCGGGACTGGGGAAGTCGCGCTTGGGATCGTTGCCCACCATAAGGACCTCGTTTGGCTCGAGCCCCATCACCTGAAGCTGCTCTAGATAGTAGGTGGCATCGGGCTTGCAGCGGGTGGTGTTTCCCATGTGCGTGACGAGCTCAAAGGGAGCGTCGGCCAGGTCGCCCCAACCCATGCGGCACTCGATGGCCCCCTGGGGAAAGCTGGGGTTGGTAAAGAGCGCGCAGCGCAGTCCAGCGTCCTGTACGGCCTGGAGCGCGGCGTGCGCGCCCGGCATAGCGTGGGCGTTAATGACATCGTCGTTCTTGTACGGAAGAACTTCGCGGTCATAGTAGGTAAACGCCTCGTAGATGAGGGGATCGGAGAGGCGGATCCCGCATCGGCGCTCGACCTCTTCTTGGTAAAACTCAAGATTGGTGCGGTTGTCCGTGCCGCTGCGGCGATTGGCGTTGAGGTCGACCAGGATGGTGCCGAGGCGTGCCATCGTGCCACCGCGGCTGCGGCGCCCGATATCCGCGAGCATCGAAGAGACATCCTTAAAATAGCGAAGGATGAACGCGTTGAGGTTGATGCTGAGAAGCGTCTCGTCCATATCGAAAACGACTGCTTTGAGCACGCGGGCACCTTTCTCGAAAAATCGATCTAGAATCGTTGGCTCCGGATACTTTACCCCAAAGCCGAATGCCTGGCTGGTTATCGTCAAGTTGCGGAGACGTGTGTTCATAAGATTACGAAAAAGTCTCCACACGAGTAAAAAATCGCAGTTCACGCTTGAAATCGAACTCATTTCCCCGTAACCTATACGAACGTGATTGCATAAGCGTCACATTAGTATCTGTCGGCTCCCGAGTGTTCCTAAACGTTGTGTGCTTGTCGCACCCTTCTGTAGGTCCTAGCAATCGGGGCCCCGTAGTTCGAAAGGGGTCCACCTTTGAGTGAGATTCAGAACTCGTCCATTTTCTCTCTTGACGATGTCAATGAGGAGGAGATGAACAACCTCATCGACGGTACGATTACCGACTTTGATGAGGGCGATCTCGTTAACGGCACTGTCGTTAAGATCGAGCATGACGAGGTGCTCGTTGACATCGGATTCAAGTCCGAGGGCGTTATCCCGGTCCGCGAGCTGTCCATCCGCAAGGACGCTAACCCTGCAGACATCGTTGCACTCGGTGATCCCATCGAGGCTCTGGTTCTCCAGAAGGAGGACAAGGACGGTCGTCTGGTCCTGTCCAAGAAGCGTGCCGAGTACGAGCGTGCTTGGAACCGCATCGAGGAGAAGTTCAACTCCGGCGAGAACGTCGAGGGCGAGGTTATCGAGGTTGTCAAGGGCGGCCTGATCCTCGACATCGGCCTGCGTGGCTTCCTGCCCGCTTCCCTCGTCGACCTCCGTCGTGTCAAGGACCTCACCTCCTACATGGGCACCCGCATCGAGGCTCGCGTCATCGAGATGGACCGCAACCGCAACAACGTCGTCCTCTCTCGTCGCGTCGTGCTCGAGGAGTCCCGTAAGGCCGAGCGCTCCGAGATCCTGTCCAAGCTCAAGTCTGGCATGCGTCTCCAGGGCACCGTTTCCTCCATCGTCGACTTCGGCGCCTTCGTCGACCTCGGCGGTATCGACGGCCTCATCCACATCTCCGAGCTCTCCTGGAACCACGTCAACCATCCTTCCGAGGTTGTCAAGGTCGGCCAGGAGGTCGAGGTCGAGGTTCTCGACGTCGATCTCAACCGCGAGCGCATCTCCCTGGGTCTCAAGCAGACCACCGAGGATCCGTGGCGCGCACTGGTCAAGAAGTACCCCGTCGGCGCTATCGTCGAGGGCACTGTGACCAAGCTTGTTCCGTTCGGCGCTTTCGTCGATCTGGGCGAGGGCATCGAGGGCCTGGTGCACATCTCCGAGATGGCCAACAAGCACGTCGATCAGCCTTCTCAGGTCACCCACGTGGGCGACAAGGTTCAGGTCAAGGTCATGGAGATCGACCTCGACCGTCGTCGCATCTCCCTGTCCATGAAGTCTGCTGCTGAGACTCTGGGCGTCGAGATCGAGGTTACCCCGCTGCCTTCCGAGAAGAAGGACGAGGAGACCGACGCCGAGTAAATCGGTTTGACGATCACTTGTTTTAGGGACCCGTCCGCAATGGACGGGTCCTTTTTTGCATTTGGTGCCGAGATGCACGATGCTGCCCATGCTATCCACAGGCTATTTGGTTGTCGGTGCATGAAAAAATGCCGACATCCCGCCTCGGGGAGGAGGCGGGAACACACCGAGTAGACGGAGGGGTGTGGAGCGCGGTCGCGTCTCGACTGACGACGTTGCCCATCGACAGGACCATTGTAGCGCATGGCGGTTCTTGGTTTATCGTGTCGAGCGTTTGCGTTGTGCCATTGCCTGCGGCAACGGTGTGTTACACTCTTGCACTGCTGAGTGGGCCAGACGGTCGCGCGATGTACTGCTTGCAGTACGCGTGAGGAAAGTCCGGGCTCCAGAGGGCGGGATGCCGGCTAACGGCCGGGCGGAGTGATCCGACGGAAAGCGCCGCAGAAAAGAAGACTCCCACCTGCGCCGCAAGGCGTAAAGGGAAAAGCTGAAACGGTGGTGTAAGAGACCACCAGCGTCGTGGCAACACGGCGGCTTGGCAAGCCCCATCCGGAGCAAGCGCGAATAGGAACGCTATGGGCCGGCCCGGTCCGCGTTCGGGTAGCGTGCGTGGAGCTGCACGGTAACGTGCAGACAAGATAAATGACCGTTCACGACAGAACCCGGCTTATAGGCCCACTCAGCAACTATGTTGACGCTGCGACGGCGTCAGCTGGCCGATTTGGCGCTCATTCGTCGGTCGCCGCCATAAGGCGTGCTCCCTCCTCTTTCGGGCCAAATCGACTCAGCTGACGCCGTCTCGCTGTTTTTATCTGGTCATCGGCAGCCTCATTTCTGTTGCAATCTCGTCTTTCAAGGCACCTTGCTCGCGCTGACGGGTTCTCGCTTTCGTTTACGGAATCATCGGCGTTGCCGTTCTATTTACCGGGGTTATCGGTACGGCCTTTGCCGTATTATTGAGGCTGTTTGTTGCTTTGCTTGTTGTTGAGGGGCTTTGTTGGACAGCTATTTTACTCTGCAATCGAATATTGAGGCTTCAGGCGAGTTTGTGGACCGCAAGAGCCGGTTTATTGCCCAGCTGGTCCATATTGAGTCCGAGGATGAGGCGAATGCCTTTATCGAGATGGTTCGCAAGCGCCATTACGACGCTCGACACAATGTTCCTGCGTGGATTTTGGTCGATGGGCGCGAGCGCCAGAGCGATGACGGTGAGCCGAGCCGCACGAGCGGTATGCCGACGCTCGAGGTGCTGCGCGGCGCAGAGCTTAAAAATGTTTGCTGCGTGGTGACGCGCTATTTTGGCGGCACGCTGTTGGGGCCTGGTGGATTGGTGCGCGCCTATACCGCGGCGACGCAGGCGGCGGTGGCGGCTGCTCGGGAGGCTGATCAGGTCGTCGAGATGACCAGTGTCGTGCCTGTTGACGTGCATGTGGCCTATTCGCAGTATGAGCAGGTGCTTCGTTTGGCGCAGGATTCAGGTGCCAAGGTTTCGGATACCGATTACGCGGATGCCGTGACGATTCACTTGGTGTTCAAAGCGGGGGAGCAGGAGCCGTTTTGCGCCAAGATGCGCGAGCTTATGGCGGGGCGTGAGGAGATTGAGGTCGGAGCCCCCGAATTTGCCGAGTTCTAACGGCGACGGCCGGCGTGCTTTTGGATGGATTCCAAGCGCGCCGGCCGTCGTTTTATGTTGCTGCCGTTTACTCGGCGAGCTGCTTTAGCACATCGCAGGCGATCTCGACGGCATCGTCGATGCAGCCGGGACAGCTGCGGAGCGGGCCTTTATCCGGTCCGATGCCCTTGAGCGTGCCGCAGACGGTCGTCGTGTTCTTCTCGCCAAAACGCTTGGCGATTTCGCGCGACAGCTTGTAGGTCTGGCCCTTGGTCTTAGGGTTTTCCATGCCGTCGCTCATTACAAAGCCCATGATGGCCACGGCGCCCGAGATGGCGCCGCAAGTTTCGGTCATGCCGCCCATGCCGGCGCCAAAGCCCTCGGTGAGGGTAAAGGCGACCTGGGGGTCGAGCCCGACGGCGGGCGCGAGCGTGCAGGCGACGGCCTGGGCGCAGTTAAAGCCACGGGCGTGGTATTCGGCAGCTTGAGCCTGACAGTCGGTGATGTCGAGCTGGGCCGTATCGATTTGCTTCATCGTTGTCTCCTTGGTCACGGTGTACCCGCCTATGGTACCCGTGACGGGGCATGTAATCATCGAGAGCTTCATGTATGCCTCGTTTTTATCTATCGAGCAAATGCCCAAAGCTTGAGATAAATACCCCTAATCAATTTGTCCCTTAACCTACCTTGGGGATGGGTTGAGAGGGGTGCGGGGTAGCGGTATCGTGAACCGAATAAAATGTAACCCAGGCAAGGGAGCTAGATATGAGCGAGCAGACCATCGGTACTACATGTGTTCAGGGCGGCTATCACCCGGGAGATGCCGAGCCGCGCCAGGTGCCCATCTACCAGTCCACCACGTGGAAGTACGACACGTCCGAGCACATGGGCAAGCTGTTTGACCTGGAGGAGTCGGGCTACTTCTACAGCCGCCTGCAGAACCCCACGTGCGATCTGGTTGCCGCCAAGATCTGCGAGATGGAGGGAGGCACCGCCGCGATGCTCACGAGCTCGGGCATGGCTGCGAACTTCCTCGCGATCTTTAACGTGGCCGGTGCCGGCGATCATGTGGTCGCAAGCTCTGCCATTTACGGCGGTACGTATAACCTGCTCGCCCATACCATGGGTCGCATGGGCTTGACCTGCACGTTCGTTGCCCCCGACTGCACCGATGAAGAGCTCGAGGCAGCCTTTGAGCCCAATACCAAGCTCGTCTTTGGCGAGACGATCGCCAACCCCGCCCTTGCCGTGCTCGATATTGAGCGCTTTGCCAAGGCCGCGCATGATCACGGCGTGCCGCTGATGGTCGACAACACCTTCCCGACGCCCGTGATGTGCCGTCCCTTTGAGTGGGGCGCCGACATCGTTACGCACTCCACCACCAAGTACATGGATGGACATGCTGCCTACCTGGGCGGCGTGATCGTCGACCACGGCCAGTTTGACTGGATGGCTCATGCGGACAAGTTCCCGGGTCTCACCACGCCTGACGAGAGCTACCACGGCGTGACCTATGCCGAGAAGTTCGGTCGCGAGGGCGCCTTCATTACCAAGGCCACCGCGCAGCTCATGCGCGATCTTGGCCCCATGCAGAACCCGCAGGCGGCGTTCTTCTTGAACAGCTCGCTCGAGAGCCTGCATGTGCGCATGCCGCGTCATTGCGAGAACGGCCTGGCCGTTGCCAAGTTCCTGCAGAGCCATCCCAAGGTGCGCTTCGTGAGCTATCCGGGTCTGGAGGGCGACAAGTACTATGACCTCGCTCAGAAGTACATGCCAAACGGTACCTGCGGCGTTGTGAGCTTTGGCTTTAATGGTGGTCGCGCGGCGGCCGAGACCTTTATGAAGAGCCTCAAGCTCGCCCAGATCGCCACGCATGTGGCCGACGCCCGCACCTGCTGCCTGCATCCTGCTAACGCTACGCACCGCCAGATGAACGATGAGGAGCTCATCGCCTGCGGTATCTCCGCCGACATGGTGCGCCTGTCGTGCGGCCTCGAGGACACGGCCGATCTGATTGCCGACCTTGAGCAGGCGCTCGAGCAGTGCTAGGCTAGCGTTCGCACAAGGCGCCGATGCTGGCAGAAAGCTTCGGTGGCCTTTCGTTCCGATTCCGTAGGCGGGACCCCAATCGCGACTGATTACAGGCGATTGGGGCCCCGTTTTTGCGTTGGGCCACTCGAAAGGATGGATATGGAGAAAACTGCAGAGCAGCTGCGCCGCGAGCACATTGCCCTAGAGGGCGACACCCATGGCAAGAACAAGTGGGCGATTCTGTTTACCGTGCTCATCATGACGTTTATGGTGTGTCTGGATTCGACCGTCGTGACCGTGGCGCTGCCCGTGATGCAAAAGGAGCTGGGTGTGGGCCTCGATCGCATTCAGTTGGTAAGCTCGGTGTATCTGCTTGCGACTTGCGTGGCTATGTTGCCGTTTGGCCGTCTGGGCGACGTGCGCGGCAAGGTGAATGTGTTCCAGTTGGGCGTCATCGTCTTTTCGGTCGGTTCGCTGCTGTGCGGCCTTTCGGCCTCGCTCGAGGTTCTTATCCTGGCACGCATTGTTCAGGGCGTCGGTTGCGCGGCGGCCATGGCTAACAACATGGGTATCATCACCGAGTCGTTTCCGGCGCGCGAACGAGGCCGTGCCATGGGTATTCTTGCGACCTTCGTGGCCCTCGGCATGATGTGTGGCCCCGTGCTCGGCGGCATGCTGGTGGCAAGCTTTCCTTGGGAGAGCATCTTCCTCATCAACCTGCCCATTGGCGTCATCTCGTTTATCGTGGGGCTCTACACGCTGCCGCATGTTAAGCCGGAGGCCGGCGAGCGCCCCATGTCCCTGATCGAGGCCGCTCGTCGCTGCTTTGCAAATTCGGCCTTCACCATCAACCTTGCCTGCATGCTCATCGTGTTCGTTGGTATTGGCGCATCCGAGTTTATCCTGCCGTTCTATTTTCAGGACGCCCACGGCTTTGGTTCTGACATTTCCGGATTGCTCTTTTTGGCGCTGCCGATGGTGAATGCCTTTATCGGCCCGCTTTCGGGTACGGTTTCGGACCGTGTTGGCTGCGAGGGCCCCACGGCGGTCGGCCTGGGCGTGTACGTATGCGGTCTCTTTGCGGTAAGCACGCTCGACGAGCACTCTTCCATCCCTGTGATCGTGTGCTGCGTCGCGTTTATGTCGTGCGGTACGTCGATTTTCCAGAGCCCCAACAACTCGTTGTATATGGGCTCGGCTCCGCGCGAAGCACTCGGCTTTGCGGGCAGCTTGGGCAGTTTGGCGCGCTATGCTGGCATGGCACTCGGCATTACGGTGGCGTCGAATATCCTGTATGGGCAGATGAGCGTGGCGATGGGCGAGGCCGTGACCAGTTTTGTTGCAGGCCGTCCGGATGTGTTCTTGTTTGGTTTCCGTTCGGTGTTCTATGTGTTGATGGCTGTGGCCGCTGTGGGCTTTGCGCTCGCCATGGTGCGTTTGGTGAGGATGCGCGCCTGCCATTAGTGCGTTGGGAGGCTGTCTGCCACGATTCGCGCCGTCTCAAAAAGACTGGTTTGTGGTGCGATGCGGCTTGTGGGGCGGGCGGGGGTCGGTCCGTGGTAGACTATCGAACAACGTTTATTAATCGCGCGGTATCGTTGCCGCGAGAAGGGGTTGCGCCATGCAGGAGCTTGAGGATCGTATTCGCCATGACGGCATCGTAAAGGCCGGTAACGTCCTTAAGGTTGATGCCTTCCTCAACCACCAATGCGACGTTGAGCTGTTCGACCACATGGGTGCCGAGTGGGCCCGTCTGTTCAAGGATGTCGAGATCAACAAGATCCTGACGATCGAGGCTTCGGGCATTGGCATGGCTTGCATCGCGGCCCAGCATTTTGGCGGCGTGCCGGTGGTCTTTGCCAAGAAGGCACAGTCCATCAACCTTGACGGCGAGCAGTATGCCACGACCATCTACTCCTTTACCAAGCAGAAGGAGTACCCGGTCATCGTCGGCAAGCGCTTCCTGTCCGAGGGCGACAAGGTCCTGATCATCGACGACTTCTTGGCCAACGGGTGCGCGCTCGAGGGTCTTATCAAGATCTGTGAGGCTGCGGGTGCCGAGGTGTCCGGTATTGGCATTGCGGTGGAGAAGGGCTTCCAGGGCGGCGGCGATAAGCTCCGCGAGCGCGGCTTCCGCGTTGAGAGCCTGGCCCGTATCGCCGATATGGACTGCGAGACCGGCGAGATCACCTTCGCCTAAGCGCGCAGCACAAGCGATTGGTATGCGATGTGACAAAGGGACTGTCCCTTTGTCACATTTTTTGTATGAGGGGAGGTGTTGATATGGATGAGAACAAGATGGGATGGCGTGAGTATGCGCACTATGCCGGGATGTCGGTCGAGGAGTTGGCGCGCGATTGCGAGGTGCAGGTGTTTCGCGCGACGGGCCCGGGTGGGCAGGGCGTGAACACGACGGACTCGGCGGTGCGCATGAAGCATATCCCTTCGGGGATTACCGTGACGGCGCGTGAGAGCCGCAGCCAGTTCCAAAACCGTAGCAGCTGCCTGCGTAAGCTGCGCGCTGAGCTTGAGCGTCGCGGGCGTCCACCGCGCCGACGCGTAAAGACCAAGGTGCCTCAGCGCTCTCGCCAGCGCAGGCTCAACGACAAACACTTCAACGCCATTAAAAAGGCCAACCGTCGCAAGCCGGGTGGGGAGGAATGATCTTATCAATAAGTTGCGGTGAAATAGGGACTGTTTTGCGGCTTTAGATGCATAAACAGTCCCTATTTCACCGCAACTTAGGTGGGGTTAGCGGGTGGGGTGCCAGACGTGGAGGGCGCCGGCAAGGATGTCGACCTCGATGCGCGAGGCGACAACGGGCTCGCCGTCGGCCTGGATGGGGTAGTTGGGCTCCTCCAAGGTGAGCGCGGCATGGCGGCAGCGGCGCATACGAACCGGCGGCAACTTGGTATGGTGGCCGTCCTTGGCCGAAAGAAACATAGGCAGGGCAACCGCGCGAGGGACAGGGCCGCATGCGTAACAGACGTCGAGCATGCCGTCGCAGGGGTCGGCATCGGGGCAGATGCGATAGCCCGAGCCATACGTGGGACCCAGTTGAATCGCCATGATGATCGCCCTCACGCGCTCGGCGGGCGCGCCGTCAAAGCTGGCTGTCATGGGGTAGTTGCGATAGCGCAGGCCAAACTGCTCAAGTCCCGAGAGGGTGTAGAGCGGCGCGCCCGTCAAACCGGTCTTTTTGCGCAGCTCGGTGGTGCCAAGGCCGATGGCGGCATCGATGCCGATCGAAAGCGTTTGGTCGTAGTACTCAACGGAACATTCGCCGCTACCGTTTGCGGGGTTCCATGAGCGAATGCGCCCGATGTCCTGACGTTGCAGCTCGCAGGTGAGCAGCGCGCCAAAATCCTTACCGGAGAAATCGTCGATGCCGAGCGTTTGGGCAAAATCGTTGCCAGAGCCCACGGGCAGGACGGCAAGGGCGGGGCGGGCGTCCTCCTTTTGCGTCATAAGCCCGTTGACGACCTCGTGAATCACGCCGTCGCCGCCAAGGGCGATAACGGTGCGATAGCCCTGAGCCTGGGTGGCCAGCTCCTTGGCGTGTCCCATGCGCTCGGTCAGCACCAGGTCAAACTGGGATGTGCGCGCAGTCATGTCCAAAAAGCGTTGCAGGCGCTCGGCAACCTCGTGCGCGGCGCCCGACTGGGCGGCTGGGTTGGCGATGATGAGCGTGCGACCAAAATCAGTTGCGTGCATGGGGCGACTCCCGGCGTGTGACATGACAGTGCGGTCGCGCTCAGGTCGAATTGCCCCCGATTGTGGCTGCACGGCGATTATTACATCTACTCTATCAGGTCGTTGTGGCGCTCGATAGCATCCGCTACCGTACCGCCCTCATCCACAATAAGCGAACGGCGCTTGGGTGAGATGATGCGCTGGGCGGGGTACACGCCGCGGTGCCCGCCGGTTAGGTAGCTGATAAAGGCCACGATGACAAAGAACCCGGCGGCCGTGCCGTGGAACAGGTCGATGGCCATCATGCAGGTGGTGATGGGTACGTTGAGGCCGGCGCAGAACACGCCGAGCATGCCCAGCGCCGCCAGAAAGCTGGGGTCGATTCCGACGAGGCAACCGATCCAACCGCCGAGCGCCGCACCGATGCCAAACAGGGGCGTGACCTCGCCGCCTTGGAAGCCAGCGCCCAGGGTAAGCGCTGTGACGACCAACTTGATGGCTGCGTCCGCCAGGGTGGTGTTGCCCGCAAATCCGGCGCCGGAAAGCCACGTGGAAAGGCCGGCGTAGTCCCAGGCGTCGAGGAGGGCATAGGCGGCCAAAACCACGAGTGCGCCAATAAGTGCGCGAACGAGGTAATTGGTGATAAAGCGACCGTACAGGCTCTTGACGGTTCGAACCGACCACGCAAAGAGGCGTGCCGTCAGACCGAAGATGATGGCGCTGATAACAACGATGACGACCGTTGTGGGCGTCATAGCGGGAACGCTGGCGATGACATTCGCCTCGTACTCGGTACCCAGGGCGAGTGATGTAAAGTAGCCGGTAAACGAGGCGACCAGGCAGTAGATGCCCGCCGTGTAGTCGATCTTGCCGATAAAGCACATCTCCATGCCAAAGAAAGCTCCGGCAAGGGGCGAGCCGAATACGGCGCCAAAGGCCGACGAGATGCCGGCGAGCATGAGGTCGTGGTGGTCATGCTTTTTGAGGTGGGCGAGGCTCGAGATGTTGCTGGCGATGGTTCCGCCAATCTGCACCGCAGCTCCCTCGCGACCGGCCGATCCGCCCGTTAGGTGCGTGAGCGTGGAGCAGACGAAGGTGAGGACGGCCATGCGCATATGGATGAGGCGGGTGCCCAGAGCGGAGTCGATGACCAAGTTGTTACCGCGTTTGGCGGCAAGACCGTGGTTTTTGTACACCCATGCGGTGGCAACGCCCACAACGGGAAGAAGCGCGTAAATCCACGCATGGTGCTCGCGATAGTCGGTCGCGATATTCAACGAGGCCAAAAACGCCCAAGCGGCAACGCCCATGGCAAGCGAGACGATGACGACGAGTATGAGCAACTTGGCGCTCGCGAGTAGGTTGCGGGCGTTGCGGCGCGTGTCGGCAGCCAAGAGATGCTCGGAGCGGGTAAGTTGATGCCTGCCTGCCGTGATGACGTCGTTCAGGGAGAAAAAGCCGCCGTCGTCGAGCGGCTGGGGATGGTCTTGCGCCTCGTTTGCGCTTTCGGGTTTGTCGTTATGAGTCATACGTTCCTCTTTTAGGTTGCAACGCAAGCATTATAAAACGCGGTAAACGCGACGAGCCGGTGGGTTGGTTTCGATTTTGTTTCGTGGCTTGCGGCCGACAGGTGTATTTGCGGGTACAGGCCAAGTCGCGGTCGTGCGTCTGGGGATTATACTGAGACAAGCATAAAGAATCGGCGCCCCTGTTGTGCGCCGTGGCATTAAGAGGTGCATATGGCAGAGAAACTCATTCCGCTGGAGGACGCGCAGTCGATTGTTCTGTCGCACGTTGCTCCGACCGATCTCGTCGAGATTCCCGTGTGGCAGGCCACCGGTCTTCCCTTGGCCGAGGACGCGGTGGCCGACATCGACATCTCGCCGTTTGCCAACAGTGCTATGGACGGATATGCCGTGCGCTCGGCGGACTTGGCGCAGGCGTCTGGCGAGGCGCCGGTGACGCTCGACGTTATCGGACACGAGGCTGCGGGACATGTGTTTGAGGGCGTAATCGGCGCGGGCGAGACGGTCCGCATCATGACGGGCGCGCCGGTACCCGAAGGTGCCGATGCCGTGGTGAAGTACGAGATCGTCGATGTGCTCGACGGTGACGGCAACGAGGGCTCGCGTGTGAGGTTCTCGGCGCCGGCCAAGGTGGGGGAGAACGTTCGCTCTGCCGCCGAGGAGGCCCATGCCGGCGACGTCGTGATGCGCGCCGGTGAGGTAGTGGCTCCGGCCGGCGCCGGCCTGCTGGCAAGCGCCGGTTACGCGAGCGCGAAGGTCCATGCCGCTCCGCGCGTGGGCATTATCTCGCTGGGCACGGAGCTGGTCGCGCCGGGTGAGCTGCCGGCGCGCGGGCAGATTCGCGACTCCAACTCGTCGGCGTTGATGGCCGAAGCGCTCGATGCCGGCGCCGAGCCCGTGTTCTACGGCATTGCGCCCGATGATGAGCAGGCGATTGCCGAGCTGGTGCATCGCGCCACGCGAGAGTGCGATTTTGTCATTACGAGCGGTGGCGCCTCGGCGGGCGATTACGACTACGTGACGGCGCTCGCCCGGCGCGAGGGCGAGGTGCTGTTCGATCGCATCTCGATGCGTCCTGGCAAGGCCATCACGTTTGGCCTGCTTGGGGGTAAGCCGTATTTGGGGCTTTCGGGCAATCCCGCGGCGGCGTATGTGGGCTTTGAGATGCTTGCCCGTCCGGCGATTCGCAAGATGCGCGGCTTTGCCGAGGGCGTGCGTCCCGTGCAGCAGGCGACGCTCACACACGGCGTGAAAAAACGACAGAATCGCCGCTTCTTCGATCGCGCCACGGTTTTGCGCGACCCCGAGACCGGTGAGTTGTTGGTGACCGAGGCCAAGACGCAGAATTCGGCGCTGCTCGGCACGATGCAGCGGGCCAACTGCCTGCTGCGTATTGACGAAGGGCCGTGCGACATTGCGGCGGGCGATGTCGTGGACGTTGTGCGCGTCGACCTGCCTGAGGGAACGGTACTATAGGAGGAACGCTATGGAGTTGAAGATTTCGATCGTGACGTGCTCGGATACGCGCGACCTTGCCCAGGACGAGGCAGGCGCTGCCCTCGAGGAGCTCATCGTGGCGCAGGGATGGACGGTCGCCTCACATGTGGTCGTGCGCGACGACGTCAGCGAAATCGGTGATGCCATTGTGGAAGCCGCCGATGAGTGCCACGCCAATGTCGTGCTCACCTGCGGCGGCACGGGGCTTTCGATGCGCGATGTGACGCCTGAGGCGACGCGTGCCGTCTGCGACCGCGATGTGCCGGGTATTGCAGAGGTAATCCGTGCGTACTCCATGACCAAGACGCGTCGCGCCATGCTCTCGCGCGCTATTTGTATGCAACGAGGTCATACACTTGTCGTAAACTTTCCCGGTTCTACGAAGGCCGCCCGCGAAAGCTGGGAGGCCATAGCAGACCAGCTGGAGCATGCGGCTCAGATGACAGCGGGCGGAGGACATACCAACTAAGTGGTTTACCTGCGGCGGGGCGACCTTATCGGTCGCTCCGCTTTTGTTTTCCGCCGAAGCGACGCCGAGGTGCACGGTAGCTTGAAACTATATTCTCTAACGAGAATAATATCTCACTATCATTATTCGCGCAGAAGTATAATCTGATTGCAGATTAAAGCCCGCGGTGGGGTACCCGGGCACAAGGTCCGAAAGGGTTGAATATGTTCGATATGGTTTCACGCCGCGGTTTTGTCTCGCTTTCTGCTGCCGCTGCCGCCGGCTTTGGCCTTGCTGGCTGCTCGGGCAAAAAGACGTCCGAGCCCGCTGGTTCCGATGCCGGCTCCGCCAAGTCTTCCTCTAAGAAGAAGGCTGTCGAGCTGCAAGTCTTTGCCGCCAACTCGCTCGAGAAGGCCCTGCCCGAGGTTCAGGAGCTCTACACCGACCAGACCGGCACCACCTTTGCCGACACGCAGTTTAAGGCCTCCGGCGACCTCGTCGAGCAGATGCGCGCCGGCGCCACGGTCGACGTGCTCATCACGGCCTCCAAGGGCACCATGGACGACGCTGAGGCCGCCGAACTCGTCGACGCCGACACGCGTGAGGATATGTTCGTCAACGACCTCGTGATCATTCGCGCCGAGGACTCCGACACCAAGGTCGAGGCCATCGCCGACGTTGCGAACCTGGAAGGCAAGATTGCCATTGGCGACGCCAAGACCGTTCCCGCTGGCAAGTACGCCAACCAGGCCCTGGCCTCCGTGGGCCTCTACACCGGCACCGAGGGCGACGACGGCGAGTATGCTCCCGAGATCGCCGACAAGGTCGCTCTGGCCGATAAGGTCGGCACCGCTGCCGCCTACGTCTCTACGGGTGACTGCGTGGCCGGTTTTGTCTACAGCTCCGATATCTTCCGCTACGACGGCATCGAGGAGGCCTTCGTGTGCCCCGAGGATTCGCACAAGCCCATCGTGTACCCGGGTGCCGTTGCCGAGAGCTCCGAGCACGCCGACGAGGCCAAGGCGTTCATTGACTTCTGTCTGACCAACAAGAAGGCCCAGAAGATTTGGGCCAAGTATGGCTTTGAGCTTTCCGAGTAGTGCGGCTTGGCGCGATAATTCCATCGTTTTGTGTTTCACTCCGTTCTTGTATTCGCTTGGAGCTTTTCGTGCTTAATAGATTCCGCATGCTTGTCGCCTGTGCTTTGACCTTCGCGCTTTGCTGGGTGCCGGGATTTGCGTTTGCTGGGGACGCTGAGGACGGGGCCCAGAACGCCGCGACCGCTCATGGGCTTTCCTATGGGATCGAGGGTTTTGAGCGGTTGGCCAAGGGGACTGCTCGTGCCATGGAGGGTCAGCCTGAGGGCTACCGGTTTCCCGTTGACGAGGACGTGGACCTTGTAGTGGCGCCTGCTGCCGATCGCGTTGTGGTGTGGATATCGCCCAAGGCGGTCGAGAAGTATGGATTGGATCCGCAGGACAACGAGTGCGTATCGGGTCTCAAGGCCCTCGTCTGTAAGCTCGACAGCGCAAACTGCATGGGAGGTGCGCAGCTGGGGGACGTGGATCTTCCTTGGTATGTCACGGCGGAAACAACGTTTGATGCCGGCGGGTATACCTATGGCTTTGACGAGCGCGGTGCGGATGGGGACCGCTATGTGGTGATTGCATCAGCCTCGGGTGATGCCAAGGGCGGCGCGCGTTGGCTTGATAGCGCTCAAATGGTAGAAGCATCGTCTGTCGTGTTGCGGGATGAGCAGGGGCCCTTGACCTCTCTGGCCTCCTTATTGGGCGACATCGACTATCGCCCGTTTTGGGTGTCCATAAAAACGAGCGGCCTTGCCCTGCTGATCTCCTTTGCGCTGGGCCTGTTCGCCGCGTGGAAGACTATGGGTACCTCGAGTCGCATCAAGGGCCTGCTCGACTCGGTCTTTACCATCCCTATGGTGCTGCCGCCCACGGTCTGCGGCTTTCTGCTCCTCATGTTGTTTGGCCGCTCGACCGGGGTGGGCCAGTGGCTTATCGCGCACGGCGTCTCAATCGTCTTTACCTGGCCGGCAGCGGTGATATCTGCCGTGGTGGTGTCGTTTCCCCTGGTCTACCGTACGGCGCTCGGTGCCTTCGAGAGCCTCGATACGCAGATGCTCGACGCCGCGCGAACCTTGGGATGGTCCGAACGTCGCATCTTTGCCAAGCTCATGATGCCGCTCGGCTGGCCCTCCATCGCCGCCGGCACGGTGCTCGCCTTTGCCCGCGCGATGGGCGAGTTTGGCTGCACGCTGTTCTTTGCGGGCAACTACGCCGGTATTACGCAGACCATCCCCATTGCCATCTACTTTGAGTGGATGGGCGGCAACACGTCGGTAGCCCTCTTTTGGGTCGTCGTCGTGATCGTGTTTAGTTTCCTAGTCATCCTGTTCATCAACATGTACACCGCGCATTCGCAAAAGTACCGCGAGCGCGGTCTCTCCCGTGCGGAGCGGAAGCAGGCTAAGGAGCTCGCCGGACAGGGCGATTCGCTCGACCCGGCGGGCGGAGATGCCTTGCGTATCGATCGCGAGGCGCTGGCCGAGCTCATGCGAGATGATGCGGCGCCGCAGGGAGGTCGATAAGCTATGTCGCTCGTTTTGGATATTAAGAAACGTTATCCCGGGTTTGTGCTCGACATGCAGCTTGAGGCCGACGAGGAGCGCGTGGCGCTGCTGGGCGCCTCGGGTTGCGGCAAGAGCTGCACACTGCGCTGCATTGCCGGTGTGGAGACGCCCGACGAGGGCAAGATTGTCGTCAACGGCGTGACATTTTTTGACTCGGCCGCGGGCATTAACCTGTCGCCTCAGGAGCGCAAATGCGCTCTGCTGTTCCAAAACTATCAGCTGTTTCCCAATATGACGGTGGCCGATAACGTGTGCGCTGGCGTAAAGGATGCGGGCGACGCCGCGGCGCGCAAAAGGCTGGCCGAGCGCTATCTGGGCATTTTCGGTCTGGCCGACTTTGCCGACCGCTATCCCGCGCGCCTCTCGGGCGGTCAGCAGCAACGTGTGGCGCTTGCCCGTATGGTGGCGGCTCACCCGGGCATCTTTATGTTCGACGAGCCCATGAGCGCACTCGATTCCTATCTTAAGAGCGCCCTCGAACAGAACATGCTCGACCTGTTCGATGTATGCAACCGCACCGTGCTCTATGTGAGCCACGACATCGACGAAGCGTGCCGCCTGTGCCAGCGCATCTGCGTGATGCACGACGGGCATGTTGAGGAGATCGGCTCCGTCGAGGACGTGGTCCGCCGTCCGCAGACGCTGGCGGCGCTGCGCCTGACGGGCTGCAAGAACACAAGCCGGGCGCGCAAGATCGGCGACGAAGAAGTTGAGGCGCTCGATTGGGGCATGACCTTTAACGTGGGTCGCGAGGTTCCCGATAATGTGGCGTACCTGGGCATTCGCGCGAGCTACTTCCATGTGGACAACCGTGCCGAGCGGGGTCGCAACAGCTACGACCTGCACGTGGCGCGCGTGAGCGATTCGCGTTTTGAGCGCCTGGTGCTGTTGGATGCGCCGCGGGCCGATGCGCCAACGCGTCTGCAGTGGAAGGTCAACAAATTGAGCGTACCAGCGGATGGGTTACCGCAAGAAGGCGAGACCCTGCGTATGCATTTTGATGCCAGCAGGATCCATCTGGTTTGTCGGTAGCGCCGGGTAATGCCGTCGGGGATATAAGTCTCGGCGGCTTTGTCTTGCCGTTCGCCTAATGGGGAATGACAAACTCTTATCAACACAGATAATTATTTATTAAACGGCGGCACACGACGCTGTCGTACGAATGTCAACGGTGTTCGCATGGTCGACGACCGTTGATATAGTTGACCTTAACTTGTAAAGGAGGACGCGCACATGCCGCAGACGACATACATTCGCCGCGTTGCCGCGCGCGCCCTGTATATGGCTCGGAGTCGCATATGAGCAGGTATGTTCACGGCTCCGGGAGAGACGACGCACAACTAAATAATCGACCGCAAAGCAGGTTCCCCAAAATTCCGGGTTTAGGCACGGCTGGGTTTTCGCCGCCCACCGTGCAGCAATACCGTAGTTATCCGTATTTGGTTCGAGAGGGGAACCGTCATGGCTGAAGAATTCGATTTCCATCCGATGTGGGAGAGCCTCGGCATGAATCTTGCCGATCACGACATGCTGCTGGGCGCTGTGGGCCAGATGTACGGCGATATGTTCCTGACGCAGAACAATCGCCCCAAGTCCACGTCCTACCTGGATTTTGTCGCCACCAACATCCACAGCGGCCGTATTAAGGAGATGCTCGACAAGAAGGAGGCCGGCGAGGCCACCAAGATCGTCGGTTCGTTCTGTGTGTACGTGCCCGAGGAGATCGTGCTTGCCTGCGATGGCATCCCCGTTGGCCTGTGCTCGGGTGCCGACTGGGCGACCGACAAGGTCGAGGAGCACTTGCCGCGCAACACCTGTCCGCTCATCAAGAGCTTTGCCGGCTTTAAGCTGGGCGAGGTCTGCCCCTACATTGAGTCGAGTGACCTGGTGGTGGGTGAGAACACCTGCGACGGCAAGAAAAAGGCCTACGAGTTCTTTGCCACGCAAAAGAACATGTACGTCATGGATATTCCCAACGTACACGACGAGTCGACGCTCGTGACCTGGAAGGCCGAGGTCAAGAAGCTCGCCGCCAAGATCGAGGAAGAGTGCGGCGTCAAGATCACGCCCGAGCGTCTGAAGGCCGCCATCCACGCCGTCAATGAGAAGCGTCGCGCCCTGCAGCGCCTGGCTGCCACGCGCGCTGCCGACCCGGCGCCCATCAGCGGTCTCGACAGCCTGCTGACCGTTCAGGCCGCCTTTATGGACGACACGCCGCGTCTGACCGGAGCCATCAACGAGATGGCCGCCGAGTGCGAGCAGCGTGTCGAGGCCGGCGAGGGCGTGGCGCCCAAGGGCACCAAGCGCATCCTGTACACCGGTACGCCCATGGCCGTCCCCAACTGGAAACTGTTCAACCTTATCGAGAAGGCCGGCGGCGTCGTGGTAGGCGAGGAGTCCTGCACGGGTTCACGCTACTACAAGGACCTGGTCGACGAATCCGGCGAGACGGTTGACGAGATGCTCGATGCCATCGCCGAGCGCTACTTTAAGATCAACTGTGCCGTCTTTACGCCCAACGACCAGCGTATGAAGGACATTGTCCAGATGGCCAAGAACCTGCATGCCGACGGCATTGTCGACGTGGCCCTGCAGTTCTGCACGCTCTACGAGATGGAGTCGTTTGCCGTGGAGAAGGCCGCCGAGGAGGCCGGCATTCCATTTATGCACATCACGACCGACTACGTCGGCGAGGATGCAGGCCAACTGCAAACCAGGATTGAGGCTTTCTTGGAAACCATTTAGGACTATTCGTCCCGGCGGCTTCCCCAGGCACCCGATCTTGCTGTTCAAACCGTCGCTTGCGTACCAGAAGTACGCGGCGCTCCTCTTTCACGGCAACCTCGGGCACCTGGAAAAGCCGTTTCCTTGGTTGTTTAAAAGGTTTGTTAAGGAGTTATATGTCGGAAAATATTGAGCAGCCGTTGCCGTCCACGTTTGAGGAGTTCAACGAGCAACGCAAGGCGGCGTTTATTCGCGTCAAGGATTACAAACAGGCCGGCAATCGCCTGGTCGGCTATTTGTGCAGCTATACGCCGCTCGAGATTATCGATGCCGCGGGCGCTGCAAGTGTGGCCTTGTGCGGCACATCCGACGAGGTGATTCCCGAGGCCGAGAAGGTGCTGCCGGCAAATCTGTGTCCGCTCATCAAATCGACGTACGGCTTTGCCTACTCGCAAAAGTGCCCGTTTACGTACTTTAGCGACATGATCATCGGCGAGACCACCTGCGACGGCAAGAAGAAGATGTACGAACTGCTCAACGAGCTCAAGCGCACGCACATTCTGCATCTTCCGCAGGGTCGCGATCGCGCCTACGAGCGTAAAGGCTGGTACGAGGAGTGCCGCCTGCTCAAGGAGGAGCTCGAGGGCTTCTACGGCATCACGATTACCGACGATGACCTGCGCGCTGCCGTCCGTCGTCGCAACCGTCTGCGTGCGGCCCAGCTCGAGATGTTTGCGCTGCAGGCCAACCAGCCGGCTGCCATGAGCGGCGTTGACCTGATGAGCACCATGTTCGCCGGTACGTTCAGCTTTGATATCGAGGCCTATACGCAGCAGCTGGAGCAAAAGGTTGCCAAGCTGCGCGAGACCTACGACGCGGGCGAGCGCCCGGTTGCGGCGGATGCCAAGCGCATTCTGATCACTGGCTGCCCGGTGGGCGGCGTGATCAACAAGATCGGCCGTACTATCGAGTCCAACGGCGGTGTGGTCGTGTGCATGGACGACTGCTCGGGCGAGCGCACGGCGGCCATGATGATCGACCCGGAGGCTCCCGATATCCTGCGCGCCATCGCCGACCGCTACCTGGATATCAACTGCTCGGTCATGACGCCCAACGACGGTCGTATGGAAAACACGCTGGCCATGCGCGAGAAGTATCACGTCGATGGGGTAGTGGAGAACGTGCTCCAGGCGTGCCATACCTTTAACGTGGAGAGCGCACGCATGCAGGAAGCTGTCGAGGGTGCGGGCATTCCGTACATGAAGATTGAGACCGACTACAGCAACGGCGACATGGGCCAGATCGAGACGCGCATTGCTGCCTTCATCGAAACCCTGTAGGTGACGGTATGTGACAAAGGGACTGTCCCTTTGTTACATGTGAGGGAGGATGCCAAGGCGCCTGAACGCGCCGCTACCTTTGATGTTTAGATTGGGAGAGAGCCATGATAGGGATCGGGATCGATATCGGGTCTACGGCGGCTAAGGCTGCTGTGGTCGATGGGGAGGGTTCGGTGGCGTGGACGTGCGTGCAGCCAACCGGGTTCTCCTCGGTCGATGCGGCCGAGCGCCTCCGCGGTGAGCTCGCTGCAGCCGGCTATGACGTGACGGGCGACGATGTTCGCGTGGTCGCGACTGGCTACGGCCGTGTCGCGGTGCCCTATGCCAACAAGGTAGTGACCGAGATCACCTGCCATGGTGCCGATGCGGTCCGCCTGTTTGGCGAGCAGGGCACGGTGATCGACGTGGGCGGCCAGGATACCAAGGTCATCCAACTCAAGGGCGGCCGCGTGGCAAAGTTCGCCATGAACGACAAGTGTGCCGCCGGCACGGGGCGCTTTCTGGAGATCATGGCCGACCGCCTGGGCATTTCCCAGCAGCAGATGGCCGACCTGGCGCGTTCCGGCGAGCCCACCAAGATCAGCAGCATGTGCACGGTGTTTGCCGAAAGCGAGGTCATCAGCCTGATCGGTCGCGGTGAGCCGCGCGAGAACATTGCGCGTGGCGTGATCGACAGCGTGGTCTCGCGCGTGGCGACCATGGCCGGGCAGGCCGCGGGCGCCCCGTACTACCTGACCGGTGGCCTGTGCGAGAACGCCTTCGTGGTGGAGCGGTTGGGCGAGCTACTGGGGTCGCCGGTGACCACCTCGCCCCAGGCTCGCTTTGCCGGAGCGATCGGCGCGGCTGTCCGCGCCGCCGCCTTGGCCTAGGGGTGTACCGCGACATGCGCATCCTCAATATCTCGGCACAAAAACCAGATAGCACTGGCAGCGGCACCTACCTTGCCGCGCTCGTACGCGAGCAGATCGAGACGGGGCATCGCGCCGCCGTGCTTTGCGGCGCGGCACCGGGTGATACCCAAGGCGAGCTGGACCGGCGTGCTGCCGTGTTTGCCGTACCGTTCGAGTCGCCCGAGCTGCCGTTTCCCATCTGTGGCATGTCCGATGTCATGCCCTATCCCTCCACACGCTATCGTGATCTGACGCCTTCGATGCTCAAGGCATTTGAGCGGGCATTTGCTGCTGCAATCGATCGAGCGGTGACTGAGTTTCGGCCCGATCTGGTGCTCTGCCATCACCTGTATCTGGTGACCGCATTGGCGCGCGAGTGCGTCCGAGGCGTGCCGGTTGTTGCCGTGTGTCATTCGACCGACCTGCGCCAGCTGCGTTCGCATACGCTCGAACGCGATCGCATCGTAAGTGCGGTTCGTCGGCTCGATGCCGTCTTTGCGCTCCATGCTGGGCAGGCTGAGCAGATTGACCTGGTGTGCGGCGTCGATGCCGATCGCATCCACGTGATTGGGACGGGTTACGACCATCGCGTCTTCTGCCGCGATGCAAGCGTGGCGAGGCAGCCGGGATCGCTTGTGTACGTGGGCAAGATTTGCTTTAAAAAGGGCGTCGAGTCGCTGGTTCGAGCTGTGTCATTGCCGATTGACGATGGCGTCCGCCCATCTGGCTTGGTACTTGTGGGCGGCCGCGGGGACGATGCCGAGTACGCGCGTATCGAGCGCTTGACCGCGGCCTCGGATGTGCCGGTGACGCTGGCGGGGCGCCTGGATAGCGATGGGCTCGTGCGTGCCTACCGCAGTTCCGACGTCTTTGTGCTGCCTTCGTTTTACGAGGGTCTGCCGCTCGTGACGATCGAGGCCCTCGCGTGCGGCTGCAAAGTTGTGGCGACCGATTTGCCCGGCGTTCGTCCCTGGATGGAGGCGATGCTTCCCGGTGCTCCCGTGACGTGGGTGGCGTCGCCGCGTATGACGGATGTCGACACGCCCGTGGCGGCCGACCTTCCGTTGTTTGAGCGCGCACTGGCAGATGCTATCGCGCAGGCGCTTGCGGCGCCGCTTTCGACGTTCGAGCCGTCGGCGGTCTCTTGGGAAGCGTGCCTGGCGCGTATACTTAAAGTCGTTGATTTGTTGGAAGGGGGTTCGTATGGCTAAGGACACCATGAGGCTCACGTCCATGACGGCCGCGAGCGGTTGAGCCGCTAAGTTGGCTCCCGGAGCCCTCGCCCAGGTCCTGGGCGACTTACCCAATGTGCATAACGACAACTTGCTCGTGGGGTTCGATACCTCCGACGATGCGAGCGTCTTCCGCGTAGGGGAGAACCTGGGGCTCGTGCAGTCCATCGACTTCTTCCCACCGATGGTCGATGACCCGTTCCTGTTTGGCCAGATCGCTGCGGCCAACTCGCTGTCGGACATCTACGCCATGGGCGGGCGGCCGAGCCATGCCATGAACCTGCTATGCATACCCAGTTGCCTGGGCGTTGAGGTTGCCGGTCAGATTCTGGCGGGCGGCGCCGATAAGTGCGTCGAGGCGGGTTGCTCCATCGCGGGCGGCCACACCATCAACGACGACGAGCCCAAGTACGGTCTGTCCGTGAGCGGTTTTGTGCCACTCGACCATATGCTCGCCAACAGCGGCGCACGCGTGGGCGATGTTCTGCTGCTGACCAAGGCGATCGGCTCGGGCATCATCACCACGGCCATTAAGGGCGAGCTCATCGAGCAGGACGAGGCCGCAGCCATGTTTGACTCGATGCGTACCCTCAACGAGGCCCCGATTCGCCTGGCCGAGGGACTCGAGCTTCACGGCTGCACCGACATCACGGGCTTTGGCCTGATCGGGCATGCGTGCGAGATGGCCGAGGGCTCGGGCGTGCAGATTGAACTTACGTCGGGGGCGGTGCCGCTCTTTGACCAGGTGCTCGATATGGCGCGTCTGGGCATTATTCCTGCCGGTGCCTACCGCAACCAGGACTTCTTTGGCCCGCGCGTGGCTGCCGACGAGGACCTGGAGCCGGGCATGTTGGATGCGCTGTACGATCCGCAGACCTCGGGCGGTTTGCTCATCGCGGCGCCTGCTGCCGATGTGGATGGGCTTGCGCGTCGCCTGCATGCCGAGGGGCGCATCGCGGCCGTTGTCGGGCGCGTGTGTGAGGCGGAGCCGGGCGGTCCTGCCGTCCGCGTTGTTCGCTAGCCCGCACGTTTATGTAACTGTTTGCCGTTCTCTAGAACGGCTCTTTCGAAAGGAATTTGCTATGTCTACCAAGATTGAAGTCAATGCCATGGGCGATGCCTGCCCGCTGCCCGTCGTCAAGACGCTCAAAGCTCTGAAGCAGCTCGATGGCGAGGGCGCCGTCGTGACCTCGGTCGACAACGAGACCGCCGTCAAGAACATCTCCAAGATGGCGCAGGAGAAAGGCTGCACGGCCTCGGTCGAGAAGGTTTCTGACGCCGAGTGGCACGTGACCGTGGCGACCTCTGGCGCCGTTGCCATGGCCGATCCCGAGCAGGATGGCGCTGCCTTCTGTGATGCCAGCGCCGGCAAGGGCAGGCTCGTCATTTCCGTCTACACCGACTGCATGGGCCGTGGCGACGACGAGCTGGGCCACAAGCTCATGAAGGCGTTTATCTTTGCCGTGACGCAGCAGGAGGAGCTGCCCGCGACCATGCTGTTCTACAACGGCGGCGCCAAGCTCACCGTTGAGGGCTCGCCGGTGCTCGACGACCTGAAGGGCCTGGCCGAGCAGGGCGTCGAGATTCTCACCTGTGGTACCTGCCTCGACCACTATGGCATTAAAGACCAGCTTGCGGTGGGCGAGGTCACCAACATGTACGTGATCGTGGAGAAGATGGAGCAGGCCGTGCGCGTCGTGCGCCCGTAGCGTATTGGTTGGAGTTGCCATGAGGGAGAAGCGCCCGGCGCTTGTCATCACGTTTCCCACCACGGCGGCCGCCATGGGGTGCGAGACCCTATGCATCGAGCGCGGCCTTCCCGGGCGAACGATTCCCGTGCCCGGGGAGGTCGCTGCCGGCTGCGGTCTGGCGTGGAAGGCGTTGCCTGCCGATGAGGAACTGCTGCGCGCCGAGCTTGCCGCAGCGGGCATTCCCACCGAGGGCTATACCGTGATTGATATGTGGGAGGTCGTGCGATGATCTATCTGGATAACGCGGCGACGACCATGCACAAGCCGCAGACGGTCATCGATGCCGTGACGCAGGCGATGTACTCGCTCGGCAATGCCGGGCGCGGCGCCACGTCGGGTGCCCTCGATGCCGCTCGTACGATTCACGCTTGCCGTGCCAAGCTCGCGCGCCTTTTGGGTTGCCCGAGGGCGGACCATGTGTGCTTTACGCCCAACTCCACGGCGGCGCTCAACACCGCCATCAACGGGGTGGTGCGCCCCGGCGACCATGTGGTCACAACGGTGCTCGAGCACAACTCCGTGCTGCGTCCGCTCAACCGCCTGGCGGCAGAGCAGGGTGTGGCCGTTGAGCACGCGGGCTGCGACGCGAACGGTGCGCTCGACTACGAAGAGCTTGAGCGGCTGGTGACGCCTGACACGCGTGCCGTCGTGGTGACGCATGCCTCCAACGTGACCGGCAACGCCGTTGACGTTACACGCGTGGCGGCCATGGCCCATGCGGCCGGCGCGCTCGTGATTGTCGATGCTTCGCAGTCGGCCGGCACCGTGAAGATTGACATGCAGGCGATGGGCCTCGACATCGTGTGCTTTACCGGCCACAAGGGACTGATGGGCCCGCAGGGGACCGGCGGTCTGGCCGTGGCGGAGGGCGTCGACGTGGCGCCCTGGGCTATGGGCGGCACTGGTGTACACAGCTTCGATGAGCTGCAGCCACTGGAGTGGCCCACGCGCCTGGAGGCAGGTACGCTCAACGGCCATGGCATCGCGGGCCTTTCCGCTGGTCTCGACTTTATCGAGGCCCAGGGTGGGGTCGAGGCGATTGCTGTCCACGAGCGTGCGCTCGCCGATCGCTTCCTTGCCGGCGTGCGCGAGATTCCGGGGATTAAGCTCTACGGTGCCTTCGACCAGCCGACGCGCTCTGCGATCGTGTCGCTCAACGTGGGCGATATCGACTCTGCTGAGATCTCGGATGCGCTCATGCAAGGGTGGGGGATTGCGACGCGCCCCGGCGCCCACTGCGCTCCGCTCATGCACCGCGCACTGGGGACCGAGCGCCAGGGTGTCGTTCGTTTCTCGTTTGGGTATTTCAACACGGACGAGGAAGTCGACACCGCGATTGACGCTCTGCGCGATTTAGCCTGCTAAAGCGTATATACTTGCGGGACGGGTCTTTTGCCCGTCCCGTTTTTGTTTCAAGACTTTAGTCTGCTGGCCGCGCAGCGGCCAGCTTTAAACCACCCGCTACGCGGGTGGAGACAAACGGCTTTGCAAAGCCGCCCCTCCGACCGATATTGACGATTGTTCAGGCCGTCAAGAATTCGAGTCGAAGGGGTGGTCGCCATGGCCCAGAAGGCCTACAGCCTTTCCCACACGAAGTGGATGTGCAAGTACCACATCGTGTTCACGCCGAAGTATAGGCGCAAAGTGATCTACAACCAAATCAGGAGCGACATAGGGGAGATCCTCAGGAAGCTGTGCGAGTACAAGGGGATCGAGATAATCGAGGGGCACCTGATGCCCGACCACGTGCACGTGCTGCTGGCGATCCCGCCGAAGTACAGCGTCGCGAGCGTCATGGGCTACCTGAAGGGGAAGAGCTCGCTGATGATATTCGACAGGCACGCCAACCTCAAGTACAAGTTCGGCAACAGGAAGTTCTGGGCGGAGGGCTACTACGTGTCCACCGTCGGCCTGAACGAGGCGACGATCGCCAAGTACATCAGGGAGCAGGAGTCCCACGACATCGCGCTGGACAGGCTGAGCGTGAAGGAGTACGAGGACCCCTTCAAGAGGGGGTGATCCTGCCGGTTCGACCGGCGCGCCACGGGTCAAGATGCACTAGGCCTGGACGAAGTCCGGGCCCGCGCCTTTAGACGCGAGCCCGGGGCCCGTGGGTTATACCCTAAGAGCAAACCACCCTTTTTAAGGGTGGTTCTGATTTCGACCCGAAAGGTGGTCCTATGGCATCATCCGCCCCGCGCGGTCTGCGCTCCGACCATGTCGTCACCGTCGGCATCGCCCTGTTCTCGATGCTCTTTGGCGCCGGCAACCTCATTATTCCGCCGCTGCTGGCGCTGCAGGCAGGCTCTGCCACGCCGCTCGCCATGCTTGGCTTTCTGATTGCCGCCATCGGCCTGCCCGTCATGGGCTTTATCGCCGTGGCACTTGCCGGAACGGCGCGCGAGCTTGCCGGTCGCGTGCACCCCAAGTTTGGCGAGTTTTTTGTCGCGGCGGTCTATTTAGCGATCGGCCCGTGCCTGGCTATTCCGCGCACGAGCTCCACGGCCTTCGAGATGCTGGTGCCGCTGCTGCCGGAGGGCGTCTCGCTTGGCACGGCTCGCCTGGTGTTTGCCGTTGGCTTCTTTGTCGTCGCGTTTGCACTCACGCTGCGCCCGGGCGTTATCACACGCGTGCTCGGTCGTATTACGGGCCCCGCGCTCATCGCGCTCATCGTGTTGGTCGTTGGTGCCGCCGTGATCTCGCCGCTGGGGCCGGCTGCTGCTCCGCAGACTCCCTATGATGCCGGTGCCGCGGTCCAGGGCTTTCTGACCGGCTACCAGACCATGGACCTGCTCGCGTCGCTCGCCTTTGGCATTATCATCGCCGAGACTATCCACGAGCTGGGCGTGACCGATGACAAGCGCGTGGCCTTCGAGATCTCGCGCTCCGGTGTGATCGCTGGCGTGCTCATGGCCATCATCTACTGCGGCCTGGCGCTTGCCGGCATGCAGCTCGGCACGGTTATGCCCGATGCCACCAACGGTGCCGCCATCCTCGCTCGTTCGGCCTCTATGCACTTTGGCCTTGCCGGCACGGTCGTGGTCTTTGCGATCTTTTTCCTCGCCTGCATGAACGTGTGCATCGGCCTTATCAGCTGCTGCTCGCGTTACTTCTGCGAGACGTATGTGGTAAAAGGGGGAGCGGAGGCTTCCGAGGAGGCCATGCGCCGTCCCTTTGCGATACTCGCCTTTGTGTTCGCGGCGTTTTCGTGCGTGCTCTCCAACGTGGGCCTCGACGTGATCCTCATGTTCTCGGTGCCCATGCTTAACGCCCTGTACCCTGTTGCCATTGTTCTGGTGCTTATGGGCCTGGTGCACGGTTTTTGCGACGCGCATCCGCAGGTGTGGGTCTGGGTCGGCGGCGTTGTCGCGGTGCAGAGCGTGATCACCTCGGTCCGCGACGCGTTCTTTGCGGGTGCGTGGTTACCGTTTGATGTGCTGCCGCTGGCGGATATCGGTGCCGCGTGGGCGCCGGTCGCCGTAGTTGCCTTTGTGATTGGCCTGCTCCATAGTCGTTTTGTTGCACATTCGAGGAGCTAAGGCATCAATGCTTGCGCAGGCGGGGAGTCTCCCCTATAATTTCCTTCGCTTTGGGACACGCAAGGTTTAGACCTTAGCTGCTCAACACCTTCGGGACGTGGCGCAGTTTGGTAGCGCGCCTGCTTTGGGAGCAGGATGTCGCAGGTTCAAATCCTGTCGTCCCGACCATATCTTGCGGGCGTAGTTCAATGGTAGAACCCCAGCCTTCCAAGCTGATGACGCGGGTTCGATTCCCGTCGCCCGCTCCACAAGATTGGTTAACGGCTTTGATTCTTTTTGGGATCAAGGCCGTTTTTGTGAGAGTACCGGGTGACGAACCCGTCGCTCCAAGTAATTTGCAGGTCAGAGGTACGTTTACTTCTGGCCTGTTTTGTTTTGACCATCCGGCGCGGGACATGTGCTTTGGCAATGCTTGTCCCACAACGTAAGAAAGAAGTGATCGACATGGCAGATTCCAAGGCAGAATATTCCACCCCCGATTGCCTGGCGCCCGCCGCGATCGAGGCCAAGACCGAGGCTGCCGGTGTTACCAAGGCCAACCTACCGACCACGAAGGCCTTTATGCTTGCCATGTTCGCCGGCGCGTTCATCGCCTTTGGCGGCCTGTTCTTCACGGTCTTTTTGAGCGATCCCACGCTTGGCTGGGGCGCCCAGCGCTTTGTGGGTGGCCTTGCTTTTTGCCTGGGTCTGGTGCTCGTGCTCATTTGCGGCGCGGAGCTGTTTACCGGCAACTCGCTTATGGTCTGCGCGCTCAAGAGCAAAAAGATCACGCTCGCCCAGATGCTCAAGGCTTGGGTCGCTGTGCGGATCGGCAACTTTGCCGGCGCGCTGTTCGTCGTCTTTTTGGTTTACATGGCAGCTATTTACAAGCTCAACGGCGAGGCCGTCGCCAACACCATGGTGAGCGTCGCCGCCGGTAAGGTTTCGATTGACGCCGTCACCATCTTCTTCCGCGGCATTCTGTGCAACATCTTTGTGTGCCTGGCTGTATGGATCGGTACCGCTGGCAGGACCGTGATCGACAAGGTCGTGGGCATTCTGCTGCCCATTGCCGCGTTTGTGGCCTGCGGTTTTGAGCACTGCGTTGCCAACATGTACTTTTTGCCCATGGGTATTTTGATGCACTCCTGCGGCTATGGAGTTGATGTCGCCGGCGCCGACGCCCTCAACGCGGCGGGCCTGGCGCTCAATCTTTCCGTCGCCACGCTCGGCAATATCGTGGGCGGCGCCCTGATCGTTGCGCTGGGCTACTGGTTTATCTACGCCAACAGGGAGGCCTAAAGGCCCCATGGCATAACCGACCAAAGAGGGACAGGTTTATTTTGGCGGGTTTGGACGAGGCGCTGCGCCGTCTTGCCATGAGCTGCCATAATGGACCTGTCCCTTTTGCATGCGCGTCGCCATTTGGTGGCCGACGATGATCGTGGGGGACCTGCTTTTTATTGAACATGTCGAAAGGCTTTCCATGAGCGACTGCGAATCCATGCCTGCCGAGGTGCGCGACCGCCTGCGCTCCATTCCCGCTGTCCACGAGCTGCTGGCGGAGTGGCCGGTCATGAAGGCTGCGGGCGATGCGGGCGACACGATTGTGCGCGAGGCGATTGACGCCGAGCTCGATGCCGAGCGCACGGCGATTCGCTCCGGCGCCCCCGCCAGGAATAAGCGCGAGCTCGCCTTGGCTATCGAGCGGCGGTGTCACCGCCTGTCGCTGCCGACCCTGCGTCCCGCCGTCAACGCGACGGGCGTTGTGATTCACACCAATCTGGGCCGCGCTCCGCTCGCTCCCGCAGCGGTGCAGGCGGTGACCGATGTCGCCCGCGGATACAGCACGCTCGAGTATGACGTCGCGACCTGTGCACGTGGTGGCCGCAAGGAACATGCCGCGCGCCTGCTGCGCACGCTCACGGGGGCGCAGGACGCCTTGGTTGTCAACAATAATGCCGCGGCGGTGCTGCTGGTACTTGCCGCGCATGCGTGCGGCAAAGAGGTCATCGTGAGCCGCGGCGAGCTGGTCGAGGTGGGCGGCAGCTTCCGCATCCCCGACATCATGGCGGCTTCGGGTGCCAAGCTTGTCGAAGTGGGCTCTACCAACCGCACGCATCTGGATGATTATCGATGTGCCATTACGCCCAGCACGGCGATGATCCTGAAAGTCCATCCTTCCAACTATCGTATCGAGGGCTTCCACGAGGAGGTTTCCGCGGCGGAGCTTTCCGCGCTGGCGCATGAGCACGGGCTGTTGCTGTACGAGGACCAGGGCTCGGGCGCTTTGCTTGCAGACGGGGTGCTCGCCGATGCGGGGGAGCAGCCCACGTCCGCCTCGCTTTGCGCCGCCGTTGACGTCGTCTCGTGCTCGGGTGACAAGCTGCTCGGTGCTTCGCAGGCGGGTATTATTCTCGGTAGCGCCCAAGTAATCGCCGCCTGTGCCTCGCATCCGCTTATGCGCGCGCTTCGCCCCGGCAAGCTCACGCTCGCGGCGCTCGAGGCCACTTTGCGTCTGTATGTGACCGGATCCGATACGGCGCATCGGGAGATCCCGGTACTCAACATGCTTTCCGGCGCGCCGGCGCCGCTCGAGCGTCAGGCCAAGCGCCTGCACGACCGCATACTGCGCAAGCTTCGCGAGGCTCAGTGCGAAAAGGCCGTGGAGCTGCAGGTTGTCGAGGGTGTCTCTACTCCCGGCGGCGGATCGCTGCCGACCGTCGAGCTCCCAACATTTTGCGTTGCCGTCTGTCCCGTCGATGGGCGCCTATCCGCCGATGGCCTAAAGCACGCTTTGGTTCAGGAGCCCGATACGCCGGTTGTGACGCGCGTGCGGCACGACCAGGTGCTGTTTGACGTTCGCACGCTCTTGCACGACACCGACCTTGATCTGTGTGCGTCTGCGTTGGCGGATGCCGTGCAAACGGGTTTGCGTCGATGACGGCGCGTGAGCTTGTCGAGTGTTCCGTTGTCGTTGGAACAGCAGGACACGTTGACCACGGAAAGTCGGCCCTTATCGAGGCACTGACTGGCAAAAATCCCGACCGTCTGGAGGTCGAGAAGCGCCGAGGCATGACTACGGAGCTCGGCTTTGGCGAGCTCGAGCTTCCCAGCGGCAAGCTTGTCGGCTTGGTCGACGTGCCTGGGCATGCGCACTATCTGCGCGCCATGGTGCAGGGCGCCACCGGCGTGGACGTTGCGTTGCTGGTGGTTTCGGCCGTTGAGGGCGTGATGCCGCAGACCCGCGAGCATGTTCGCGTACTGGAGCTGTTGGGTGTGACGCACATGGTCGTTGCGCTTACGATGCGCGATCTGGCCGATGACGAGACGGCGGAGCTCGCCGAGCTCGACGTGATGGATTTCCTCGGCGATACCGTCTTTGCCGATGCACCCGTGGTGCCCGTTTCCTCTCGCACGGGTGCGGGCGTCGAGGACGTTCGCCTTGCCCTCGATACCGCTATCGACTCTTTCCTGGCCGATGCCGCATCCCGCCCGGTGCGCCCCGGTCTGGCCCCGCGTCTGCCCATCGACCGCTGCTTCACCATCAAGGGATCCGGGACGGTCGTCACGGGCACGCTTCACGATGCCCCCGTGACGGTGGGCGATGAGCTCGTTTCGAGTCCCGCGGGCGTGCGCTGCCGCGTGCGCGCGATTCAGGTGCATGGCGATACTCCTCGGTCGTTGCCCGGACAGCGCGTGGCGCTCAACATCGTGGGCGACGGCGCGGGCGACCTTCCGCGCGGCGAGGTCCTCTGCGGGTCTGGTGCCGAGGGCTCGACGCTCAGGCTCATCGCCCGCTTCACGTATCTGGGGCGCGTGGGCACCAAGCCCGTGCCCTTCGAGTCCGGCGCGCGCGTACACGTGATGGTGGGCACGGCAGAGGTCCTCGGCCGTATCATGCTCATGGAGGGTGAAGGACCCATTGAGGCTGGCGAGACCCGCATCGTGCAGGTCCGTCTGGAGGAGCGTCTTCCCGTGCGATCGGGCGACGGCCTCATCGTGCTCGCGTTCTCGCCGGTGACGCTTATCGGCGGCGGTCGCGTTCTTCTTTCGCGGTGCCGCCGCTCGCGCGACCTCTCCGCGGGCGAGCGCGCGCTGCTCGGGGCCCTGGATGCCGGCGACCGCGCTGCCACCGTTGCCGCATGGCTGGGGCTGCAGCGCCTGCCCGCGCCTGCCGCGGCCGCAACCCGTGCTCTCGATCTTTCGGGCGCCGAGGCGGCCGCGCTCCTGCACGGGACGGTTTCCTCGGGCGATGCCGTGGCGCTTCATGCCGAGCGTTCGACCGAGGAGCTCTATGCCGCCCCCGCTGTGCTCGACGCCGCACTCGTCATGCTCTCCGACACGCTGGCCGCCATGCACGGGGCCTCGCCCAAGCAGACGGGTTTCACGCCGGGCGAGGTTGCACATGCTGCCTGGCCGACAGCGGACGAAGACGTCGCGTCCGCGCTCGTCCTCGAGGGCTGTGCGCGCGGCGTGTGCGCCGTAGACGGTGCCGAGGTGTTCGACCCGCATTCCGCTGCCGCCGCCGCGCGCGTGGTGCGTGAGGCCTGTGACCGCATCCTGGCGTTGCTCGACGGGGCCGGTCTCGATGCACCGACGTTGCCCGAGGTGGGCGAGTGGTTGCAGCTCGATTGCGACACCATGACGCGGGCTCTGCGCGAGCTTTCGCTCAACCGCTCGATTGTGAAGGTCGAGCGCGACGTTGCTCTGTCCGCCGCCGCCGTGGCCCATGCGCGTGAGGTCGTAGCAGCTGCCATCGAGGCTGCCGGTGGCACTGCCACTACGAGCGTGCTGCGCGAGGCCCTGGGCGTGTCGCGCAAACGAGCCATTAGCATCTTGGAGCACCTGGATGCGGTGCGTTTTACGACGCTCGACAAAGGAGCCGGCGGCCTAAGATCGCTTCGTTAGGGGCTGCCGTATCGCTGTTCGCCACGACGCCCTGCTAGTTTGGTAAAATACCGCCACGTTTGGGAGCGGATGGGCTCCGGTGGGCCCCGCGGTCTTCAAAACCGTTGTGAGGCGTGCAAAACGTCTTGGATGTGTTCGATTCACATCCGTTCCCGCCAACGCATCTCGCCAAAACCACCACAAAGGTGCCTGTCCCCTTTGTGGTGGTTTCGAAACGTGCGGGAAACAGCTTCGAAACACGCAATTTGTACGTCAGCTGTTCAAAAACGCTTCTACCTGCATCGTAATCAAAATGAAACATCCGCCCGCGGTCTTATCCGTAACTTTGCCGCAACAGTGCGATATTATCCATACTCGATAAAGTCACGGCGCATGGGGCGCCGCGAACGACATTTTTCTTTCCCATCATTGGAGGAAGCATGAGCTACACGCAGAAAGTTCTCGACGAGCTCAAGGCCCGCTATCCCGAGCAACCTGAGTTCATCCAGGCCGCGACCGAGATCCTCGGCACCATCCAGCCGGCGCTCGACGCCCACCCCGAGTACGAGGAGGCCGCCCTGCTGGAGCGCCTCGTCGAGCCCGAGCGCATCGTCATATTCCGTGTGCCGTGGGTCGACGACCAGGGCAAGGTTCAGGTCAACCGCGGTTACCGCGTCGAGTTCAACTCTGCCATTGGGCCCTACAAGGGCGGCCTGCGCTTTAACCCGACGGTCACCCTGGGCATGCTCAAGTTCCTGGGCCTGGAGCAGATCCTCAAGAACAGCCTGACCACCCTTCCCATGGGCGGCGGCAAGGGCGGCTCCGACTTTGACCCCAAGGGCAAGTCCAACAACGAGATCATGCACTTCTGCCAGTCCTTCATGACCGAGCTCTATCGCCACATCGGTCCCAACACCGACGTTCCCGCCGGCGACCTGGGCGTTGGCGGCCGCGAGGTTGCCTATATGTTCGGTCAGTACAAGCGCCTGACCAACGAGTGGACCGGCGTCCTCACCGGCAAGGGCCTCTCCTTTGGCGGCTCGCTCGCCCGTACTGAGGCCACCGGCTACGGCCTGGTCTACTTTGTGGACGAGTACCTCAAGAGCCGCGGCGACTCCTTCGAGGGCAAGAATGTCGTCGTCCACGGCTCGGGCAACGTCGCCATCTACGCCGTCCAGAAGGTCGCTCAGCTCGGCGGCAAGGTGCTTGCCTGCTCCGATACCCACGGCTGGGTCGAGGATCCCGACGGCATCGACTACACCGTGCTCGAGCATGTTTACAACAAGAAGCGCTCTGGCCACGACAAGGGCGTCACGCTCGCCATGTACGTTGACGAGAAGCCCAACGCCGTGTGGCACGAGGGCGACGGCCGCGGCGTGTGGCAGCTCCCCTGCGACATTGCGTTGCCCTGCGCTCGCGAGAACACGCTGCTGCTCGAGGACGCCCAGGCGCTCGTCGCCAACGGCTGCAAGGTGGTCGGCGAGGGCGCGAATATGCCCACGACCATCGAGGCCACGACCTACTTCCAGGAGAACGGCGTCGCCTTTATGCCCGGTAAGGCTGCCAACGCCGGCGGCGTGCTCGTGTCCGGCCTGGAGATGAGCCAGAACGCCGAGCACCTGTCCTGGACCTTCGAGGAGGTCGACGGCAAGCTCGAGCAGCTCATGCGCGGCATGTTCCACAACGTGGACGACACCGCCAAGGAGTATGGCCAGGAGGGCAACTTTGTCATGGGTGCCAACATCGCCGGCTTCCTGAAGGTCGCCGACGCCATGCTCGCCCAGGGCGTCTGCTAAATCTTCGCTCGACATAGCATGCTATAAGGCTCCCAGTCATCTTGGCTGGGAGCCTTTTCTATCCTGGAGGACTCCTCATAACTTGCGGTGAAATACGGACTGTTTAGCGCCCCGGAACGGCTAATCAGTCCGTATATCACCGCAAGTTATGGATGGGTGGGTGGATTTTGTCCTAAAACGGTGTGCGGCCCCTCGTTTGGTACACTTAAAGGTGCTGGACAAGTGAAGAGATGGGGGAGAACGTGCTCAAGTTCGGTACCTACGTCCGTGTTGGAAACGCGGCCGAAGCCTATGAGCTCTTGCAGAAAAACCGCAACAACAAGATTGTGGGCGGCGGCATCTGGATGCGCCTGGGTTCGCGTCGCGTGGCGACGGCGATTGACCTTTCGGCCTGCGGACTCGATCAGATCGAGGAGACCGAGACCGAGTTTCGCATCGGTGCCATGTGTACCCTGCGCCAGCTCGAGCGCCATGCCGAGCTCAACGCGCTTGTCAACAATGTCTTTGAGTTCGCCGTCCACGATATCGTGGGCGTGCAGCTGCGTAACACCGCCACGGTGGGCGGCAGCATTTACGGTCGCTTTGGTTTCTCGGACGTGCTCTCGGCATTTTTGGCGCTCGATTGCTATGTCGAGCTGACGGGGGCCGGCCGTGTGCCGATCGCCGAGTTCGTGAACATGGGCTACGTGCGCGACGTGATCGAGCATGTTGTGGTCGTTAAGCATGACTACCGCGCAAGCTACGAGGCCGTACGCAAGGCCGCGACCGACTTCCCATCCCTAAATGTCACCGCCGCCTGGTGGGATAACAGCTGGCATGTCGCCGTGGGTGCCCGCCCGCTGCGCGCGACCCTGCTGCGGGGCGAGGCATGCGGCCTGGTGAACGAGCAGCCTTCCGAGGACGAGCTGTGCGCCCTTGCCGCATCCGTGCGTGCCCTGAGCTACGGCACCAACATGTGGGGCTCGGCCGACTACCGCCGCCGCATCTCGGCCCCGCTGGCGATTCAGGCCGTGCGCCGCGCCGCCGGCATTGAGCTTTCGGCCGCGCTTGCCCGCGAGCTCGAGACCGTTCAGGCCCCCAAGTTTGCCACGGACGAGTATTCCTGCCGCCGCGTGCCCGGCGTCGATTCTAGTGAGGTGCGCTAATGGCTGCCAAACTCATCGATCTTTCCTTTACGCTCAACGGCCGCAAGGTCAAGGTTCAGATTGCCCCTGATACGATGCTCTTTGCGCTGCTGCGCGAGCAGGGTTGCGCGTCGGTGCGCTGCGCCTGCGAGACCACCAACTGCGGCCTGTGCACGGTGTGGCTCGACGGCGACCCGGTACTGAGCTGCTCGGTTCCCGCCGCGCGTGTCGAGGGCCGCTCGGTTACCACGCTCGAGGGCCTCAAGGCCGAGTCCGAGGCGCTTGCCCGCGCGATGGCTGCCGAAGGTGCCGAGCAGTGCGGTTTTTGCGCTCCCGGCCTCATCATGAACGTGCTGGCGCTTGCCCGCGCCGCCAAGGAGGACCCGAGCCTCGTCGCCACGCGCGAGGAACTCTCGCGCCAGCTGGCTGGCAACCTCTGCCGTTGCAGCGGCTACGAGAGCCAGCTGCGCGCCATCGTCCGCTTCCTTAACGAGTCCGGCGTGCGGGTGGGCTTCGAGATGCCCGAGCTGCCGGTCAACGACACGAGCTCCGACGGCGTCTCCTACAAGCAGATTACCCACAAGCAGCCCAAGAAGGACTCGAAGGCCCTGCTCGAGGGCCGTCCCGTCTACACGGGCGATATGGTGCCCGCCGGTGCGCTCATCGTCAAACTCAAGCGCAGCCCCTATGCCCGCGCCAAGATCCGCTCCATCGATACGTCGCGCGCCCTGAAGGTGCCCGGTGTCGTGGGCGTCTACACCTACGAGGACGTGCCCAAGCGCCGCTTTACCATCGCCGGCCAGAGCTATCCGCAGCCGAGTCCCTACGACCGTCTGATTCTCGAGAACCTCGTCCGTTACCAAAACGAAGAGGTGGCGATCGTCGCCGCCGAGACCGAGGAGGCCGCCGACAAGGCGCTCAAGCTCATCAAGATCGACTACGAGGTGCTCGAGCCCCTGCTCGACTTTACTCAGGCACTCGATAACGACATCGTGGTCCACCCCGAGGGCGACGTGACCTTTATGTTCCCGCAGGGCGGTGATGTTCCGCGCAACCTTGTGTGCAGCGGTACCAGCGACTTTGGCGACCTGGACGAGGCATTCGCCCAAAGCGACATCGTCTTTGAGCGCACCTACACCAGCCAGGCCACGCAGACCGCGCCCATGGAGACCTTCCGTGCCTTCGCGACGACCGACGCGTTCGGCCGCATCTCGGTGACTACCTCCACGCAGGTGCCCTTCCACGTGCGCCGCATGGTCGCGCAGTCGCTCGACATTCCGCAGTCGCAGGTGCAGGTCATTAAGCCGCGCATCGGCGGCGGCTTTGGCTCCAAGCAGACAGGCTGCTGCGAGATCTTCGTGGCATTCGTTACCCAGCAGACCGGCCGTCCGAGCTACTGCTGCTACACGCGCGAGGAGACCATCACTGCAGGCAACTCGCGTCACCAGATGCAGATGACCGTTAAGCTGGGCGCCATGAACGACGGCACCATCACGGCCATCGATTTGCACACGCTTTCCAACGCCGGCGCGTACGGCGAGCACGCCACCACGACGATCGGCCTTTCGGGCCATAAGAGCCTGCCCATCTACAACCATGTGAAGGCGAGCCGCTTTAGCTGGGACGCCGTCTACACCAACACCAACCGCGGCGGCGCGTATCGTGGCTACGGTGCCACCCAGGGCCAGTTTGCCGTGGAGAGCGCCGTCAACGAGCTCGCCGACATGCTGCACATGGACCCCGCCGACCTGCGCCTTAAGAACATTGTGCGCGAGGGCGAGGTCATGCCGCAGTACTACAACGAGAAGCTCAACGCCTGCGCGCTCGACCGCTGCCTGCTGCGCGCGATGGACATGATCGGTTGGCGCGACAAACCGCTGGCCGTGGACCTGGGCGACCGCGTACGCGCTCTGGGCTGCGCGCTTACCATGCAGGGCTCGGGCATCTCCAACGTGGACATCGCCGGCATCGACATGCGCCTGGAAGAGGATGGTTTCATTACCATCGGCACCGGCGCCACCGATAACGGCATGGGCGTCGACACGATCCTGGCGCAGATTGCCGCCGAGGAGCTGGGCGTGGAGAGCTCGCTGATCGTGGTGCGCGGCGTGGACACCGACGTGTCGCCGTTCGACGCCGGCTCGTACGCGAGCTCCGGTACCTACGTGACGGGCCTGGCCGCCAAGAATGCCGCGACCGAGCTGCGCAAGAAGATTTGCGCCAAGGCCGCCCAGATGTGGGACGTGGATGCCGCCGATGTGGTCTTTGATGGCCAGTACGTGCGCCTGTCCGACGAGCGCGCCGCCCGCGAGCGCGGTCGCTACCTCACGCTGCGCGACTTTGCTAACCTGTGCGTTAAGAACATCGAGGGCGGCGACGCGCTGACCTCGCATGCCTCTGCCAGCCTGCCCGTTTCGCCCCCGCCGTTTATGGCCGGCATTGCCGAGGTCGAGGTCGACAAGGCCACCGGCAAGGTGACCGTGGTGGACTACGCGGCTGCCGTCGACTGCGGTACCGTGATCAACGAGGCGCTCGCGCGCGTCCAGGCCGAGGGCGGCATTGCCCAGGGTATCGGTCACGCGCTCTACGAGATCGTCGAGCACGATGACCGCGGCCGCCTGCGCACCGGCAACTTTATGAGCTACAAGCTGCCCACGCGTCTGGATATCGGCAGCATCCGCGTGGCCTTTGAGCCGAGCTACGAGCCGACGGGCCCGTTTGGCGCCAAGTCGATCGGCGAGGTCGTCATCAACACGCCGCTCGCCGCCGTGGCTTCGGCCGTGGCACACGCCACCGGCCACCAGGTGCGCTCGCTGCCGATCACGCCCGAGAAGGCCCTGCTGGGGGAGTAGCGGGTCAGCGAACAAGTCGTAATGGGCGGGGCGGGGCAACTCGCCCCGCCTTTCGCACTCGTGGTGAGGTCGTGAGCCTGTAAAACGTGTGCGTGCGCTTGTCGTTCGTATCTGCTATCATTCCTAGTCTGTGCGCTCATGCGGGCGTGGCGGAATTGGTAGACGCGCCAGATTTAGGTTCTGGTGGGATTCCCGTGAAGGTTCGAGTCCTTTCGCCCGCACCAACGCATCTGCGTCGGCTTCGGCCGTCGCGACACTTTGTTGCATAAAGGTACCAGCACCTCAGATAAGCTGGGCAGTATGAGGAGGAACGTGTTGAACATCACCGCTTCTGACGTCAAGGACGCCAAGCTCACCGCTACGGTCACCATCCCGGCCGCCGACGTCGACGCCGCGATCAAGAAGGCCTATAAGGACACCGCCAAGAAGTACCGCTTCCCGGGCTTCCGTGCCGGTAAGGCTCCCCGTCCGGTCATCGACTCTGCTCTTGGCGCCGAGGCTACCCTCGCTCAGGCCACCAACGACCTGATCGCCGCCAACGAGCCCGCCGTCCTCAACGAGCTGGACATCGTCCCCACCAAGAGCGGTGACTACAAGGAGCTCGACCTCGCCAAGGATCACGAGGACTACACCTACACCGTCGAGTTCTCCCTGCGTCCCGCCGCTGAGCTCTCTTCCTTCGACGCTGTCGAGATCGAGATGCCCCCTGCGGAGGTCACCGAGTCCGAGATCAACAACCAGGTCGAGATGCTCCTCAACTACCGTGCCACCTTCGAGGACGTCGTGGGTCGCGCCGTCGAGGCCGAGGACTATGTCACCGTCGACCTCAAGGCCGTCGAGAACGCCGACAACTTCGCCGCCGAGGGCCGTATGCTCATCGCCGGTAGCGACAGCAACCCCGCCGAGTTCAACGAGGCTCTGATCGGCGCCAACGTTGACGACGTCAAGTCCGTCACCTGGACCGACGAAGCCGAGGAGGGCGAGGAGGCCGAGACCCACACCGTCGAGGTCACCGTCAAGGGCATCAAGGTCCGCAACACCCCCGAGCTCACCGACGAGCTCGTCAAGTCCGACTTTGGCTTCGACAGCATCGACGCTATGCGCGACGCCATCAAGATCGAGATCGAGCAGGACAAGGCTTCCCGCCTCCCGGCCGAGAAGGAGAACCGTTGCGTCTCCGCTCTCGCCGAGCGCCTGCAGCTCGACGAGATGGATGCCGACTACGAGCAGTCCGTCTTTGAGGAGCTTGGCCAGAACTTCCTGTCCAACCTCGCTGCCCGCGGCATGACCCTGGACACCTGGCTGCCCGCTTCCGGCCTGACCATGGAGCAGTTCATCGGCGACCTGCACAAGCAGGCCAACGACGTTGCCCGTGAGTCCCTGGCGCTCGACGCTCTCGCCCGCGAGCTCAAGATTGAGGTCACCGAGGACGACATCAACGCCGAGTTCGAGAAGGCCGGCGTCAAGGACGTCGAGGCTTCCAAGGCTGAGTTCATCGCCGATGGCCGCATGCCTGCCGTCCGCGAGTCCATCCGTCGCTCCAAGGCCGTCGACCACCTGGTCGAGAACGCCAAGGTGACCGAGGTCGACGAGACCGCCAAGGACGCCGAGTAATTCTCGCCACCTTGCCCACGAGCGCATGCATGCGCCCGTGATGGGGTAAAGTTATAAGCCGGTTATCCGGTTGCTTCGTACGGTGCCAGCCAATGCATAGCATGCGGGCACCGTACGTTTATCTAGAACCAATTTGGTCCGCAAGAGAGAAATGGAGATGCGTATGATCGCTAAGTTCGATTCCGCACTCGTGCCATACGTTATCGAGCAGACGCCGCGCGGCGAGCGCAGCTACGATATCTATTCGCGCCTGCTCAACGATCGCATCATCTTCTTGGGCGAGGAGATCAACTCCGTCAGCGCCAACCTGGTCGTTGCCCAGCTACTGCATCTTGAGAGCCAGGATGCCGAGAAGGATATCTCGCTCTACATCAATTCGCCCGGTGGCGAGGTTTACTCCGGCCTGGCGATTCTTGACACCATGAACTTCATCAAGCCGCAGGTCTCCACCATCTGCGTCGGTATGGCCGCGTCCATGGCCGCCGTGCTGCTTTCGGCCGGTGCTAAGGGCAAGCGCTTCTGCCTGCCGCACTCCAAAGTCATGATTCACCAGCCCAGCGGCGGTGCCCAGGGTCAGCAGACCGAGATTGAGATTGTGGCCGAGGAGATCAAGAAGACCCGCCGCGAGCTCAACCAGATCTTGTCCGATGCCTCGGGCCAGCCCATCGAGAAGGTCCAGGCCGATACCGAGCGCGACAACTACCTGACCGCCGCCGAGGCCCTCGACTACGGCCTGATCGACCGTATCGTTACCTCGCGCGATCTCGCCGCGAAGGACGCCTAGGATGGCAGGTAACATGCAGGACAACTTTGACGAGAACGGCAACCCCATCCGCTGCTCCTTTTGCGGAAAAGAGCAGGGCCAGGTCCGTCGCCTCGTAAAGGGCCCGACCAACATCTTTATCTGTGACGAGTGCGTCGCCGCCTGTTCCGAGATCCTTGAGGAGTCGCTGGCTTCGGATTTTATGGACGCTGCTCGCAACGGCAATCTGCCGGGCTTCCTCAACGACCACGGCCAGGCTGCATCCCAGCCCGCCGTGGACCCCGAGGCCGAGGGCTTTGAGCTCGAGGACGACCGTCAGGTCATCACGCACGTGCCGACGCCGCACGAGATCTATGACGAGCTTTCGGCCTATGTTATGGGCCAGGAGGACGCCAAGCGCGCCATGTCGGTGGCCGTGTACAACCACTACCGTCGCGTGATCGAGGGCGGTGCCGCGGTGTCCGCCTTTGACGAGGCATCGGGTATGGGCGGACAGTTTGACGACGATATGGACGAGGTGGAGCTTGCCAAGTCCAATATTCTGCTGCTCGGCCCCACCGGTACCGGTAAGACGCTGCTGGCCCAGACGCTTGCGCGCATCCTCGAGGTGCCGTTTGCCATTGCCGATGCCACCGCGCTCACCGAGGCTGGCTACGTTGGCGAGGACGTGGAGAACATCCTGCTCAAGCTCATTAATGCTGCCGATGGCGACATTGAGCGCGCTCAGGTGGGCATTATCTACGTGGACGAGATTGACAAGATCGCCCGCAAGGCTGAGAACCTCTCCATTACCCGCGATGTTTCGGGCGAGGGCGTTCAGCAGGCGCTGCTTAAGATTCTTGAGGGTACGGTGGCAAGCGTTCCGCCCACTGGCGGCCGCAAGCATCCCCAGCAGGAGCTGCTGCAGATCGACACGACCAACATCCTGTTCATCTGCGGCGGTGCCTTTGTGGGCCTGGACAAGATCATCGCCGACCGCGTGGGCAACAAGGGCGTGGGCTTTAACTCCGAGATCGCCGGCCCCACCTCGGTCGACGAGAACGACCTGCTGCGCCAGGTGCTCCCGCAGGACCTCAACGCCTTTGGCATGATCCCCGAATTCGTGGGCCGTACGCCCGTCGTCACCCAGACGCAGGCGCTCGACGAGGACGACCTGGTGTCGATCCTGATCGAGCCCAAGAACGCCGTGGTGCGCCAGTACCGTAAGATGTTCCAGCTCGAGGACGTCGATCTTGAGTTTGAGGACGCGGCCCTGCACGAGATCGCCCGCATGGCGCTCGCCCGCAAGACCGGCGCCCGCGGCCTGCGCGCCATCTGCGAGGACGTGCTGCAGCAGACGATGTTCGACCTCCCCAGCGAGGAGGGCGTTTCCAAGGTCGTTGTGACCGAAGCCTCCGTAAAGGGCGAAGAGCAGCCCCAACGCATCTACGGGTAAACCTGCCAAAAACGTGCTTGCAAATAGCCTCCGACCATCCGCGGTCGGAGGCTATTTTATATATACGCAATAACCCCAACTACCTGTGTTATTCTGTGTGTTTGTTTAAGCCTCGGCAAAGTCAATTCAGACTGAAGTAATCGATACCTAAGGGGAGGAATGTAGGCCCGATTTTCGTAGATTCCGCACGAGCCGAAGACCACTTAATGTGGTCTTCGAGCGAGCCCAGGACCTGACCGAGCGAAAATCGGGCCTACATTCCTCCCCGACGGGCAAGGGAGAGATATATGGAAGAGATGCCCAAGAACTACGATCCGTCGACCAACGAGCCGGCGATCCTGCAGAAGTGGCTCGACGGCGGCTACTACAAGCGCCGTGAGGGCGTGGGCGACTGCACCGTCACCATTCCGCCTCCCAACGTGACCGGCAAGCTCCACATGGGCCACGCCACCGACGACTCCATCCAGGACGCCATCATCCGTATGGCCCGCATGCGCGGCAAGTCCACGCGCTGGGTGCTGGGCACCGACCACGCCGGTATCGCCACGCAGACCAAGGTCGACAAGAAGCTCAAGAGCGAGGGCATCAGCCGCCTGGAGATCGGTCGCGACAAGTTTGTCGACGCCTGCTGGGATTGGACCCACGAGTACGGCGGCATTATCGTCGAGCAGATCAAGCGCATGGGCTGCTCCGTCGACTTCGACAACGAGCGCTTCACCATGGACGAGGATTACGCCCAGGCCGTGCGTAAGGTCTTCTGCGACTGGTACCACGACGGTCTGATTTACCGCGGCAAGCGCATCGTCAACTGGTGCCCCAACTGCACCACCGCCATCTCGGACGACGAGGCCGAGTACAAGGACGAGAAGGGCCACCTGTGGCACCTGCGCTACCCGCTGACCGAGCCGGTCAACGGCCAGGATTACATCGTCGTCGCCACCACGCGCCCCGAGACCATGCTCGGCGATACGGGCGTCGCCGTCTCCCCGAAGGATCCCGAGAAGGCCGCCTTTGTGGGCAAGACCGTCAAACTCCCCATCGTCGACCGCGAGATTCCCATCTTTGAGGATTGGCATGTCGACGCCAACTTTGGCTCCGGCTTCGTTAAGGTCACCCCTGCCCACGACCCCAACGATTACGCTATGGGTCAGGCTCACGACCTGCCGCAGATCAATATCTTCGATGAACACGCGGTGGTCGTCGAGGGCTACGGCGAGTTTACCGGCATGACCCGCGAGGAGTGCCGCGAGGCCGTCATCAAGTGGTTTGAGGAGCATGACCTGCTCGACCACGTCGAGGAGCACGACCACTCCGTCATGCACTGCTACCGTTGCGACGCCGCGCTGGAGCCGTGGCTGTCCGAGCAGTGGTTTGTGGCCGTCGACAAACTCAAGGGGCCGGCGCTCGACGCCGTCAACTCCGGCAAGGTCACCTTCCACCCCGCGCGCTGGACGCAGACCTACACCACCTGGATGGAGAACCTTAAGGATTGGTGCATCAGCCGCCAGCTGTGGTGGGGCCACCGCATCCCCGTGTTCTACTGCGAGGACTGCGGCTGGGAGGACGCCCTGACCGAGGACACCGACGTGTGCCCCAAGTGCGGCGGCCATCACGTGCATCAGGATGAGAACGTGCTGGACACCTGGTTCAGCTCGCAGCTGTGGACCTTTGCCACGCAGGGCTGGCCGCAAAAGCCGGAGCTGCTCGAGGGACATCACCCCACGACGGCGCTGGTCACCGCGCGCGACATCATCGCGCTGTGGGTCGCCCGCATGGTTATGAGCTCCCTGTACTTCCTGGACGAGGTGCCGTTTAAGGACGTCGTCATCTACCCGACGATCCTTGCCAAGGACGGTAGCCGCATGTCCAAGTCCAAGGGCAACGGCGTTGACCCCATGGACCTCATTGGCATGTACGGTGCCGACGCCATGCGTTACAACTTGCTCACGCTGTGCACCAACAACCAGGACGTCAAGTTCGACGCGAACATCGACAAGAAGACTAAGAAGCTCATCGACAGCCCGCGCACCGAGCAGGCCAAGTCGTTTGTGACCAAGATCTGGAACGCCAGCCGCTTCCTGCTCATGAACATGGAGGGCTACACGCCCGGCGAGCCCGTCGTGGAGACGCCGGCCGACGCCTGGATGTTCAGCCGCCTGGCCAAGGCCGTGAAGATGGTCACCGAGGGCATTGAGAGCTACACCTTTGGCGATATGGCCCGCGGCGTGCAGCAGTTCTTCTGGAACGAGGTCTGCGACTGGTACGTCGAGGTCACCAAGGCCCGCTTGAAGGGCGAGGACCGTCTGCAAGCTCAGCGCAACCTGATCTTTGTGCTCGACACCTCCATTCGCCTGATGCACCCGCTTATGCCGTTTGTCACCGAGGAGATCTGGGACAACATGCCGGCGAGCGTGCTCGACCTGGACGCCGAGGGCAACGTGGACCGCGCCGAGGCGCTCATGATCGCCAAGTGGCCCGAGCCCGCCGACTACGCTAAGTATGTCGATGAGCCTGCCGAGCGCGCGTTTGAGCTGTGCCGTACCGTCGTTTCCGCCGCCCGCGCCACGCGTTCGCGTTATCGCCTGAGCCCCAAGGCCGAGCTCGACGTGGTCGTGCGCGCCGGTGCCGAGGACATCGAGAAGCTCGAGAGCCTGCGCTCGACCATTGAGCCGCTGGCCAACACCGCTTCGCTGGTCATGGGTACCGACGTTGAGAAGCCGGCTGCGAGCATTGCCGTGGTCGACAGCGGCGTCGAGGTTTTTGTGGTGCTCGAGGGCAAGGTTGATCTTTCGGCCGAGAAGGCGCGCCTGGAGAAGGAGATCGCCACGGCTCAGAAGGAGCTTGCCGGCTGCGAGAAGACCCTTGCCAACGAGGGCTTTGTGGCCAAGGCCGCGCCCGCGGTGGTGCAGAAGAAGAGGGACCGTGCAGCTGAGCTCAAGGAGATCCTGGCGGCGCTGACTGCTCAGGTTGCTGACTTCTCGTAAGGTTCACTCGGGGGCGCGTCCCGATGCTTTGCTCTCCGCTGCGGACAGTCCTGCGCAAGACGGACAGCACATTAAGTGCTGTCCTTTGCGTGCGGAACTTGCGGCGAGCAAAGCATCGGGCCGCTCCTAGTTCGTTTACGTTGTTGTTTGCATCTGGCGTGTTAGGGCCACTGGGTTGTGGCCTTGATCTCGCTGCAAGCGGGTAAAGGCTGATATTGTCAACGTGAGGGGCTCATTCTTTTTGATGGGCCTCTTTTTCTGTTATGGGGGACTTTGGGTTATGGCTAAGCGTTCGGGGTCGTATGTCGTTCCTTTCTCGTTTGAGCTGCTTTCGTTTGATGAGGCTGTGGGACTTGCTGCTGATACGGGGCGGATTTCTGGGGATGCTGGTCCTCTGCTCGAGACGGTTGTCGATATGCTCGATGAGCTGGGACGTCCGGATGAGTATTTCGATTGCATTCAGGTTGCCGGTACCAATGGCAAGACTTCGACCACGCGTTTTTCGGCTGCTATCTTGCGTGGTGAGGGGTTAAAGACCGCGCTGTATACGTCGCCGCAGCTGGTGCGCTATCCCGAGCGCATGGAGGTCGATGGGCGCGTCGTGAGCGATGAGGCCTTTGCCCGTGGCGTTTCCGCCGCTGTTGAGGCGGGACATCGCGTGAATGCCCGTCGTGTGGCGGCGGGGGAGCGTGCCTATGCCATCACGCCGTTTGATCTGCTGACGGCTGCCGCACTTGTCGTGTTTGCCGAGGCCGCGGTGGATGTTGCTGTGCTCGAGGTCGGCATGGGCGGACGCTGGGACGCCACGAGTGCGACCGATCCCGTCGCCGTTGCCATTACGGGCATCGGGCTCGACCATACACGCATTCTGGGAGATACGCTCGAGGCCATTGCGGTGGAGAAGGCTGCGGTTATTAAGCCTGGGCGCCTGGTTGTTTTGGGCGAGGGTACGCATGAGGCAAGTGTTCAGCGCGTGATGGATGCACGTTGTCGCGAGTGCGGCATTGTGCCGCTCGTAGTGAACCATGCCACGACCAAAGTGCCGGAGCACGTGGGCAATACGGTTGAGTTTAGCTGCACCACGCCGCGTGCGATCTATACGTCGAGCATGGTCAAGCCGGCCTATCAGCCGCAGAATGCCGCGTGCGCGATTATGCTGTGCGAGGGGTATCTGGGTCGCGAGCTCGATCATGACAAGCTCGATGCGTCGCTTATGGGCTGCCCCACGCCGGGCCGATTTGATGTGCTGGGAACTGATCCGCTTAAGCTGATTGACGCCTGCCATAACCCTCAGAGCTGCGAGAACTTTGTGAGCGCGCTGGACGAGATCGATCCGTGCGTGGAGAACCGCCCCACGTTGCTGTGTGCCGCGCTGGCCGACAAGGACGTGGCTGGCATCGTCGACGTGCTGATTCCGGCCTTCCCCCGTGTGGTCGTGACGCAGACCGATTCCGATCGCGCCCTGCCGGCAGAGGAGCTCGCCGCCCTTGTGGACGCTGACAAGCTTGCGGGCGTGTACCCCAGCGTATCCGAGGCCCTCGCAGCTTTCGAGGCCGCGGGCGAGCCCTTCGTAGCAGCCGGCACCATTACCCTAGCCGGCGAAGTGGCAGGCTTGCTGCGCTAACCCATCCCCTCATCAGTTGCGGTGAAATAGGGACTGTTTTATGGGCTAGAAGCCTTAAACAGTCCGTATTCCACCGCAACTTCTAGGGGAGCTTTGGTGGCGTGCCTAGTCTAGGCGGACCGGATCGTGGGGGTAGGCGTTGAGAATCTCGACGCCGTTCTCGGTCACCAGGGCCAGGTCCTCGATGCGGACACCGGTGCGGCTGGGGAGGTAGATGCCTGGTTCGATGGAGAACGTCATGCCCGGCTCCACGACCTGCTCGTTGACGAGCGAGACGTCGCCTGGCTCGTGGTCCTGCAGGCCGATCGAGTGTCCCAGGCGATGCGTAAAGTATTCGCCGTAGCCCGCGTCCTCAATCACGTCGCGCGAGGCACGGTCCAGGTCGCACATGCGCACGCCCGGTGCGATGAGCGCCTCGGCGGCCTCGTTGGCGCGGCGCACGATATCGTAGATGCGCGCCGTCTCCTCGTCCGGCTCGCCCCAAAAGAACGTGCGCGTCATGTCCGAGCAGTAGTTGCGATGGCGTCCGCCAATGTCGAACAGCACCACGTCGCCGCGTTTAAGCTCGGTATCGTCGGGCTCGTGATGCGGGTCGCCGGCGTTGGCGCCAAAGCTCACGATGGGCGGAAAGCTAAAGCCCTCGCAGCCGTGCTTGCGATACAGACTGAGCATCTGGTCGGCAATTTCGCGCTCCGTCACGCCCTCGTGGACGAGCTTGATAACATCGGCCATCACGGCATCGTTAGCGGCCGAGGACGCGCGCATGAGCTCCTGCTCGGCGGCATCCTTGTAGGTGCGTGCGGCGGTGACGGCAAAGTCACCCAGGAAAAACTCGCTTGCGGCGTGGCGCTCCATGAGCGGCATCAAAAAGCCGGAACGCATGACGGTGTCGATGCCGAGCGGCTTGGTCGGATCGATCTCGCGAGCGATGGCATCGGTCACGATATCGGTATCGGTGTGGTAGGCGACGCGGGCATTGTCATACTCTGGCAGCTGGTGCAGGGCGTTGACTAGGATCACCGGCTCGGCACCGCGCGCGAGCAGCACGCCGCAAAAACGCTCGAACATATCGGCATAAAAGCCGGTTAGGTAATAGATCGACCACGGGTCATTCACGAGCAGCTGCGCACCGGGGTGCTGAGCCTCGAGCGCATCGAGCACGCGCGCCACGCGCTGGTCATCGACATGTGCCATGAAACATCCTTTCGCTAGGCTGCCACCATGGTATCCCAAGCCCGGCACATAGGGACGTTCCTTTTATGTCGGCACCTTGGGACACTCCTTAGCATGACCAGCCTGGCAGGCATGCAGACAAAAGTAGCTAAAAGAGCTCCGTCCCTAATTAGCTGCTTAGGCTGGGTCGATGTCCATGCTGGCGACTAGGTCAATGTTGGTGCCGAGAAGATCTTCCAGCACGACGTCGCCCATGCGGATGGGGGCGTTGACGACTAGACCTCGGATGAGGGCCATGGCTTGGGCGTGGAGTTCTAGCGGGATGGCTTCGGCCGTGCGGACGGGGAGTAGGGCTTCGTCGCCGCCGGAGACGGTCACGGTCGTTGTGAGCACGCGCATGGGGCAGGTGAGCTCCTGGTGTGCGAACTTGTCGCCGCGTGGGCAGTTGTTGCCGGTTACGGAGCGCACCTCTGCCACGGCGCCGTCTGCTCCGCGTTCTACCTCCACGGTCAGGAGGCACTCGGACGGGCAGGTGGTGCAGTTGAACTGCAGCGTTTCGGTCGCATTTGTGCTCATGACGTTACGCCTCCTCAACGGGATCGACGGACAGGACGATTTCGCTGGTACCCAGGTCGAGTGCGCGTTGAATCACCTTTGCCGGCAGTGGGAAGCTTTCCATAACGCTCGGTTTGAACGCGCGGACCTTGCCGGCGAACAGTTCCTCGCCGCCAGCAAGAATGCGCACGCGGGCAGCATCGACCGGTCGGCGCACGCGGAAGTTGAGCTTGGTAAGCGCCACGGCCGTAATGCGTCCCGGCAGCGCGTAGCCCGCAATGCCGGCAGGGGAGACCGTTAACTCGCGGCCCGTGCCCGAAGCGCTCGCCCCGGCGTCGCCGCCCAACGCCCACGCCGCCGCGGCTGCACCGGCGCGCTCGGACTCGGTCGTCACGTTGTCGGCCAGGTCGTGCACGTGCAGCACGTTGCCGCAGGCAAAGATGCCCGGCACGCCCGTCTGCAAGCTCTGGTCCACCACGGCGCCGCGCGTGCGCGGGTCAAGCTCCACGCCTGCGGCAACCGAAAGCTCGTTCTCGGGAATCAATCCCACCGAAAGTAGCAGTGTGTCGCACGGAACAATGCGCTCGGTCCCCGGAATGGGCGCCAGGTGCTCGTCGACCTGGCTCACCTCGACGGCCTCCACACGGTCGTGCCCGATCACGCGCGTGACGGTGGTAGACAGGTGCAGCGGAATGCCAAAGTCGTCCAGACAGTTCTTAACATTGCGGCGCAGTCCGTTGGCGTACGGCATGAGCTCGTACACGCCCTCGACGGAAATCCCCTCGAGCGTGCAGCGGCGCGCCATGATAAGCCCGATGTCGCCCGAGCCCAAAATGACGGCGCGCGAGCCGGGCTTGAGGTTTTCGATATTGATGTATCTCTGCGCCAAGCCGGCCGTGAACACGCCGGCGGGACGGCTACCGGGGATCTTGATTTCGCTGCGGGTGCGCTCACGGCAACCCATGGCAAGAACGACCGCGCGCCCGGTGAGCTGCAGCATGCCGGCGGGGTTCATGAGCGTGACGGTATGGACCGCGGTGGCTCCCGGGGCCTCGTCCACGCCCGACGCGCTCACGGCTGCGTCCGCGCCCTCGCCTGAATCAATCCCAATCACCATGCTGTTGAGGAACAGCGCAATGTCGGTTGCGTGCACCTGGTCGATAAAGCGCTGCGCGTACTCGGGGCCGGTGAGCTCCTGTTTAAAGTGCGACAGGCCAAAGCCGGGGTGGATGCACTGGCGGAGGATGCCGCCCAGGTGTTGCTCGCGCTCCACGATGGCGACGCGTGCGCCTGCCTTATGCGCGGCCAGCGCGGCCGCCATGCCGGCAGGTCCGCCGCCGATAACGACCACGTCGAAGGCTTGCGTTTGTACGGCTTCTACGACACCGTAATCAATCGCGCTTGATTTGATTTCCGTCATCCTAGCGCACCCCCTTCAGCGGTCCCTCGACCAACCAAGATCCGGCATCTTCCAACAGCACTTCGCTGGGGTCGCAGCCCAGCTCGCGCGCCAGGATCGCCACCACGCGGCTCTGGCAAAAGCCGCTTTGGCACCGACCCATGCCGGCTCGGCAGCGGCGCTTGACGCCCTCGACCGAAACCGCTCCCGGGTGGCGTCGGATCGCGGCCACTATCTCGGCCTCGGGCACCGTCTCGCAGCGGCAGACGATCTGTCCCCACGCGGGGTCGGACTTAATGAGCTCTTCCTTGCGCGCAAGCGTCTCGCGGTCAAAGTCGTCCGGCGCGTGGCGGATCGGGTCCCAATCGGCGCGTTCGCGCAGAGGCACGCCGGCGTTGCGCAACACCTGCACCATGCGCTCGGCAATGGCCGGCGCGCTCGCGACGCCTGGCGACTGAATGCCCGCCGCCTGGAACAGCCCCGGCACCACGGCCGACTGTCCAATAAAGAAGTCGTTCGTTCCCTGAATGACCGGGCGCCCGCCGGCAAACGCGCGCACCACGCGGCGCGTGTCCAGGTCGGGCACCAGCTTGCGCGCGCCGGTCAGCAGCGCGTTCACATCGCTCGCATAGGTCTGCGTGTCGCCCGGCTCGCGCACGGCGGCCGTGGCGGTGATCACGGTGTTGCCGTGCACGGTGCCCGTGACGATAACGCCCTTCGATATCGGCGTCGGCACCGGGTAGAGCGGCATGAGCGTGCGCGGTTCCTTGTCCAGCACCACGATGTTGCCCTGGCGCCATACCATCTGGAACTCCTCGGCGCCCGCCATATGCGAGATGTTCGCGGCGCCGTTGCCCGCGGCGTTGATCAGGTAGCGGCAGCGCACGTCTCCGGCGGGCGTCGCCAACGTAAAGCGCACGTCGTCGCCCGAGCCCGCGATTTCAATCGCCTCCACCGGTGCGGAGCGCATAAACGTCACCCCGTTGGCCACGGCGTTCTCCAGTGCGGCGATGGCAACCTCAAACGGGTCGACAAACCCAGTCGATGGGCACCACAACGCGCACGTTGCATCGGCACTCGCGCGCGGTTCCAGCTCGCGGATGCGCTCGGGGCCGATAATCGACAGCTCGGTCACGCCGTTCGCCAGGCCGTTGCTGCGCAGCTTCTCCAGCTGTGCGCGGTCCTCGTCGTTAAAGCCCAACACCATCGACCCGGTGCGGCAGAACAGAAAGCCCAGCTCCTGCGCCCACGCACCGTACAACTTGCAGCCACGGGCGTTGACCTGCGCCTTAACCGTGCCCGGTGCCGGATCGTAGCCGGCGTGCACCAGGCCGCCGTTGGCCTTCGACGCGCCCAGCGCGATATCGTTGGCCGCCTCGACCACGCAAATGGACAGGTCAAATCGCGCGAGCTGCCGCGCGATGGCACACCCGGTAATGCCCGCGCCCACAATTGCGATATCAAACGTTTCTGCCACGGTGCCTCCCAGACAAGTTGACAGGATGTCAATAGGACTATCCTACGGTCTGCGCATCCCCAGCGCGGCGGCAATGCGGCGAACAGCCCCGCAACACCCGCCAACGGCAGGAGAGGGGAGACGCGGCAACGTCGACAACCTCGTCTGCCGACAGCTACGGCAACCGTTCGTCTCGATCTGTAACAGTTAGACGAGGATTTGGGTTCTAGATGTTACAGATCAAGACAAACCTTCCGGCGGATTTTGAATGTCTCGATCTGTAACAGTAAGAGGGGTTTTGGAGCCCCAGTTGTTACAGATCGAGATTGAAGTCGGGGAGGGACCCCTGTGTCTCGTTCTGTAACATCCAGGACCGTATTCCGCTCCCACCTGTTACAGATTGAGATGTTTGTGTCCGCACCAGCCCCGCCCCTGGCCGTGGTCCCATATAAACAAAGCCCGTGGTAAACTTGACCGGACTGTTAATATTCCGAAAGGTACCCGTAATGTCCAAGTACATCTCCGAGCTCATGTCGCCGCAGCTTATGGGCGTCGTCTATGCCTTTGTTGGCTTTATCATCGCCCTGTATGTGCTGTCGGTCGTCTATGTGTTCATCGACGCTCGCCGCCGCGGCGCCAGCGCCTACGTGGCATGGGGCATCATCGCCCTCATCCCGTTTGTGGGCCTCATCGCCTACCTGGTCCTGCGCCCGCACTCCTACGCGTCCGACCGCGAGGAGCAGGAGCTGGACATGGCCCTGCGCGAGCGTCAGCTTGCCCAGTACGGCACCTGCCCGCAGTGCGGCGCGCCCATCGAGAAGGACTTCGTCGTCTGCCCGGTGTGCGATACCCAGGTTCGCAACGTATGTCCCAGCTGCCATCGCCCGCTCGATGCGCACTGGAAGGTCTGCCCCTACTGCCGAACTCGCATCCAGTAACGCATCCATCGCCGGGCCGGCCGCGAGCCACGGGCACGCCGCAAGCCATACGCGCACCCCGCCCCCACACGATGAAGCATGCGTAGAAAATCGCCCGCCGTGCCGTTAAGGTGCGGCGGGCGCTTGTATACCAAGGCAACCTGCCTATAATGATGCAAGTCAAAAACGCCGAGCGCATCGCACGCACTTGCATCAGGCATCCGAGAGGAGAAAACATACCCATGAAGGCACTCTACAATGACGGTTCGGTGGCCGAGCTCCCGCAGGACGAGGTCACGCACGTCATCCGCCACTCCGCCGCGCACATCATGGCGCAGGCCATCAAGCGTCTCTATCCCGAGGCCGACTTTGCCTACGGCCCCGCGACCGACAACGGCTTCTACTACGACGTCGACCTGCCCGATGGCGTCAAGATCAGCGAGGACGACTTCCCCGCGATCGAGGCCGAGATGAAGAAGATCGTCAAGGAGAACCTCAAGTTCTCCGTGTACGAGAAGCCCCGCGCCGAGGCCATCGCCCTTATGGAGGAGCGCGGCGAGAAGTACAAGGTCGAGCACATCGGCGACCTGGACGACGACGCCCGCATTACCTTCTACCAGCAGGGCGACTACATCGACATGTGTGTCGGCCCCCACATCTGCTACACCAAGGCGCTGAAGGCCTTTAAGCTTACCGGCGTCTCGGGCGCCTACTGGAAGGGCGACAAGGACAACAAGATGCTCACCCGCATCAACGGCGTCGCCTTTGCCACCAAGGAGGAGCTCGACGAGCACATGCGCATGCTGGAGGAGGCCAAGAAACGCGACCACCGCAAGATCGGCCGCGAGATGGACCTCTTTATGATGCGCGACGAGGCCCCCGGCTTCCCGTTCTTCCTGCCCAACGGCATGATCCTTAAGAACACGCTGCTGGACTACTGGCGCGAGATCCACCACAAGGCCGGCTACGTGGAGATCTCCACGCCGCTCATCATGAACAAGCAGCTGTGGAAGACCAGTGGCCACTGGGACCACTACAAGGACAACATGTACTCCACCGTCATTGACGACGAAGAGTACTGCATTAAGCCCATGAACTGCCCGGGCGGCGTGCTGGTGTACGCCTCCAAGCCGCACTCCTACCGCGAGCTGCCCATCCGTGCCGGCGAGATTGGCCTGGTGCATCGCCACGAGCTGCGCGGCGCCCTGCACGGCCTGTTCCGCGTGCGCTGCTTTAACCAAGATGACGCCCACCTGTTTGTGCGCCCCGACCAGCTGACCGACGAGATCGTGGGCGTGGTCAACCTCATCGACTCCGTGTACCAGAAGTTTGGCTTTAAGTACCACGTTGAGCTTTCCACCCGCCCCGAGGACTCCATGGGTTCGGACGAGGACTGGGCGCGCGCCGAGGAGGGCCTGCGCACCGCTCTGGAGAAGCTGGGTATGGACTACGAGGTCAACGAGGGCGACGGCGCCTTCTACGGCCCCAAGATCGACTTCCACCTGGAGGATTCGCTCGGCCGTACTTGGCAGTGCGGTACCGTTCAGCTCGACTTCCAGATGCCGCTCAACTTTGATCTGGAGTACGTGGACGCCGACGGCACCAAGAAGCGCCCCATCATGCTGCACCGCGTATGCTTTGGCTCTATCGAGCGCTTTATCGGCATTCTGATTGAGCACTTTGCGGGCAAGTTCCCCACCTGGTTGGCTCCCGTGCAGGTCAAGGCACTTCCGGTTTCCGAGAAGAGCCGCGACTACGCGCACGAGGTGTGCGCCAAGCTGGAGGAGGCCGGCATTCGCGTGGTCTGCGACGACCGCGACGAGAAGATCGGCTACAAGATCCGCGAGGCCCGCAGCATCGACCGCGTGCCCTACATGCTCATCCTGGGCGAGAAAGAGGTCGAGGCCGGCAACATCTCCGTCCGCGATCGCTCCAACGAGACCGTTCAGATGAGCGTTGACGAGTTTGTTGCGAAGGTGCTCGAGGAGATCAAGACTCGCGCTTAAGGCAAGCTTCACAACAATTAACAAAGGCGACCGTCCGCATAGGTCGGTCGCCTTTTTTCATGTCCAAATAAGAAAAGCCGCTGGTTGAGCGGCTTTTTTTGTTGCACAAAAAGGTACAGGTTTTTGTAGAGGGGTATGGAGATGTACCTACTAGCAGTACATTTTGCGTAATCTGGGTAAACGCTGATTAATTGCTCGTATAATGTCGTCTGTCGAAAGATACAAAAACCTGTACTTTTGCGACTGCGCCTAGCTGCGAGCGAGAAGCCTGTTCTAAACGCCCCTGCATTTGCGTGCATCGCAAAGCCAAAAGAGGGGGCGAGAACATGGAACAGACGGCACGGCGCCAAGAACAGCTGCCGGGCGCATTTAACGGCGCCACTACCAACAGCCAGCACGGCCGCGTTCGCTGGTATCTGGTCCACACCCCCCATGGAAAAGAGCGCGAGACCTGCGAAAAGGTCCGCTGCATTATCCCGCACGAGCTGATGCAGGACGCTTTTGTGATGCAAAAGGAGTTCTGGTTTAAGCGGGACGGCGCATGGTCGCTCCAAACCAAACTCATGTACAAGGAATATTTCTTCGTCGCCACGCACGATGCCGCTGTGCTCGATAGGGCTTTGGCCCAGCTGAGCTTTGGCTGCCGCATCGCCGGCAGTAGGGAGCGGGCGTACATGCCCATGCCGGACGACGCACAGGACTGGTACCGCAGCGTTCTGGACGACGACGGCGTGGTGCGCAACAGCGTCGCGCGCATAGAAGACGGCGTGTTGCACATAGAACAGGGGCCCTTGGTGGGGCAAGAGGCCCGTGTAAAGAAGATAGACCGTCATAAGCGCTGGTGCCTGGTAGACGTGGGCGAGGGTGACTCCACATTTAGGGAGCTGCTTCCGTTAGACGTGCCCAGCAAAACGTAAGGGAGACGTTGCGCCGGCAAATTACTTGATTTTGGATTCATAGATGGGGGGGTTCCTGGGGACAGGAACGTAAGTTTTATTGTGGCTGCTAAAGAAGTAACAGAGACAAATGCGCCCGCGGGGGCGGCGCTGATTGCTCAGGCCATGGACCGGCGTGAGGGCGTCGGCCGCTACAACGCTATGCAATCCATCATGGACTGGGATCGCTCGCGCCTAGCCTACCGCACCGTCAAGCGCGCGTTCGACATCGTGTTCAGCGGTGCCGTGCTCGTCGTTATCGCGATCCCCAGCTTGGTGCTGGCGGCGGCCATCCGCATGGAGAGCGAGGGCAGCCCCTTCTACAGCCAGATCCGCGTTGGTCAGACCCGCCCAGACGGCAGCCTATCAACCTTCCGCATGTGGAAGTTCCGCTCCATGTACAAGGACGCCGACGAGCGCCTCGCCGAGCTCAAGGAGCAGAACGAGATCGCCGGCGCCATGTTCAAGATGAAGGAGGACCCGCGCGTCACCAGGATCGGCAAGTTCATCCGCAAGCATTCCATCGACGAGTTCCCGCAGTTCCTGAACGTGTTCCTGGGCCAGATGTCCGTGGTAGGCCCGCGCCCGCCGCTGCCCAACGAGGTCGCTGAGTACACCGAGTACGACTTGCAGAGGCTAGCAGTGAAGCCAGGTATTACGGGGCTCTGGCAGGTGACGGAGCGAAACTCCACCGGGTTCGACGGCATGGTCCGCCGTGATCTCGAGTACATAGCCAAGCGCGGAATCGTCATGGACCTCAAGATCGTCCTCCTCACGGTTCTTGAGGTCTTCAACGGAAGCGATGCGTACTAATGCCTAACTCTAATGCTCGATTCGAATCGGAGAAGAAAATGAAGATTGCCGTCGCCGGCACCGGCTACGTCGGCCTGTCCCTCGCCGTCCTGCTCTCGCAGCACAACGAGGTCCACGCGCTGGACATCGTGCCCGAGAAGGTCGAGAAGATCAACAGCTACCAGTCGCCCATCCAGGACGACGAGATCGAGCGCTTCCTGGCGGAGGCAAAGGCGGGGGAGCGAAAGCTCGACCTGCACGCCACCGTCGACGTGGCGGAGGCCTACACGGGCGCCGACTACGCCGTCATCGCCACGCCCACCAACTACGACTCGGACAGGAACTTCTTCGACACGAGCTCCGTCGAGGCCGCCATCGCCGCAGTGCGCTCGGTGAATCCGGACGCCTGGATCGTCATCAAGTCGACCATCCCCGTCGGCTACACGGCGGGCCTGCGCGATAGGCTGGGCGACAGCAAGATCTTCTTCAGCCCCGAGTTCCTGCGAGAGAGCAGGGCGCTCTACGACAACCTGCACCCCAGCCGCATCGTGGTGGGCGCGCCGAAGGATGACGCTGAGGCCGTTATAGCCGCCGAGAAGTTCGCCGGCCTGCTCGCACAGGGCGCCGACCCCGCCGAGCTGGAGCGCGTGAACGCCGACGGCACCAAGGGCATCCCGGAGCTCGTGCTGGGCACCACCGAAGCCGAGGCCGTGAAGCTGTTCGCCAACACCTACCTGGCGCTTCGCGTCGCCTACTTCAACGAGCTCGACACCTACTGCGAGGTCCGCGGGCTCAACACCCGCGACGTCATCGACGGCGTCTGCCTGGAGCCGCGCATCGGCAGCCACTACAACAACCCCAGCTTCGGCTACGGCGGCTACTGCCTGCCCAAGGACACCAAGCAGCTGCTCGCCAACTACAAGGACGTGCCCCAGAACCTGATCGAGGCCATCGTGGAGGCCAACCGCACGCGCAAGGACTTCGTCGCCGACGAGGTGCTGCAGATGGTGTGGGACCGCGTGTACGAGGGCAAGCCGAAGCCGGTCGTTGGCGTCTACCGCCTGACGATGAAGTCCAACTCCGACAACTTCCGCGCGAGCTCCATCCAGGGCGTCATGAAGCGCGTGAAGGCCAAGGGCGTGCCCGTGGTGGTCTACGAGCCCACGCTGGACGCGCCGGAGTTCTTCGGCTCCGAAGTGACCCACGACCTGGAGGCCTTCAAGGCCGGCTGCGACGTGATCGTCGCGAACCGCTGGAGCGACGAGCTCGCGGACGTGGCTGACAAGGTCTATTCACGCGACTTGTTCAAACGAGACTAGGTGGTATGAATGGCAAATAGAAAAGTCCTCGTCACAGGAGCTGCCGGGTTCATCGGTGCTTTCCTCGTCAAGAAGCTGATCGAGGAAACCGATGACGCCATCGTCGGACTCGACAACCTCAACAGCTACTACGACCCCGGCATCAAGGACGCGCGCCTGCGCATGCTGGCCGAAGCCGACACAGACGGCCGCTTCACCTTCGTGCGCGGCGACCTGTGCGATGCCGCCCTCATCGAGCGCTTGTTCGCACAGAACGGCTTCGATGTCGTTGTGAACCTCGCCGCCCAGGCGGGCGTTCGCTACTCCATCGAGAACCCGCGCGCCTACCTGGAGAGCAACCTCGTCGGCTTCTTCAACGTGCTCGAGGCCTGCCGCCACCACCCGGTCAAGCACCTGGTCTACGCGAGCTCCAGCTCGGTCTACGGCGGCAACAAGAAGGTGCCGTTCTCCGAGGAGGACCGCGTCGACTCGCCGGTGTCGCTCTACGCCGCCACCAAGAAGTCCAACGAGCTCATGGCCGCCGCCTACTCCAAGCTCTACTCCATCCCGGCCACCGGCCTGCGCTTCTTCACGGTTTACGGCCCCATGGGCAGGCCCGACATGGCCTACTTCGGCTTCACGGAGAAGCTGCGCCGCGGGGAGACCATCAAGATTTTCAACATGGGCGACTGCCGCCGCGACTTCACCTACGTCGACGACATCGTCGAGGGCGTCAAGCGCGTCATGGACGCCGCCCCCGAGGTGAAGATGGGCGAGGACGGGCTGCCCCTCGCCGCGCACCGCGTCTACAACATCGGCAACTCTCATCCCGAGAACCTGCTCGACTTCGTCGACACGCTGCAGCGCGTGCTGGTGGAGGAGGGCGTGCTTCCCACCGATTACGACTTTGAGGCCCACAAGCAGCTCGTGCCGATGCAGCCCGGCGACGTGCCCGTCACCTACGCCGACACCACGGCGCTCCAGCGCGACCTGGGCTACAAGCCCGCGACGCCGCTCGAGGACGGCCTGAGGGCCTTCGCCAAGTGGTATAAGCGCTATTACGGGGGCTGTTGCTAGCGTGCGAATCGCAATGATTGGGCATAAGCGGTTTGGCTCTCGCGAAGGTGGGGTCGAAGTCGTTGTCACGGAACTGGCGCGTCGTATGGCTGCTCTTGGGCATGAGGTTACATGTTACGATCGCTCCGGCTCCGACGTAATGACCGGTGAGGCGACATCCCTTTCCGAGCGCATCGCTGACGGTGTTCGTATTGTGCCGGTAAAGACAATTGATAAGAAGGGCCTTGCTGCACTTTCTTCGTCCTATTTTGCGACTCGACAGGCGATTAAGGACCGTCCTGACGTGATTCATTACCACGCCGAAGGGCCCTGTGTTCCACTTCCCCTTGCCCGTCGGGCAGGAATTCGCACCGTTGCAACGATCCACGGTCTTGACTGGCAGAGGGCCAAGTGGGGACGACTTGCTAGCACTTGTATCAAGATGGGCGAGAAGGCGGCTGCAACCCAATCGAATGAGCTGATTGTCCTGTCGTCGTCTGCGGAGGGCTACTTCAAGCAGGAATACGGTCGTGAGGCCACTCTCATACACAATGGAGTGGAAATCCGTGAGCGTATTGATGCCAGTTTAATCGCTGAGCGTTGGGGCCTATCTCGTGGCGACTACATCTTGTATCTTGGCCGACTGGTGCCCGAGAAGCGCGGTGATTTGCTCGTTGATGCTTTCCGTCGGCTCGATACCGATAAGCGCTTGGTCATTGCTGGCGGAGGTTCTGACACCGATGCATTTGAGATTGAGCTTAGAAAGCGGGCTGGTTCTGACCCGCGCGTTATTTTTACTGGATTCGTCACGGGTGACCTTCTCGCCGAGCTCTATTCGAATGCATATGTCTACGTGCTCCCTTCCGATGTGGAAGGTATGCCACTTTCTCTTATGGAAGCCATGTCCTACGGTACATGTTGCGTTACGAGCGATGTGCCCGAATGCGCTGACGTTCTTGGAAGCGCCGGCGCAACTTTTGCCAAAGGCAACGTTTCTGAGCTTACTCGCGTCCTTCGCGGCCTTCTGGATAATCCGGAAAGGGCCAACAAGCTCGGCGAGAGTGCTCGCGAGCGCGTGAGAAATAACTATGACTGGGATTCCGTCGTCGAACGGACCCTCGAGCTTTATCAAGGAGAGGCCCGATGAAGATAATCTTGGCGAATTATCGCTACTATGTCTCGGGCGGTCCCGAGATTTATATGTTCAACGTTAAGCGCCTTCTCGAAGACGCCGGGCATACTGTTATTCCGTTTTCGGTCCGCAGCCCGCTCAATGAGGGTACGCCATATTCTCGCTATTTTCCCCATGGGAAGAGCGAGTCGGGTGACGCCTACTTTAACAACGTTAAAAAGACTCCGAAGAACGTCGCTCGTTTGCTCTCCTGCGCTTTCTATAACCGCGAGGCATATAAGAATCTCCGCCGTCTCATTCAGGACGAGAGGCCGGACGTCGTTTACGTTCTGCAGCAGATTAACGCGCTTTCTCCCAGCATCTTCAAAGCGTGTCACGATGAAGGCGTAAGGGTTGTCCACAGGCTTTCGGATTTCAATATCATGTGCCCCCGTTCCGATTTCCTTTGCAACGGGGAGGTTTGTACTGCTTGTATCAACGGTGATTACTCCAAGGCTGCCGATATGTCCTGCTGCCATGGCTCGAGGGCCACAACTGCAGTACGCATCGCGTCGATGAAATTCCACCGCTGCAAGCGCCTGTTTGATTATGTGGATGCATTCGTCTGCCCCTCCGCGTTCACGGCGTCCCTTCTCAAGAAGTCCGGTGTACCAGGGGAGAAGATTAATGTTGTTCCGACGTTTACTACGGCTCCTTCTCGGTCTGAGGTCTGTCCTGCCGCGGGAAAGTACGCACTCTATCTTGGTAGGATCAGTCCCGAAAAGGGCGTTGATCTAACCGTAGATGCCGCCATGCGCAACAGCGGTGTTAGGCTCAAGATCACTGGTCGTACCGACGACGAGTACGCTGCGTCAATTAAAACGGCTGTAGAAGAGGCCGGCATATCGGACCGCGTAGATTTCGTAGGCTTCGTTAAGGGCGAGGAGAAGGAGCGCCTCATTGACGGCGCCGCTTGCGTTCTCTGCCCATCGACTTGGTTTGAGAACATGCCCAACACCGTGCTAGAGGCCTACGCACATGGCAAGCCGGTTGTTGTTTTCGATATCGGCTGCATGCCGGAGTTGGTGGAGAACGGGGAGACTGGGTCCGTGCTTCCCCTGGGCGACGTTGATGCCCTTTCGAAAACCATCGCCTTTTACCTGGAGAATCCGGATGAAGCCAGACGTCAGGGTATGAATGGTCGTAATGCCGTGCTAATGAAATATACACCGCAGAACCATCTCGAAAAGCTTGAAGCAATTCTTGATCCTGCATGCGCCAAGAAAGAGGACTAATCCACATGGCCGAAAAGAAACTCAACGGTACCGTCATCGTCACCTACCGCTGCAACGCGCGCTGCACCATGTGCAACCGCTACAAGGCTCCGAGCCGCCCGGAGGAGGAGCTCTCCATCGAGACCATCAAGAAGCTCCCCAAGATGTACTTCACCAACATCACCGGCGGCGAGCCCTTCATCCGCCAGGACCTCAAGGACATCGTGCGCGAGCTCTACAAGAAGTCCGACCGCATCGTCATCTCCACCAACGGCTTCTTCACCGACCGCATCATCGACCTGTGCGAGGAGTTCCCCAACGTCGGCATCCGCATCTCCATCGAGGGCCTGCAGCAGACCAACGACAAGATCCGCGGCCTGGATAACGGATACAACCGCGGCTACGCCACGCTCAAGAAGCTCGTCGAGCTCAAGCACCCCGACGTGGGCTTCGGCATGACGGTCCAGGACCTCAACGCACCCGACCTGGTGCCCCTCTATAAGATCTCCGACGAGCTGGGCATGGAGTTCGCCACGGCGTCGCTGCACAACAGCTTCTACTTCGTCGAGGCAAAGAACATCATCCACGACCGCCCCATGGTGGCCAAGAACTTCGAGGACCTGGTCAACGATCTGCTAAGGTCCAACAGCCCCAAGAAGTGGTTCCGTGCCTACTTCAACCACGGCCTCATCAACTACATCTACGGCCAGCCGCGCCTGCTGCCTTGCGACATGGCGTTCGACACCTTCTTCATCGACCCCTACGGCGACGTCATGCCCTGCAACGGCACCAAGGACAAGGAGGTTATGGGCAACCTCAACGAGGAGTCCTGGGACGAGCTCTGGAACTCCGAGCAGGCCGAGAAGGTCCGCGCGAAGGTTCGCCACTGCGACCGCAACTGCTGGATGATCGGCTCGGTGAGCCCGGCCATGCACAAGTACATCTGGAAGCCCGGCTGGTGGGTGCTCAAGCACAAGGTGAAGGGCCTTTTCACCAAGAGGCCCTACGACATGCACGAGCTCAAGGTCGTTCGTGATTATGAGGAGGGCCGCGTCACCAAGGAGCAGCTCGACGCCTGCTCCACCTGCGACCTGTGTGCCAAGATCAACGACGGCCTGTCCGAGGCGTCCAAGGCCGATGCGCACGTATACGAGACGCATGAGGCAATGTAGGGGTATAGCGTTGTCGGCCTTTGGCCTTACTATTTTGCGCGCAGATAGCAAGTTTTCTTAGTTATTTTGCTCGGAAGACAAGTCATCTTTTTTTCTACTCGCAAGAGGAGGTATCTAAGCTTGCATTGCCCGAAGATGCGGGGCAAAGGTGAATTTGCGTTTGGCGTTATAGCTCTTTTCGTCTGCTTATTTGCTTATTGCTCTTCTCTGATAACTTATAGAATTAGTTTTGTTATTTTTGCTTTGAGTATCATGCTGATGATTGCCCTTGCCGTTCGAAGTGGCAGGATTGTGTCCTTTGATCTGAGGGCAATCGTGCCACTATTGCCATGGGGCGCGGTTGCTGTCATGGCTGCTATCGGATTTGTACTGGGCGGTGGTTACGACCTTTCTGCAACTATTGCCCTTGTCTCCGTAGTTGTTATTAGTTATTTTGCAGCTGAAAACTCTAATTGGATTCTGCCTGCCGTTAAAGTTTTTATTGGGGTTTTACTCATTTTTGCATTGGCAACTATTGCCTGCTATGTAGCGCCTCAGCTCTATACTGGTTTTATAAAACCGACGTTCTATTCAAATGTGCCAATGGCAATGGACTATCGATCGGGTTTAGCGTCACACTATAGTCATAATGGAACTTTCTGCACGATAGGCTTAATACTTGCTTCCTCTATGTCCTTTTATGGCAGCGAGTCAAGTTCAACTAAACGGTTCTACGGCATTCTTGCGTTAATTTTCTTTATTGCTCTTGTTTTGACTACAAAAAGGGCTCATTTGTTGTGCGGGATTTTTGCTATTGGTTTGGTTTACTTGCTTTCTGGCAATAGCCATAAATATCTTAAGGCTATTGGAGTCACGGTATTGGTGCTGCTTGCCGTGGCTATCCTTGCGCCTCTTGTTCCTGGCGTTGAGGCGACAATCGAAAGATTGAATTCAACCTTTTCCAGTGGTACCAGCTTCGAGGACAACGTTAACAATAGGACATTTCTTTGGAATTACGCCCTTAATGGCCTTTCCCAGGCACCTTTATTTGGTCATGGCTGGACTAGCTACTGCTATCGTTGGCCTGACGGTTTTACTATTACATATATGGCGCACAATGAGCTCCTTAATCTTTTATATGAAACCGGGTTTTTTGGAACTGCCTTGGTTCTTGCTAGCTGTCTAACAAGTTTTGTATTAACCTTCACGACTATTTCGAGGGTTGTGGAGGGGCAACAAAAAGCTTTTCTACGCCTTTCACTTTGCATTCAGGTTTTCTTTTTAAGCTATGCATTTACGAGCGGAGCTCTATTCACAACGATTCCAAACCTGATTACGTATTTCTTTGCTATCGCGATAACTTGCAGCCTCCGGTGGAATTCAATTTCCCGCCAAAATGCTGCGTAAGAGCAACGGAGATAATTAATGGGAAAAATTAGTAAAGCAGTTCAGTATATGAAGCATCCTTTGAGAACTTACTCATTAATCTCAAAATGGGGATGGACTCGCTGCTTGCCTGATGAAATTCACTTAAAAATAATGTATAGGGCGCTGATTGGAAAGAACATCAATCTTGATAATCCAAAAGGCTTTAACGAGAAGCTGAACTGGCTAAAGCTTCATGATCGTAACCCTCTCTACAATATCCTTGTTGACAAGCTGGCTGTTAAGCAGTGGGTCGCCGACAAAATTGGCGCTCAATACGTTTCTGAGACTTATGACTCTTGGGACCGTGTCGAGAGCATAAGCCTCGAGAATCTTCCCGAACAATTCGTGCTTAAGACGAATCATGACAGCGGCGGAGTTGCTATCTGTCGCGACAAGTCCTCGTTTGATTTTGATGCGGCCAAGAGGGTTCTTCGTAGACATCTCAAGAGTAATTATTTTTGGTGGACAAGGGAGTGGCCCTATAAGGATGTTACCCCCATGGTCATGGCGGAGGAGTATCTCGAGGATGAAGGCTTCGATACTGGCCTAGTTGACTATAAAGTCACGTGCTTTAACGGAAATCCTCGCCTAATTGAGGTGCATAGGGGCAGGTTTGGTGAACATACTTGCAACTATTACGATCAGGATTGGAATCCAGTCACCATCGATTGGGCCGGCATCCCAGTTTCTCCTGTTGAGGTCGAGCGGCCTGAAAAGCTTGAGAAAATGCTCGAGTTGAGCAGTGTTCTCACTAGGGGAATTCCTCAAGTACGTTGTGATTGGTATGTTCTGGGCGATCGCTTAGTTTTCGGAGAGTTAACGCTGTTTAATGGAGCCGGACTTGATCCCATTGATGAGAAAAACGATTTATGGCTCGGATCGCTCATTGATTTGTCACTTGCCTATGGGGATCAATAATTAGTTTAGAAGCACGATAAGGTGATTATTAATATGAGAATTGGTATCGTTACATTATTTGGTAATTTTAATTACGGCAATAGACTTCAGAATTATGCGCTTCATACCGTTTTGAGCCAAATGGGGCATGATGTAGATACGCTCGTTACTCTTGAAAAATCATCTGCACTTAAATCCATTTTTCACAAGTATTTTGAAAAGGAGAACGGTGCGATAAGGTTCAGGACTAAAAAGGAGCGTGGTCGCGATGCCGCTTTTTCTAAGTTTACAGATTCTCTAATTCCTACAAGAATTATTTCAACGAACGGCAGTGGTATTTCGTCTCAATTGAATGATGAGTACGACTATTTTGTTGTCGGAAGTGACCAGGTCTGGAATCCCCTTTGGTGGGGCGATTCGCTGGAGTGCAGATGCGCCAATGATTATCTTCTTCAATTTGCCGACGCTAATAAACGAGTAGCATACTCAGCCAGTTTTGGCCTGGCATCTCTTCCCGAGAATTGGGCGTCTTCCTTTAAGGAAGCTCTTGAATGTTATTCGGATATTAGTGTGCGAGAAGATGCCGGAGCTCGCATTGTAGAGGAACTGACTGGTCGAAAAGTGCCGGTTACCCTAGATCCGACCATGCTTTTGACTGCAAATCAATGGCGTAAGATAGAAAAGCCTGTGGCTTGCAAGCAGAAGTACGTATTTCAATTTAATCTTGGCGAGCAGTCTGATGCTCAGGTTAAATTGACGGCGGAGTTGAAGTCGCTCGGGTATGAAATTATTGACTACATGAATCCTAACTGTCGCTATTTTGGCGGTGATCCTTCGGATTTCCTTTCTTATATCGATAAGGCCGACTGTGTCTTAACCGATAGTTTTCATGCATCGGTTTTTTCGATTTTGTTTAAGCGTCCCTTTGTCGTTTTTGATCGTAAACATGCGAACGGTTCCAACATGAACAGTCGTATTAACACCTTGCTGCAGATGTGTGGCCTCGAGGAACGGTGGGGTATTTCGGATGCGACAAACGCGCTTAACTGCGACTATTCTGGAATCGACCGTGCTATAGATATTCGCAGGGCATATTCCAATTCATACTTATTAGACGCTTTGTCACGTTAAATTCGTCCCTTCAGTTATCGGAGAACACATGTCTCTCAAATCAGATGTTAAAGATGGCTTATATGATGTCTTAGAGAACGTCAAGATTCATCGCGCTCGACAGGCAGAAATTGCAAAGTTTAAAGATCCCAAAAGAAAATCTATTCTCAGTGATGTCGAGCTCTCTTCCGAGCAAATGCGTGCCATCGACAAGTTTTATGTTGAGAACTATGGTAGAAAAATCCCTTACACATGGCATCGGCATAATCTTGCAATTTCTGGCAAGTTCGATGTCAGGTTTTTTCCAGAACTCCTGTTTATCCCTGAGTTTGAACGATATATGAATATGCCGGTGGCGTATGCCACCGTATTTGAGGATAAGAATCTTCTTCCATTGTTTGCCGAAAGAGCTGGGGTTAGAACTCCACGTCCAATCGTTACAAGCACGTCTGGGGTTCTTCGCAATTCCGACTTCAAAGAGATTTCCAAAGAGACAGCACTTAATTTAATTGGCAACTGTGGTGCTTGCTTTGCAAAACCGACCGTAGGGACTTGTTCGGGCGAAGGCTGCGGGTCTTATTGCTTTGCTTCCGGTGTCGATGCTGCGACGGGTGTTACTGCTGGAGAATTATTCGAATTGCTCGGCAGTGATTTTACAGTTCAAGAAGTAATCTCATGCCATTCTTCAGTGGTTAAATTACATCCTGAGAGCGTTAATACGCTGAGGATTATGACATACCGCTGGCAAGGCGAACTCCGTTCTTTACCTCTGCTGATGAGGATTGGTCGCGGAAAGAGTGCGGTGGATAATGCGCATGCTGGCGGCATGTTCATTGGCATTTCAAATGAAGGTTTGCTTGCACCATCGGCCCTTACTGAGTTTAATGATCGGTTCGAGAAACATCCTGACACGGGGGTTGTTTTTCAGGGATATAAGATTGCTGGTGTTCCCGGTGCTATTGATGCGGCGAAGCGCATGCATTCGTTGATGCCTCAAATGGGCCTTATCAGTTGGGACTTTACCATCGGGGAAGATGGCGCGCCGATTGTTATTGAAGCCAATATTAGGGGAGGCTCTATTTGGCTTTCCCAGATGGCGAATGGCATTCCAGGGTTTGGTGACGCAACGGCGGAAATACTTCAGTGGCTTCGTTTCATGAACAATTTGGCTCCTCACGAGCGGCTTAAATATAAATTCGGTTACAAAGAATTGGGGTAGTTGCCGCCTATGAAAGGCAAAGTATCGATAATTATTCCCGCATTTAATGTTGAGAATTATATCGGGCGCGGTGTCTCTTCCGCTCTTTCCCAGACGTATGAGGACATTGAGGTTGTCGTTGTCGACGACGGGTCGTCTGATGGCACTTGGAGTGTTCTCCAGACGTATTCTGCTGATTCAAGAGTGGTGCTTTCACGGCAAGAAAACTCCGGTGTCTCTCGCGCACGTAACCATGCGCTGAATCTTGCGACTGGTGACTATGTTATCTTTCTCGACTCTGATGACTGGCTTGAACCTGAAGCATGCGAGCAGATGATGCGGATGCAAAGCCTTAAACCGGGTGCCCTAATTGCTGCAGATGCAAATTTTGTTTCTGTGGTTAACGGCTTGGAGGTTTGCGGCAATCAGATTGTCGACATGTCCATTGAGGATCTATCCTCCGATGCCGCTATTCTCCGCTTTGGAGTTTACAATTCGATACATATCGGCAGTTCCTGCTATAAGCTTTTTTCTCGTGAGTTAATTGAACGGTGCGGCTTAAGGTTTGATGAGCGGATTGCCCATACCGAGGATGGTCTTTTTGTATTTACCTATCTTAAGGTATGTCGCGGCCTTCACTATGAGCCCCTTGCGTTGTGGAATATTTTGGATCGCCCTGGAAGCGCTACCACCAGCGGCTTCAACCATAGTTTGATAAGCTCTCTCGATGCTATTGATCAGATGATTGGTTATCCAGGGAACAGTCCTGAGATCGTTAGTCATCTTCGTCAGTTCAAGGTTCATGAGGCTTTGAGGATTCTTGGAATGGGTATCGATTCGGGCCAAATGAGCTCGAACGAGGAAGATCGATTATTTAACGCTATTAGGTTTACCGAGTGTGACAGTTCTCAGCTAAGTGGTGTCGATAGGGTGCGTAGAGCGATGTATCTTAACGCTCCACGAATTGTTTCGAGGGCATTTAATTCAACATTGCGTGCCGTAAAGAAGAGGAAATGAGAATGACTCAGCAAGAACAGTCGGGAAGGGCTGATAGGGCACCAGAAATCATCTCTCTGGGTGATTCCTGCTGTGGATGCGGCGCCTGCTCTGCCAAATGCCCGAAGGGATGTCTTTCGATGACGCCGGACGAGGCGGGCTTCTTAAGGCCCAGCTTCAATTCCGACCTATGTATCGGGTGTGGTGCTTGTGACTCGACTTGCCCCGTATTAAGTCGCAATCCCGTTGTCGAGCCTGTTGAAGTGTCTTGGGCCAAGTCTCTTTCAAGTGATGTTCTCCAGCAATCATCGTCTGGAGGGCTCTTTGGTGTGCTTGCCGATGCTGCTATTAAGTCCGATGGCGTTGTCGTTGGGGCTTCTTTCCAGGAGCACTGCCATACGGTTCGACATGAGTGTGCTACTGATTTAGAGGATCTTAAAAGACTCCAACGATCAAAATATGTTCAAAGCGAGATTCCTGCTTCTCTTTATCGAGAGGTCAAGGAATATCTTCTGGCGAAACGCTTAGTTTTCTTTACGGGCACTGCTTGTCAGGTTTCCGGCATGAGGAACTATCTGGGCAAGCTAGCAGATTCCGCTTTCTTTATTTCTGCTGACGTTATCTGCCACGGCGCCCCATCGCCTCTGCTCTGGAGAAAATGGATTGAATTCCAGTCTTCTGCCCAAAACTCTGAAATTGATGATGTCAATTTCCGGAGTAAGACGACCGGATGGTCGTCTTACTCCGTCCTTTACTACGCAAGGACGGAGAAAGACGATTGTCGCGTCACCGGCGGACGTTATGGCGACGATTGGTATATGAGAGCATTTTTGGATAACGCGTCATTACGTTCTTCATGTTTTGATTGTCCGGCAAAGCGCTCATGTGGCTCTGATTTAACTCTTGGCGATTTTTGGGGATTCCCCTCCATTCATCCCGAAGTTGATTCCTCTATGGGGGTCTCTGCCGTTCTGTGCAATACCGATAAAGGCAAGAAATGGTTCGAAAGAATATCGCCTAAGCTCGAAATAGGGCCTTCTAGCTATGACGAGGTGATTGGCGGGAATCCTGCGCTTGCCGCTTCAGTGGCTCCTCATCCTCAAAGATGCAAATTTATGCGTGCTCTTGCCAAAGGGGCGAGTATCAAGGAGCTTTCTTCGAGGTGGAGCTTCACGGATACATTTTTTATTCGTTTGAGACGAAAGCTCAAGCGAATGCTCGGCAATTAGGCTGCATTCGTTGTAATCGCTATATGGTTTGGATGGGCAGATGACTGCAGAAAGTAAATATAAGAAATTAGTTAAGAACTCTGTGGTTTTCTTTATTGGGAACCTAGGTAGCAAGGTTATCACCTTTCTCATTGTTCCCTTTTATACTTATTATTTAACGACCGCAGAGTATGGCACAGCTGACCTTGTTACCACTACGGTCAATTTGCTCGTTCCATTTGCTATGGTTGGTATGAACGAAGCTGTTCTTCGATTCACGGTCTCAAAGGAAGTCGACGTTAAGACCATTGCGTCGAATTCGCTTCTTGTTGTTATCGCTGGCTGGCTTATTTGCTGGCTACTGTTCCCGTTGTTTCGCATGTTCAGCGTTATTGGTGATAACGTCGTTTATTTCTTGCTCCTACTTTGCTTGACCAGCTTCAACTATGTATTCATGCAGCTTCTTCGCGGGATCGGTAAATCAAAGGCATTTGCTGCTAATGGAGTGGTCATTACATTTGTTACCGCCTTTTCGAACGTACTTGCACTTGCGGTATGGCATCTAGGTGTTGGCGGATACCTTGCTTCTATGGTCGTAGCGCAATTCATCGGTGCTTTGCATATCATCGTTTCCTGTAGACTTTGGAATTACCTAGCGTTCTCCAGCTTAAATAGACATGCGCTAAATGCCATGTTGACCTACTGCATACCTCTAATTCCGAACTCGCTTATGTGGTGGATTATGTCGGCTTCCGATAGGTATGTAATACTGTTCTTTATTGGCGCCAGCGCAAACGGTATCTACAACGTTGCCCAGAAGATCCCCCAAATTGTGAACATCGTCTACAATATTTTCATGCAGGCATGGCAGATTTCGGCAATTGAAGAACGAGAATCTGCGGATAATGCTAGGTTTCAGTCGACGGTCTTTCGCTATATCTTTGTGGTTCTTGCTGTGGCATCGTCCCTTATCGCTGCGTCTGCCTACCCCGTCTACACGTTCCTCATGAGTTCGTCGTATGAAGGCTCGTGGCAGCCAGTTGCTATGCTATCGCTTGCCAATCTCTTTTCCTGCGTTGCCGCTTTCTTTGGAACAACGTATGTCGTTACTAAAGAAAGCAAGAAGGCCTTCTCTACAACCGCTATTGGCGCAATCGTTAATATAGCGCTCACTTTGCTTCTTGTTCCGGCGTGTGGAATTTTGGGCGCTGCTGGCGCTACTGCCATTAGCTATGCTGTTATCGCTGCGGTGCGTGCGCGTGATACACGTAAGTTTATTAAACTTGATTTTCGCAGGGGAGAGATTGCTGCCAGCTTTGTTTTGATTGGCGCCCAAGTGGCTTTGTCTTTCGCACCGTTCTCCCCTGGCATTCTAATTGCAGAGTTTCTGCTTTTCTTTGCCCTTCTATTCGTTCTTAGGAATGGCCTCTTAGACATTGCTTGCAAGGGTATGAAGGTAGTTGGAAAGCGTAAGCAATCTGCTTAAGCGGTGTCTGATTGGGCATTTACTCGTTTGGGCTCTCCGGATTATTGTGAAACAGTACCGAAGAAATTGCACATGGGTGCCGGGGCAAGTATGAGCCTCGGCACCCATTTTGGGTAGCGTCGAGAAAGTTGGTGTAGAGCCCGATCTGAAGCGAGTCGGCCCTGCGGGTACCGTCAAGATTCTTTCGCAAATTGATCGAGGCGGCCTCGGCCCCGCCTTGCTCTAGCCCTCCGCCTTCTTG
>NZ_JAQLDQ010000040.1 GCF_028209395.1 Collinsella aerofaciens
TCCTTGGCCTGTTCGAGCGTGTACCTCGTCTCCCTCCACTTCTTCGACAGGTCTACCTGCTGTTCCGGGGGAAGGAAGTCGTTCAGCTCTTCGAGCGAGAAGGGGTGCGTGTTGACCACGAACGCCCTGACCGTGCCGCCGTCCTTCGTCTTGCCGCCGATGACGCGGAACCCTTGGTTGATGCCCTGATGCTGCGGGTGCTCCCATTCCCTCGACGTATACTTGTTCCACATCCTGTCGGTCAGGCGGTACTTCATGTCCTTCAGCAGGCTCTTGGTGTTCGGGTATAGGTCGGCGGGTTCCTCAAGAACGTAGTACAGATGAACGTTGTGGCCGCTCAGGATGATGTAGTTCGGCTCGGGATAAACGGGGTAGTCGCTTCGGCAGTTGTACAGGAAGGCCGTGAGCGTGCCGTCATCCTGCCCGTCGAGGTCGAAAATCATGGCGCACATCTTGCTCTGCGCGTCGGCGGTGTTCGCCCTGCCCCAGTAGGTGAGACCGTTCGTTATCGCCCAGTTCGCATCGCGGAACTCGGCAAGGGTCTCCTCGAACGTGTCCTCTAACAGGATTCGGCGGCGTCTCCTGTCTCCGACGAGCTTCCCGTCGCTGTCGTAATGCCCGCCGAACGAGCCGAGGATTATCGGGTTGGCCTTGTGCAGCCCGCTCGGCTCCCCCTCGGTCTGGATGAACCCGTACCCGAGCTGGAAGATATCCGAGTAGACATCCATGGCCGAGACCTCGGAAGCCCCGTATTCAAGAAGAACGGACTCAAGAGACAATCCCCTCACCAACCCATCCCGGAAGCCCTCATAGGGACGTTATTTTATCAATGATTTTATTTTACACCCAGAGCCAGAAGATACGGTGTATGGCAGAACGTCTGGCATCTCAGACATTTCCCCGATAAAAGCGTCTGGCATTTGTCTGGCACTTGAAGTGCAGGCGTATTTCTCCCGATAGAAAGATATGATATGATTTCATATCATATCGAAAGGAGAGCGGGCATGAGCCAGATAGGGGTTCACCCCAGAATCAGCAGGCGGCACCCCGAGGTGAGCGAAGCGGACGTGATGGCCGCGATGCGGTCGATGATTCGCTACAAGCAACGCGAATCGGGCGAGTGGATTGCCGTCGGCACGGACTCCCGCAGCAGGCTGGTCGAGCTCGTCTACATCTACGATGCCGACGATGACTACTTCTTCGTCTACCACGGGATGACCCCGCCGAGCGGCAAGACGCTCAGGGAACTCGGCTTGGAGAGGTGATTTGGATGAACGTGAACGATTTCATGGCGAAGCACGGCATCACCGATGCCGACCTCGACCGCATGGCCGCGCCCTACGAGGACGGCAGCTTCGAGCCGGAACCCGATGGCGAGGTGTTCAGCGGCTCACACCTCGACGCGGTCGGAACCCGCCGCGTGACGGTGGTCTACGACGCGAAGGATACGCAGAGAGTGGCCATGATAGCCCGCAGCAAGGGCGTGAAGCCGTCTTCGGTCTACAGGGACGCACTCGACTACTATCTGGCAGCACAGGCCTAAAGGACACTGACCATATGGCTGAAACGACAATGGAGCCTTGGAGCTTCACCATCGTCTTCGATGAGGATAAGGCGAAAAAGAACGGTTACGAGGTCGATACCCTCTATGACTACGTTGGCAAGAACGTCGAGGGGCTTGGAAACGAACGCATCGCACGCGGAACTTGGCGTGCAGCCAAGGGATACGATGAGGTCGATGCGCAAACCCTCGCGATTTCCAAGCTCTCCCGTCAGAAGTGGGTCATGCAGAATATCAAGTCACTTGCCTTTCGCGAGGACGATGATGAAATCTATGACGGAATCGAGACCATCCGACGGGTATATCCGGAGCGCGTTTTCGATTCGGAATCGGGCGAGTAGTCGGGTCAATGTAGTTGTCGGTGACTACGGGGCGGCGTGGTCTGCGCTCGCGCGGATCTAAGCCGACTCGTTCATCGACGGCGGAATTGACGCGACGGTCGAAACAGAAGACCAGACTTGATTGAGGGTCGATGGGCTAGCCTGCCCATCGACCCTTTCCTTGCCCTCGTCAGTCGTTTTCGGCATTGTCGAAATCCTCGATTTGCAAACAGATGTTGTTCCGTTCTGCTTCCCTTCGGAGCGCAGCAAGGGCTTCCGCGACTTCCATAAACGTCTCCACCTCACGCGCGAGGACGCGCTGCGCTTCCCCCGCATCGAACACTTTGATGCCATAGGTGTTCAAAAACTTCATGAACTGGTTCAGGTTCGTCCCCTGCTTCGCGAGTTCGTGCGCGGCCTTTCTCAAAGGCTCGGTATCAATGACCCTGATTGTCGCATCGTCGGAATTGGCAAGGAGCGTGCGGGCGTATTCGGAAACCGTCATGCCGTTTTTGGCGGCTTTTCGCTTGAGGGCTTCCTTCTCGTGTTCGGTCATCCGCACCTCGACGCGTGCTTCTTTTCTCCGCATGTCGCTTTCGGCACCTCTCGTTTTTCCAGAATCATCCGTTTGCAAATAGCGCCGCCGCGTTTGCAAACGGTGCGAAATCGAGCGGCAGGGTTGCCGCCCACTGAAAACCGGCAACTCTAAATTGCCGGTTTTCCAAAGCGCAAGCGCTCTCCCGTCAAGGCCGCTAAAGCCGTTCGGGAGCAAGATGGAAGTGAGGAAAAAGTCCACAACAGTGGAGTTTGTCCGTACACTTCCCAAATCTTGCAACTCGAAGAGCGGCCTTGGCCGGTGAGCGCTTGCGCGAGAGTCTTCTTTCTGCGGTGCCGCCGCCGCAGAAAGAAGACGGACAGCCCGACTAGGCGAACGCGCAGTAGACGCACCCGCCCTTTCGGTCATACTCCCAATCGCCCGGAAGCTCGTTGCCGTCTGAATCGACCTCGACCCACCAGCCGTCCTCCGGGTCTCCCATGACGCGCCAGCGGCGCTTGCCGAGCTGCGATACGAGTTCATCGCCGTCAGGCTCGACGAGCGCGGAGTCGCCCACATCGCCGACGCGCTCGACCGACAGAACCCACGCCTTGCCCTCGGCGCTCGCGATTCGGTTGAAGAACTCCGACAACTCAAAGTCAGCCACCTCGGTGCGCTCGCATTCCCCCGACCTGCGCAGCACGGATACGTTCCACTTCATGGCTAGCCCCTCCAAGCCCTCCTGAGCCTTTGCCAGCGGCTCAGCTTCTGCTCGGTCGATTCCAGCGCGAGCGTCTGGGCGGTCTCGTGGTGGAGCGCCTGGGCGCCCTGCACGGCCTTGGTGCTGTCGGCCACGGTCTCCATGAGCTTGGCTATCTGCTCGTCCTTCTTGGCGAGCTGGTCGATGAGGGCGGCGAGCGCTGGCGAATCGGCTCCGCTCGACCGCTCGTCACCGTGTATCTCCTGTGTATCTCGGTGTGTATCACCCTGTGTATCAGGCGGCTCCTCGTCAAGCGAATCGATGAACCCGCGAATCAAATCAGTTTGAGAACATCCTCGCAGCTCGGAAACCTTTTTTAGCTTACAGATTTGCTCATCTGTAAGCCTGAACATCTTCTGCGGCACGTGTATCTCCTGTGTATCTCGGCGTGTATCACCCTGTGTATCAGCCCATTTCATCACCCAAACGCAAAGCAGGCAAGAATCAATCGGCTTTCGGCTCCGTCATATCGACGTGAACGTGCCCGTTTTCGTACCATGCGCCATCCGGCAGGCCGTCGGTATCGCACTTCCAGTCCCTCAGCCACTTGATGACTGTCGGTCGGGATACACCAAGAGCCTTGGCTATTTCCGAGTGGTTGGCATCCGGGTGCTCCCGGGCATAGGAGCGAATCAGCTCGCGCTTCTCACCGCTTCCCTTCGGCCGACCGCTGTTTTCATACTCGTTCTCGCCGAGAACGTCGCGACGCATCTTGCGCAGCCCGTTTAGATACTCCATGTGCTGTGGCTGCTTCCTGTAGTTCCGCTTGTTCTTCGGGATCACTATTCCCGATATCCTCTCCAAGTCCTTGATGGGGAACTTCTTGTACCGCAGGTCGAGGCATTCGAGAGCGTTCTCGACCTCATGGTCGTTGCCGAACGGGTGCTCGGTGTCTACCGAATCCAGGAACGGCACCAGCGAATCCATGTCCGCCTTGACGCGTTCGCGGTCGGTGATGCCGCACTTCACGGCGTATATCGCCAGAGCCATCAGGCAGAAGTACCTATGGCTGAACGTCGCACCCGCGCGTATCTTGCGCAGCCACCAGTTGTAGAGGTCTTCCTTGGCATCCCACGAGCCGTCGGCACGTCCGCCGTTGACGATGACCTTCTCGTACCACTCGGGGAATCTCTCCTTGGCCTGTTCGAGCGTGTACCTCGTCTCCCTCCACTTCTTCGACAGGTCTACCTGCTGTTCCGGGGGAAGGAA
>NZ_JAQLDQ010000041.1 GCF_028209395.1 Collinsella aerofaciens
GGGCATGCGGTACATTTTTATCCGCGCTTCGCGCTACAAAATGTACCGCCCCCTGCGGAATGCGCTGGGAAGCTGCCCCCATTCCGACCCGGACATACAGATCTACCAGCGCATTTACAAATTCGTAAACTTTTTTCAAAAAAGTGCTTGCACAGTTCTCGAATCATAGGTTATTATCTTCCTCGTTGAACGCGCGGGTCCAACAAAACGAACTGCGAATCAACAACATAGCATGTCGGAGTGGCGGAATTGGCAGACGCGCTAGCTTGAGGTGCTAGTGACCGCTTTTTGGTCATGCGGGTTCAAGTCCCGCCTCCGACACCATCGCATTTGAGAAGCCTCTTCGGAGGCTTTTTTGTTACCGATAGACGGTGAGGTCCACGATGGAAACGCTTGAGCGCAACGAGTGGGCAGACGTTGCCCAACTGGTCGAGATCACGAGCGATGCTGTCATCATTTGTGAGCTCGATGGAACCATCCTGCATGTGAATAATCGTTTGCTCGATCTGATGTGCGAGGAGCGCGCTGACGTCATCAACGGTGATGTCAAGGACGTTCTGTACTCGTCTGCCTTTGAGCGCGCGACCGAACATCGTCTGCCGTTTGAGACCGATGGCTGCGAGAGCGAGCTGATGCTCAAGCTGAGCGACGGGTCCTTTATTCCCGTCTTGGTTCGCGCAGGTTCCGTTACGCCTCCGCGTATCTTTGGACGCCGCGCGCCGCGCGTCCTGGTGGCGTTTCACAGCATCGAAGAGCAGTATTCCCACGATCGTCAGCTCAAACGTGCGCTATCGGAGCTTAGGGTGGCGAATAAACGCCTTTCGGGTACCCTTTCGGTCATTATGAGTACCGTGGGCTCCGATGAGCTCCCCAGCTTGCTCGATACCGTTTTGAATCAGCTCGTCGGAACGCTCGATGCCTCTGGAGCTGCGATTTATTTTTCTGAGAGCGGCGGCTTTAAGCTTCGCGGTGTTTCCAAGGAGCTGCATGACAGCTACCTGCCCGAGTTTTTGCCGTATGGCGCTGGCATTCCGACGTATGTTCTTCGCGAGTCGCGCGCCTGCCGCCTGTCGATTCAGCAGGACCTTGAGGGCGACCGGGTTGCTTCGGGTATGTTCATGGATTTGGACAATCGTTCCAAGCACTTGCTGCGCGTGCAGGATATGCCCCCGTATCGCAGCGAGATCTGTCTTCCCGTGTTTTACGGCACGCAGGTGCTCGGTGTGTTGGAGGTCGGTTGGAAACGTCCACAGGCGCCACTTGCCTATGACCTTAACGTGCTCGAGGTCATCTGCGATTACCTGTCTATTCAGATGGTCGGCATGGCGTCGAGCTTACGTTCGCGCCGCACGGCAGAACTTGGTCGTTCGCTCAACGTGCTGCGCGATGAGCTTTTTACCTATCTTGATGATCCGGTCGCTGCTTCGCACGCCGTCTCGTCCGAAATCTGTGCCGTGCTCAATTGCCATTTTTGCCCCGTTGAGTACGATGCGGGCCTCGAAGCCTATGTTATCGATTTTGAGGGCGGTAGCCGTGTGGCGTTGCCGGGCGATCCAGAGTCACTCTTCTTTTCCGTCACGACGCCGGCGGCGCGCCTGGGGACATCTTCTGATGGGTTCGAGACATCGGTGCTGGGCGGGACGAGTGCCGACGATCTCAGGTACGTGCGCCTTACACGTGTGGACGAATCCACGTCTATGGGTGCATGGTTGAGGGCCCACGGCCTACCGTGCCAGGGACTTTATGTCGACTCCGGCATCGAAGCAGGGCGCTACCACTCGGAATCGGATGGCAAGCGAAGCAACGATGCGATCGTTCCTGCTGATATCGCCAAGGGGCCGACGAGGCGTGCTTTGCTGCTCCGCGATGGCAGCCAGGAGCCCATTGATGACCTCGAATACGACTACATGGTGCATTTGGCGCATGACTTTGAGTTGATTTATGAGGGCGAGTCTCAAAAGCGCGAAGAACGTTATATTGCTCAGACGCTTCAGATTGGCATGAGAAATTCGCTTGGTGACGTTCCGGGTATCGCGACTGATTCGGTATACCTGTCAGCCACGAACTCTGCATTGGTCGGTGGTGACTTCTATACGCTCATCCGTCTTCCCGACGATTGCGCCGTCATGATCCTGGGCGATGTGTCCGGCAAGGGCATCGAGGCGGCATCCATGTCTGCACTCGTCAAGACGGCGCTGACGGCCTATGCCTGGGAGGGTGCGGGGCCTGCCCGCATGGCCCGCTCGCTCAATAGCATGCTCATGGGCTTTTCGAGGGTCGAGACGTTCGTGACGGCCTTTATCGCTAAGATTGACCTTAAAGCCGGGCGCGCTACCTATTGCTCTGCGGGACATCCTCCCACTATGGTCATCAGACCGTCGTCGAAGCCGCTTGGCGGCGGAGAAACCCGAGGGGGAGAAGTGGAGCTCCTTGGGTGCCAATCGGGCGTGATCGGTGCCTTTGAGAGCATGGTCTACGAGACGGGCGCCTTTACGTTCGCTCCTGGTGACATGCTATTTATGTATACCGACGGAACGATTGAAGCACGTGATCGCTCGGGTGCTTTCTTTGGCGAACAGCGCCTTCGCGACCTTCTGCTCTCTGTCTCGGGTGAGGGCGTATCGGGCATTTGCGGCAAGGTCTTGGGCGAGCTTGACCGATTTACCGATTCGGCGCTGGACGATGACATTGCATTGGTGTCCCTTGAGTTTTTACAGGGTCGTTCATAGACGACGCTGGGCGGGTTGAATCCGCACGGTTGGGGAAACGAATGCATCGAGTGGGCTTTTTTGGGGAACCATGGTCGTATGAATGAGTGGAATGACATAGCGGTTTTGACGCCACCGGGTGATGTCGACATCGCCTCGGTGCCCGTGCTGCGCCGACGGTTGGACAATTTGATCGACCGGGGCGTTCGTCGCGTTGTCATCAATTGCCAGGCCGTGGGCTTTATCGACTCGACGGGTTTGGCGTTTTTGCTTACACGTGCCAGAGAACTCATGAGGCGAGAGGGCCTGCTTTCGCTCGTTAACGCCTCCGATGAGGTCATCCGCTTTTTGGAGATTGCCCGACTTGTCGACATCCTCCATGTTGCGGGCTTCGCTCGGGAGTCGATTCCTGCCATTCCGGTGGGGGAATTGCCTCGCTGGAGCAAGAGTGTCGAGGTGCGCCAGGGTATCGAGAACCTTCCATACTATCGTCATCGTATTGCCGAGCTACTCGAACCGCTTCCCCTGAGGCGGGATGAGCGCTATGACGTCGCGTTGGCATCGGGCGAGGCGCTGGGCAACGCGTATGACCATGCGGGCGGTATCGGATGCATCCTGACGGTTCAGGCCTATGGCGATCGTGTCGTGATTGAGGTTGTCGACCGTGGGGCGGGGTATTCGATTGACGGGTCGAGTGAACCGGTTACGACTGAGGAGCGCGGGCGTGGGATCAAGCTCATGCGCATGTTAGTCGACAACGTGGAGGTTGCCCGTCGTACTGATGGTGCCGGTACGCGCGTTCGGATGGTAAAGCTGTTTAGCGGAACATTGGAATCGTGCGCCTAGTAAATCGTTTTGGCATGTATATCTGCCAAGAGCATGTGGCGAACAACTTTTTTGAAAAAAAAGTACTTGCGTCTTTTGGGCAACTCGCGTAAATTAATAACCCGCAAGCGGACATGGCTCAGTTGGTAGAGCACAACCTTGCCAAGGTTGGGGTCGCGGGTTCGAGCCCCGTTGTCCGCTCCATTGCATTTCCGGACCGTCTCAAGCGGTCCTTTTTCGGCGAAGTGGCCAAGTGGTAAGGCAGAGGCCTGCAAAGCCTTTACCCCCGGTTCGAATCCGGGCTTCGCCTCCAGGCAACATCCGGGCGCTCCGGCGCCCGTTTTGTTTTACATATGCGGACATGGCTCAGTTGGTAGAGCACAACCTTGCCAAGGTTGGGGTCGCGGGTTCGAGCCCCGTTGTCCGCTCCAACTATCTTACGCGGTTCTAACGAACCGCGTTTTTTGTTGACGCTGCGCGGGCCCCGGGCACCCCATCTTGCCCCTCAATCGTCGGTCGCGTACATAAAGTACGCTTCCCTCCTCTTTCGCGGCAACCTGGGGCACCCGGAGCCCGCTCGCTCATATGACCCAATCCGCTGTCAAGAGCCACAATGGCCCGCCGACCGCTTGCAATCGGTCGGCGGGGCCTGCCGTTAACCCGTCCCGGTCCGCCCCCGGCATGTCATCGACGC
>NZ_JAQLDQ010000042.1 GCF_028209395.1 Collinsella aerofaciens
GCGTCTCGTGGGCTCGGAGATGTGTATAAGAGACAGCCTTTCCGTTGCTCCGCAGGAGCAAGAAAGACGGGCCTCGCGCTGCGGAGTGTTTTCAAAACCAAGCCCGGCCCCGGCCGGAGGGACCACGAGCGCTACAGGTTCTTGACACCCATCGCGCGCATGGCGTTCAGGATGGCGATGATCGCCACGCCTACGTCGCCAAAGACGGCAAGCCACATATTGGCGATACCCAGCGCTGCCAGCACAAGGATCAGCAGCTTAATGCCCAGCGCAAAGATTATGTTCTGCCAAACAATCGACATGGTCTTGCGCGCCACGCGGATCGCGCGGGAAATGTTGGACGGCTTGTCGTCCATCAGCACCACGTCGGCGGCCTCGATCGCGGCGTCGGAGCCCATGGCGCCCATGGCAATGCCCACATCGGCGCGCGTAAGCACAGGAGCGTCGTTGATACCGTCGCCGACAAAGGCGAGCTTGCCCTTGCCACTTTCGGCCGCGAGTAGCGCCTCAACGCGCTCGACCTTGTCGCCCGGCAGGAGCTGCGCGTGGAACTCGTCGAGACCGAGTTGCTTGGCCACAGACGCTGCAACCTCCTCGCGGTCGCCCGTGAGCATGACGGTGCGGTTGATACCGGCGGCATGCAGGTCGCGAATCGTTTGCTCCGCATCGGCCTTAACGGTGTCTGCAATCACGATGTGGCCGGCGTACACGCCGTCAACGAGCACGTGGAGGATCGTGCCGACAACCTCACAGTCCGGTGCTTCAACGCCGGCCGCGGCGAGCATCTTGGCGTTGCCAACGACGACGTGCTTGCCGTCGATGGTTGCCGTCACGCCGTGGCCCGCGTCGTTGGCGGAGTCGCTCACGCGCTTGGGGTCGACTTCGCCCTGGTAGGCGTCGCGCACGGACTGCGCGATGGGGTGATCGAAGAACGACTCAGCAAGGGCTGCGACTTCGAGCAGCGACTGCTCGGTATAGCCAGCCTCGGGGTGCACCGCGACGACTGAGAACGTGCCGTTGGTGAGGGTGCCCGTTTTGTCGAAGACGATGGTGTCCACGTCGGCGAGCGTCTCGAGGTAGTTGGAGCCCTTGATGAGAACGCCCAGCTTGGACGCGCCGCCGATGCCGCCAAAGAAACTCAACGGTACGCTGATCAGGAGGGCGCACGGGCAGCTGACGACCAGGAAGGTCAGGCCGCGCAGGATCCAATCGGACCAAGCGCCAGTCACCAGGCCGCCGCCAAGCGCGAGCACCGCGGCAGCGCCAGTGACGGCGGGGGTGTAGACGCGGGCAAAGCGCGTGATGAAGTTCTCGGTGCGCGCCTTCTTTTCGCTGGCATTCTCCACGAGCTCCAGAACACGCGCGACGGTTGACTCGCCAAAGGGCTTGGTGGTGCGCACGTGGATGAGGCCCGTCATGTTGATGCAGCCGCTGATGATATCGTCGCCGGTCTTGGCGGGGCGGGGGACTGACTCGCCCGTGAGCGCGGCGGTGTCGAGCTGGGTTTCGCCCTCGACGATGACGCCGTCGATAGGCACGCGCTCGCCGGGCTTGACCACGATCACGGTGCCGACGGCGATGTCATCGGGAAAGACCTGTTCGAGTGTGCCGTCGGCTTGCTCGACGTTAGCGTAGTCGGGCGCGATGTCCATCATGGCACTGATCGACTTGCGGCTCTTGCCCACGGCGTATGCCTGGAACAACTCGCCGACCTGGTAGAACAGCATGACGGCGGCGCCTTCGGCCATGTGCGGGTCGGTGTCGGGGAAGAGCACCATGGCAAACGCGCCGATGGTCGCGACGGCCATGAGGAAGCTCTCGTCGAAGGCCTTGCCGCGGCGGATGTTATTGAATGCCTTTTGCAGTACGTCGTAGCCGGCAATCAAAAACGGCACGAGGAACAGCGCGAAGCTGGCGTAGATGTTGCCGGGCTCCCCAAATGCGATAGTGAGGGCGCCGAGCTCGTCGAGGGCATAAACAACGGCAAAAATGCCCAGTGCTACCAGGATGCGGTTGCGCTTGTGCTCAAGGGACTCTTTCTTCTTGCGCTTCTTCTTTTTCTTTTTGGGGTCGGCGGCTGCCATGATTCAAACCTCCCATTTGAGTGTATGAACACTTGCTCATATAATTTCGCGAGCAAAGGCCGCGGCAAGCGCGGCCTTACAGGTCAACGTGTGCGCGGGTTAGAGAATGATCTCGCAGTCCGGCTCGGCGTCGGCGGTGAACTCAACGACGCGGTCCAGGACCTCGTCGAACTTGGCGTCGTCGGCCTCGAGCGTCAGCTTCTGGGTCATAAAGTTGACCGAAACGGACTTGACGCCATCGAGCTTAGCCAGCTCGTCCTGAAGTTCACGCGCGCAGTTGGCGCAATCGATCTCGTCGAGCTTAAACTGCTTTTTCATGGTGGGTTCCTTTCCCTGTGTTGGCGGTCTGGGTGCCGGCCGCGCTGATACCGTGGTTGATTGCTATTCGCAGATATGGCTCATGCCCTGGTTGAGCATGGTATAGACATGATCGTCAGCGAGCGAGTAGAGAATGTTGCGGCCGTCGCGGCGGAACTTGACCAGGTGCGACTGCTTAAGCGTGCGCAGCTGGTGCGACACCGCAGACTGCGAGGTCGCGGTCGCTTCGGCGATGTCAGCCACGCAGAGCTCGCGGCCCATGAGGGCATAGAGAATCTTGATGCGCGTGGTGTCGCTGAAGACCTTGAACAGGTCGGCAAGGTCGTAGAGAAGTTCCTCGTCGGGAAGGTCCTCGGGCGAGCAGGTGGTGGGGACGATCGGCTCGGTGGCCTCGATGCCAGTCTTTGTTTCATCAGCGTGGCTGCTCATTGCAATATCCTTTCATATGAACATGCGCTCATATAACTTACTTCCGATTATATGAGCGCATGTTCATATGTCAATGACGTACAGGTAATTCGTCGCATAAAATGATGGGGAATAGTGGACGAGATTCCGGACTGAGCGGTTTTGATAGCCGATGCCGGGGTGGGTGCCCCCGCGCCGTGCAAAAATTGGAGTATTCTGCAACTATAGGGGGTCCGTTAATCTATTCCAGGCCAAATAAAGCCGCTCAAGAGTTATCCAAGGGCGGTAAACAGACAAGGTCTTCCTCAAATGTTGCCTAACGTTCCCGTTCGATAGCGTTTTTGTTTTTCATTTGGATTAACTTGTGGGTGCTGGAGGGCCGACCCTGCTGAATACTCGCAATTTTGCACATCGCTAGGGTACCCACCTTGTTAGCCGGTCTAGCTTCCGGCCCCGAAGATTCTGCCCTCGGGCGCGAGGCTGCTTATTTGGGCAAATGATGGGCTGTCGGATTCGACAGTCTGCATGTCATCGATTGCCGGAACTTCATTTATTGTCGGGTCATCCAGCGTGATGCCTTCGAGTGTTGCTTTTTCGAGGTCGATTCGTTGACGATCTTCGGAATCCTGGCGAAGCTGCTTCTGAATTCTCTTTTTCTCTTCTATAAACCTTCTGAGCACAAACTGTCTCAGGTCCTCTTGCATGATTTGAAAGTCTTTTGGCAGACGCGAGGGGCGTATGCCCTCTTTCCGTTGGATCGCCTCCATGACCCTAACGAAAGCGCTGGCATGCATAAAGGAATAACGACTGACGGTGATGATTCCGTATCCCATGGACGCAAGCGCATTCTTGCGCTCCTCATCGATGGCGCGGTCTTCTTCCGCGTCATGATAAAACCCGTTGTATTCAATGTCTGTGCGAGATTTCTTTAGATACGCATCCATAAAGAACTTTTTGCGTCTCGTGAGATTCTTTGCGGCAGCGGTGACCTGCACCTCGCAATCGGTCTCAATTCCCTTAATACCAAGCCCTCCTTCGCTTTTAGGCAGCGTTAGCATCATGACAAAGGCCGTTTCCATAGGAGACCGGCATCCGTCGCGCACACATTGAATCGCCTTTCGGGCAAGGGCCAGACCGTCGCATCTGGTAATGGAATTAAAGAACTGTTTTAACCTTTCGGTCGAGGTGAGCGCGAAACGCTCGTTATACGAGGTGGAAGAGCCGGTTCCAAGGGAGTGTTAGCGCCGGGCGATTTTAGCCGCTAATAGTCAAACGATTTTGACCAATCCCGGTCACCGAATAATGGCCACCGT
>NZ_JAQLDQ010000043.1 GCF_028209395.1 Collinsella aerofaciens
ACGCCCATCAGGAACACGGCGTCGTAGCCCTCGTCGGCGACCTTGTCGGCGAGCGCGGTCATCTTCTTGCCGGTCTCGTAGAGCGCCTTGCCGTCCTCTAGGTAGCCCTCCTGGTCGAAATGCATGATCTCGATCTTCTCGGTTTCCTTCATTTGTCTCTCCTTTCTGGGGTTGTCTCCACATCCCCCATGCCAACGGGCATCAAAACCCGCTTACATTCCGTAACACTCAGCCGCTTTGGCCTTAAGCGCATTGACTGACTCTTCGTAGCCCTCTGCCTTGACCTCCATTTGCTTGGAGACGGCATCGAGATACGGGTGCACGTCCCATGACTTCAGACGCTCGGCGATTATGGCCGCAATCGTCTGGAAGAACACAAGATTGGGAATTGCGCTGAGCAGCGGAGCCACCTGAGGCACCGCAACCTCGTGAGCCCTACCCCTGGGATGGGCCGTGAGCAGCACCGTTTTTGCCGTAACGTTCGACAGCGCATCGGCGATATTCGCAAGACGCTCCGACCCCTGCGGATCGTCGACGATAAACACCAGATAACCCGGAACGATCTGCATCTCGGGACCGTGGACGAACTCCTCGCCCTCGTGATGCATGGCAGGAATCTTGATGGTCTCGCTCAGCTTGAGGGCCGCCTCTTCGGCAACGCCATAGTTGGGGCCGTTGCCGACGACCATGGCGGGCATGTGCTCAGAAAGCTCGAGCATGCGGTCTTGGACATATGCCTCGGCGGTCTTGCACATCACGGCATTGGCATGGATAGCCTCGCGCAGGTCGTCTAAACGCTGGGCAACGCCCTTGGCGTCAATCGTTCCGCGCGCCTGACCGCCGTAAATACCAAAGAGCACCAGGTACTCAACGAGGACCTCGACGCCCAGCGTCACAAAGTCCACCGACTCGACGCCCACACCGTAGTCAAGAACGATATCAGTGTGCTCCTTGATGGGCGCCTCGACGTTTGCCGTGAGCGCAACTGCTGCCATATCGTGTGCACGCATGTAATCGAGCGCTGCAATCGTATTGGTCGAATAGCCACTCTGCGAGACGGCGATGTTGAGCGCATGCTGCGGATAGGTGTGTTCAAAATCGACGAAGGCCTCGGGCGTCACAACGGACACCTGCATCTGCAGCGCATCTTGCAGGTAATCTCGGGCGCAATCGGCGGCATGGCGCGACGAACCCGAAGCAACGATGCGCAGCGCGTCAAAAGAACCGGACTGGATAATATCAACGAGCTGCGCTACCAGCTCAGACGAACGCTCGAGGTTCGCTCCCATACGCACATGGGCAAGCTGAACGTAATCGAGCATCTTCATCGTCTCACCTCGTAACAAATCATTAGTATTTGATACCAATCACAATTACAGGTTACGGCTTTTTGATACCTCTTTGTCGATTAATTTATCCCCATCGGCGAACGGTCGATTTTGAGCCATGAAAGGTTGTATATGTAGTCTGCTCAACGAATCAAAATTCCGTCAGCTTTTCAGCCCGTTATGCAAAAAACCAGCTAGTACGTATAGGTATATCCACCCGCATCGCCGCGGTTAAACGACTTGACGTACTCGATCGCCTGGCCGCTCGCATCGAAGCTCACGCACTCCAGCGTCAAGGCAAGATCGCCCTGCTCCAATCCAAGCAGGCCGGCATCTCGCGCGCCCAGCGCTTCGATATCGAGCTTTTCCTGTGCCATGACCGGCTTTCGGCCCAACATCTCATAGGTCTCGTACAAACTGAAGACCGACACGTCAATATCTTCGATTGTGGGGAACAGCAGGCACGGGATGAACGCCGTCTCAATCGATACGGGATCGCCGTTGACGCAGTTCAAACGCCGAATCGAATACAGCAAATCGTCCTCGGCAATGCCAAACAGGTTGGCATAATATGGGCCCGCATAACGCTTGGAACGCGCGAGGATACGGACGGACGGCTCGCCGCCCGAAGCACGAACCGATTCGCGAAAGCCTCCCGTTCGCTCGTAGGCAACGGGCACTTTCTGTGCCACAAACGCGCCCTTTCCGCGGACGCGTCGAATCTGCCCACGCCGAACCAGCTCATCGACAGCACTTCGGATGGTCAAGCGTGTCGTACCGAATTCCTCAGCGAGGTCTTTTTCGGACGGAATCATGGAACCCGTGGGATATATACCGCGCTCGATACGCTCCTCGATGCGGCGTCGAATGCGCATATAAACCGGGGTGGCATCTACTGTTTCAGCCATTGTTCACCTGCCACGCTCCTCATGCCGTTCTTTTCGCCGTTATCGGCAAAGCGGAACTTTGTGGGCAAAATCACCGATTTGCAATGCTCCACAAAACGCATGTCCTTATCAAATTCGATCGTGCTCTCATAGAACACCGGCGTTTCCTCTTCTTGTTGGAGCAGCTCGGCCTCTTCGGCGTTCAAACGCGAGATGGAGATATGCTCACGTCCATGCTCAACACGCACGCCACCTTCTTTGAGCAAGACATCGTAAAGGCTCTCGCACTCAAAATCGTGCTCGGGAAGCGATGGGCACAGGGACAGGTTAACGTGAGCCGTCTCGATTGACGCCGGCTCGCCCTCAATAAGTCGAACGCGCTGCATGCGGAGCAAAGGAGCGCCTATAGCCACCCCAAGCTTGTCGGCAAGCGTCTTATCCGCCTCGATGGTCTCGGTGGAAACCAGACGAGAAGAGGGATGCAGGCCGGCAGTCCGCACGGCATCGGAAAAGTTATACGTTTCCTGGAAGATGTTCAGCGGCTTAGGAGGACACACATACGTACCCGATCCGCGACGGCTCTCGAGCGTTCCGCACGAGATGAGCCGCGTGATACCGGCGCGCAACGCCGTACGCGAAACGCCGATCTCTTCGCACAGCACGCGCTCGGCCGGCAGGCGATCGCCGCCGGCAAGCTGATGGTGCTGGATATACCATAGAATTCCCTCAACAGCACGATCTTTAGGGGGAATTGCATAAGATTCGCCTGCCATTGCACAGACTCCTCATTCAGAAACGTATGCCGCCAAAATTAGACCAGCCCTCCCATGGCATCAAATTCGGCCTTGATCTTCTCGGCGACATTCCGATACGACTTATATAGGCTTGAATCGCGTTTGACTTCGTCGGTCATAACGGGAATCTCTAATTTGGAAACCTCGTCTTTTCCCGTCTGAACCGCCACAACAACGCCCATACCAAGACACATATTACGCTTGGCAGCGTTCATTTTTGCCGCCTTAGCGGGATTTGCCAGAATACGCTGGGCAAATTCCTGTTTAGAGACCGTTTCATCGGCCTCCGGATCGCCCGCCTCGGCCACTTCGCACTGCAACACGTCCGCATAGTCAAAAATCTTCGGCTCGCCGCCGCGCTGATGTACGGCCCACTTGCGACGCGTGGCATCCTGGTAGATAGCCGGCAAAAACGTAAACCGCGGCGGGTCCAAAATCGTATCCGTGATGGTAAACACATCGGGATCAAAGGCATCCTGCGGGTTTTTCTTCTTGAACAGCCCCATATCAGCCTCCCGTACTAACACTTAACAACTCGAGCTAAATATAGCACCAATTTCAAGCCGTCACTTTAGCGCATCGGTGCGCGGCGCCTACGGCTCGCCCAGCGGAGAATACGTACGGACGAGGGCCGGGGTGCCTGCTTTGTTTTGAGACTGTCTCTTATACACATCTCCGAGCCCACGAGACGCGC
>NZ_JAQLDQ010000044.1 GCF_028209395.1 Collinsella aerofaciens
GTGCTACACTGTCGGTGCGCCCTCTTTTCCGTAGGTAAAAGGGGAGTGCGTTACCCTTTTGTTCCAAAAGCCGGGAGGTGCCGCCGCCGATGGGTAAGCAGTACGCAATCCTTCGAGTCCAGAAGTGCAAGGGTGCCGAGATAGGCGCCATGCAGTACCACAACGACCGCGAGCCGGGAAAGCACACGAACCCGGACATAGACCAATCCCGAACCCGGATGAACCGAGAGCTGTGCCCGCACGCCGACTACGAGGGCGAGGTGCAGGCGAGGATTGACGCGGGCTACAGGGGCACCCGCAAGGTGCGCAAGGATGCCGTGAGGCTCGTCGAGGGCATCGTGACGGCAAGCCCGGAGTTCTTCGAGGGCGCGAGCGCCGAGGAGGTGAGGGACTTCTTCGAGGACGCGCTCGGGTTCTGCCGCGAGGAATTCGGGGAGTCGAATCTGGTGCACTTCACGGTGCATATGGACGAGGAGACCCCGCACGCCCACTTCGGCTTCGTGCCGCTTAGGGACGGCAAGCTCTCGTGGAAGGGGTTCTTCCCGGACAAGGCGGCGCTCGGTGCGATGCAGGACAGGTTCTACGGGCGCGTAGGGGCGCTGTACGGCCTTTCTAGGGGCGAAAAGCGCTTGGAGGGTCAACCGGCAAGGCGGCACAAGTCCGTGGCCGAATACAAGGCCGAGAGCCGCCGGGTTCAGGCAGAGCTGGACGAGAAGGCCGAGCAGCTCGAAGCGGCACGGGAGGAGCTTGCATCCACCCGGGCGCAGCTCGCCGAGTGCAGGTCGCAGGTCGAGGGCTTCGCCGCGAGGTTCGAGCGCATCAAGGCCGAGCTGGCGCAGATAGCCGAGTGCCTGTCGGTGCGCGGCTTCCTCGGGAGCTTCAAGGCCAAGCTCGTCGAGTTCGCCGAGAACCCGATCTGCAAGGCCGCGCTCGCGGCGGGGAGCGACTTCATGACGGCACGTGACGGCAGGCGCGCGGAGAAGGTACTCGTTGACGGTGCCAGGGAGAAGGTCGCGGAGATGGGCGAGCTGTCGAGGGAGATGGACGAGTGCTCTCTGTTGGATGAGGTCGGTGATATGAGGGGTGCCAGCAGGGAGCTTGACGGCCGCGAAGCCCCAGCGCGAGCGCTCGATAATCAGGTGCTTTGATTAGGTATACCAATCGGGTATACTTATTGGGGAAGAAAGGAGAACGGCATTGGTCAGAGTACACGGGAACGCCCTCAAGCACGGGCTTACCAGCGATGAGGTCGCGTATGCGTGGGAGAACCCGATTCGGTGCCGCCAGAGAAACGGCACGGATGACCCGCCGCTCTGGATTTCGGTCGGCTCGCTTCCCGACGGTAGATTTGCCGAGCTGATTGGATTCATGGATATCGACGGCGTCTGGTGCGTGTTCCACGCGATGGTGCCGCCGACGAAGAAGTTCAAGCGTGAGCTGGGATGGAGGTAGACATGAACGGAATCGTTGCCGAGAACGGCAAGGTCGTTACCGATGAGATGATTGCCGATTGGGAAAGCGCTCTCGAACGCGACGAGTGGCCAAGCGGATGGGTGAATGTGGGCGAAATCGTCGAGGGGAAACTCCCGAAAGCAGCGCCCGAGACGGTAACGCTGTCCCTCAAGGTTCCCGCCGCCATGAAACGGGCGCTTGAGAAGGAAGCGAAGGCCGAGGGCAAGTCGACGGGTGCGTATGCCCGCGGAATCCTCGCCGATGGTCTCATGGCCATAGCGTAAAGCAGCAGGGGAGCTAACAGAAAGGGGAGCCTTGAAGGCTCCCCTTTCCTGCCGGCGACCCCGTTATAATTTGGGTCAGAGCTTTGAGTGCGCCAACACTCGCAGCTCGCATATCAACCGAGATGGTAGCTCGGCGATACACCAGCATTATATCAAGCTGGGATATCCCCAAACAGCTACCTCCCAAACAGGGAGGTTTTTTCATGGCAATGAATGGAAACGAGGGCGGTTCTGCATACCCGCCGAACCCGGATGTGAAATCCGGCTCTTGTCTAATAGCCGGATTTCAACCACTTACGGTGGTTCACCCCTCTTACTGGAATGCATACAAGACCGAATCTGGGGCAACGTTCTCAATCGATATGGTTCGCCTGAAGCTGTCGTTCATCAACGGCAAGGGCGAGTGGTTGAGCACGCACGCCCAGACCTTCGACTGCGACAGCATGAGCGCGTGGACGAGCAAGATTCGACCCGGCGGCTGGTACGAGCTTTGGAGCTTCGACCTCGGCGACAGCTCGGTCGCGCTCGGCATCGGCTTCATGGAGCCGAGTTGCAAGGTGAACATGAATCGCGGGTTCATCGAGTTCAACCCGAACAAGGTCGCAGGGGACAAGCGGTTCTGGCGGCTGCTGGAAAAGCTCGCGCCGTGCATCTCGCACGCCCGCTTGAAGAGGTTCGACCTCGCCTATGATTTGCCGACAAGCCGTCTGGACTGCCGCCTTAGCAAGGACAGGCGGATGTACAAATCGGTCATCAGCAACGGAATCACGGAATACCTCGGGGTCAAGAACACCCCCGGATACGTAAAGGTCTACGACAAGGCGGCCGAGATGAACCTGTCGAGTGTGCTGACGCGCATCGAGCTGACGTGTGACGGGGAGTGGGACGCTGGGCAGGTTGTCGCGCACTGGCCGCAGGTTCACGCATGGCATAGCGATGAGAGCACGCGCGACTGGGTGCGCGTGGTGGGAATCATGCTCGCCGAGAAGGCCGAGCGCGGCGAGGAGGTCGAGACGCTCATCAACATGCTCGGCTGGCGTTCACGACCGAAGGTGCGCGAGTATCTGCGCACGCCGATGGTCGAGCTGCCGCCCGACTGCGCCGCCGCAGCCGTAGCCGAAGCGCGAAGCTGGTGCGCTCGGTTCGAGTAGGCGGGTCAATGTAGCAGGCGGTGACTACGGGGCGGCGTGGTCTGCGTAGCAGATCTAAGCCGACTCGTTCACCGGCTGCGGAATTGACGCGACGGGCAACTGAATAGACCAGACTTGGATAAGGGTCGATGGACGCTCTGCTCCATCGACCCTTTCCTTGCCCGTGTCTCGACTGGATGAGACCTGCAGAATCGGGCGGCTCATTATTTTTCGCTAACTACGTCCGAAAAATAATGTGACAAATGACAAATGACAAATCAGGTTGAGCGGGGGAGTTTGAGGGGGCCTGCCCCCTCATGCACGCGCCGCCGCGTGCCGCCAAGCCGCAGGCGCGGAGCGACCCTAAGTCGCGGAGAACCGACAGTGCTACACTGTCGGTGCGCCCTCTTTTCCGTAGGTAAAAGGGGAGTGCGTTACCCTTTTGTTCCAAAAGCCGGGAG
>NZ_JAQLDQ010000045.1 GCF_028209395.1 Collinsella aerofaciens
TTGTCGCTTGAACGCTGGATAGCGGTGACCCAATCGGCCCCGCCGGCCTCGCACACAATCGAGGGGTCGTATTGATATTTGTCGGGGTCATCCATGTGAACCATGTATCGGCAGACAGCCCGCCAATTATCTCGGTACTGCACGCTCGCTTCCTTGACACCAAACGAGGTAAGAACAGCTTTTGCCGTCTCCAAATCCACCGCATGGGAGAACCTAACGGCCACGTGAGCGTGCGTCTCCTTGACCTCGCCAGTCGGACGCACATCCTTGTCGTGCACAGCCCAAACGGCTTCATAGCCGCTCTCGCGGATGCGCTGCTCCCAGTTCTCTGGCGCACTGTCGAAGTAGAGGTATCCCCACCAGATGGCCTTGGTCGCACCCTTGCCACGGTTCTTTCGCTCCCACTGCTTCTTCTTCTCTGGGTCTTTGTATGGCATAAAAAAGCCACCTCCAAAATCATGGAAGGTGGCTCCGTTTTTACGTCTACTTCTAGCCCTGACCTCGAGGTCTTGCTAGAATAAGTCATGTACGGGACGGAACTTCACCTTCCGCTTCCATTAGCTGGTTGTCGGCGGCAACCAACGACCAGCAACAAACATTATAGGGCATCGCATCGCGCGGTGCCCTTTTATTTTGCGCATCTACCTGCGCTTATAGACCTCGCGCCTATGCGCCACATCAACCACGAGAATCACGAGCCTGCCGTCATCGATGTCGCACAGAATCCGATAGTCGCCGACCCTGTAGCGCCACACGCCCGCCAGGTTCCCCGTCAGGGACTTGCCCCTGACTCTCGGGTCTTCGAGCTTCGCTATCTCGTCAAGCTCTTCGAATATCCTCGCGGCGATGCCCCTGTCCAGCTTGCGCATCGCCTTGTCAGCGTTCCTCGTGAAATCAATTCGCCAGACCACAATGCGCCCTTACCTCATCGATGCTGTAGGTCTCGAGCCTGCCTGCGCGGTAGTCCTCGATGTCCTTGAGAATCCCGTACTCGTACTCGAAACGGTCAATCGATTCTTGCAGGGCCTCGTTCACGTAGAAGCTCCTCGACCTGCCGGTCTCCTTCGCAAGCCTGCTGTAGCGCTCGTTCAGCTCGGTCGGAATCCTCATCGAAGTGACTGCGGTAGCCATAACGCACCTCCTATGCTGTAATACAGGTACTACTATAACACATCACCGCGCCTGCCCGCGCGACCGCGCAGGCGCTTCGTGGCTTCGGTTCCATGCCTTTGCCGCTTCCGTGGCATCCCTCACCATCTCGTCCAGGTCGTATCCGCCGCCCTGCGCCTTCCTGGGACGCATCAGCGCCCAGATGCGGTCTCTAAGCTCCTCAATTGCCGCTCTAGCTGCTCTCGCTGCTCCTGCGCATCGAGCAGTGATTGAATCGAGGATTGTGCCGCGCTCAGGGCGTCCCGCAGCTTTCCAGCGCCCAATCTCGGCAGCGACGGGTCGAAGCTCCTCAACGTCTCGCGCAACTGCTCGCGTTCCGCGCCGAAGGGACTCCAATCGCGCGGACTCCCGCTGGATTTCATCGCCCACCTCGTTGCGAAGCTCGAGCTTTTCGCCAATTTCGCCGTCCAAGCGGTCAAGCTCGGCCATTTTCTCCGCGATTTTGCGGTCCATCTCCGCAGCTTGCGCCCGCTTTTCATCGACCTGCTCGGTCACGGCACACAATTTGGCGCGGGTCTCAACCCTCTGCCGCTCAAGGCCGTCCAGCTCGCGCTTGGCAGTAACCGCACTGTGCTTCGCCTTGTCCCTCGCGCCCTCAAGGGTCTCTATCTCTGACTTGAGCGCCCTCGTTGTGCCGACCTGCACCTTGTACGCGTCAAGGCTCCTGTAGCCTTTAGCACGCAGCTCGTGGCGCAGGGGGCGCTCGTACCCGTAGGGCTTCGCGACCTGCTCCCAGAAGTCCTCCTGCAGGCGGCTCATGGTGCCCTGCGCGGTCACCTCCCACTTGCCCTCCGCGTTCTTGCGTCGCTTGTCTGGGGCGAACAGCTCCTTGGCGCACAGTCGGTCGAAGCCCGTCTCCCTGTCGTGTATCACGGGCGCGATCCAGATGTGCGCGTGGGGCGTGCCCTCGTCCAGATGGATTTGGGCGGCGAGCAGGTTCTCGTAGCCGTACCGCGCCCCGAACCAGTTGATGCTCCTGTCCAAGAACTCCCTCGCGGACTTCTCGTCCAAGGCATCGTTGCTTGAGACGATGAACCCCATCGCGCGGACTTGGTTTTCCCTGACCTTCCTCTTCGTCTTGAGTTCCCCCATGCGCCGCTCGACCGCCCTCTCAAGCGGCACCGGGCGCTCGTCCTCGGCGCGGCAGCGGTAGCCGATGTGCCGGCCGCTCTGGTCAACATCGTTGGCGTAGGTATGGGCGCGCCTGTCCAGCTCACGACCCACCGCGTCAAAGCTTTTCACTTGCGAGCTCTTCATTGCGATTAGTGGCGCGACCGTCATTGGTGAACCTCCGAGTTTGAAGCCTGATGGAGCGTTAGCGACATTTGGTATAGTCACGGTATACCAAACTGCGTTTGGCCGTGCAAGGGCGCTGCCCTTGACCCGCTCGGGCGTTCCCCCCGAGACCCCCCAGCCCTACTCATTCGCGGCGTCGCTCATGAGGTGCGGGCCATCGGCGCGAGCGCCGAATGAGGGGGCAAAGCCCCCTCAAACTCCCCCTCTAGGGTCGGGGGTCGGGGTCGGGATTCCTAGGGGGGGTGACGCAGTACGCCGACCCTTCGGGTCGGCTACCCCCCCTAGGTTCCATCCCCGAATCAACCTTTCTCGCGACATAGGCAAGGAAAGGGTCGATGGGAGCTTGCGCTCACATCGACCCTCTTCCCAGTCTGTCTTTCGACTCGCCCGCCGCGTCAACTACAGATTCCGCGAACGAGTCGGCTTAGATCTGCGCGAGCGCAGACCACGCCGCCCCGTAGTCGCTGAATCTTCCGTTGACCCGTCTACTCACCGCCACCCGTCTGTCTATCGCAGCCGCGCGCGTATGCCTGATAACGTTCATCACGCCAGTCATGGCGATTGCCCTTGCAATACTCGCGCATCACGATGGCGCTGTTGTCGCAGAGCGCCATAAACCATTCCTGATTGTTGGCGCGAGCGTATCTCATCAAATCATTGAACTGCGGAGGGCACCCGCTCGGCCTGACGTTGACGGGGTCATCACACCAGTCCTGCATCGCCGCAATGACCGCATACTTGTCGCTTGAACGCTGGATAGCGGTGACCCAATCGGCCCCGCCGGCCTCGCACACAATCGAGGGGTCGTATTGATA
>NZ_JAQLDQ010000046.1 GCF_028209395.1 Collinsella aerofaciens
ATGACAGGCCGAATGAAGATGCGTGCGATGGGGGCGAGGCGAATGGCTGAGCGGTATCGATACGCGGGTTCAACGGCGTCATATTGGCCACACAGATTATCAAAACCGTCGTAAAACCCCTGGTTTCAGCTACGGGGAGTGTCAACGGTATTCACTTTTTCAGCAATGCCGTATTTACGTAATGTCGTTATTTCATAGTTCTGTTATTTCGTTTTGCCGTGTGCCGGGTTTTAGGGCAGAGCCCTAAATCGTACGCCGCCGGGCAAAACGCAGTTTTGTACGGCGGCGTACGACTCTTGCGGAACCGAACTATGACACAACGCAACTGTGTCATAACGTAACTACGTAGTAGCGTAGCTGTGCGATAACGCGATTACGGCAAATCGAAATAACAGAACAACGTGACTGTGGAATAGCAGAACAATTGAACATTGAACTAATCGCGCCTGAAAATTTTCCGCAAGTGTCGTGCGCCGCCGTACAAAGCCCGGCGGCGCACTAGGGCTCTGCCCTAAAAACCCGGCGCCCTTGGCGGCGTTAAAAAGTGACGTAATAACGTTGTTACGTTATTGCGTTATTACACAGTTCGGCAGTCACACTTTTACATTGTTGCGGCATGACACAGTTACGCAATGTCTCCGGTGCGTCTCGGTAAAAGGTTCGCTACCGGACAGCCACCGGACACCGAGGCGATCTAAGCGCGGCGATGGTTTGTCGTGAAATGTGCTGTGAGATGAAAAATCTCGCAAGAGACGCGAGTTTGTACCTCCATCGTGAATGTATGTACAAACTCACAACCTTCGGTTCTTGCCAGGGCTCCGCCCGTGGACCGGGGTTGGTAAGTAGCTGCGACCGCACTGACTACTTGATGACAGTTGGAGTCGACACTGCAGTTTTGGATTTGTTTTCTGAGATCTAAACCGTGAAACTCAAAATCTCATTATCCGGTTCTTCGTTTGATTTGAATCGCGCCCGCGCAAAAGTCGAAACGGCTCGCGCGGGCGTTCCGATTTTTCGTTTCGCATCTCAACTCGCTTCAAAACAAAACGCGAGTTTTGAAAATCGATAGCGACCGAAGGTCGCGATCATAGGCGGCTTGACCGCCGCATGAAAACCGACTCGCTAATCCGAATCGCAATGCGAGCCGCGTCACCTTTCGACAAATCCAACAGCGCTGCGAGTCACGCTAATGACTCTCCGCGCCATTGAAATTGTCGAAAGGTGCCTCAACTTTTTCGTAAGCGTATCGAAAAACGATTCGATAAAGGCGAATGTTTGCGGCAATGCAAACACTCGGCATCCCTCGCATTCGCATTGCCGCTCCGCTCTCGCTACAGCGAATTTCTAACACTCAGCATCCTTCGCGTTAAAAATTCACTTTCGCTCACGGTCTTCACGCAGTTACAACGCCGCGAGGCCTCTCGCTTGGAATGAGGCCTCTCATTCCACGTCTACACTGCGTTTCGCCCAATCCCCGTTCCGGAGATTGCAAGATGTACGTATATCATGATAACCGGGCCCGTAGTCCCTGTTATCATGATTTACGAATCTTGCTTTTCTCCTGTCACGGAGAAAAGGGAAAGGGTGGACTGCAGCACGCTTTTTGCGGGTTGGTTTCACTCTTTCTAAAAAATTAGGCAACCATAGCAAGAGGTGACGGATGCCAATCCTCAGTTTCTTGCTTACTTTTCCGGAGGCCACTCCGGAGAAAGTAGAAAAATGGCACGAAATGAATTCGTAAAGGCTCGCGTTTCTCCTGAAGAGAAAGAGATCTATCAACAACTTTGCGAACAAGCTGGTTGTACGGAAGCTGAGTTGATTCGATCCGTACTGATTCATCGGGAAATCTCACTTGATGATCTCGATGACGAAATGCAAGTTCTTGATCGGAAGAAAAAGGCCCTCCATAAGCAACAGGAGGATTACAGGAGAGCACAGGCATCGCGTAAAACCGATGAACGTGGCGAGCCGATTTCTGAAAAAAGGAGTATTCCGTTCCAAGTAATGCTCACTGCTCCAGAAAAAAAGGCAATTGAGCAGCGTGCAGCGGCGCTCGGCATTTCTGCAAGCGAACTGGTTCGCCGCAGCGCAATTTACGGAAAGATCGAATCATTCAATTTTGACATTGCGGAAGTTGAAAAACTCCATCATGAGTTATTGAAGGAAGGAACGAACCTCAATCAGCTGATGTACTTCGTGAATGCCCAGGGGCTTCCCGCGTACAACGAGAAAGCTGTTTTCCGCACACTCGAAAAGGTTTACCAAAATGCTCGAAAGGTCGATCGGTTTATCGAGGAACTTGAAAAGCGTTATCACGTTGACTATGTTCCCCACGACTATCTGGCAGATGAACCAGACAACAGAAATCTTTAAGTCGGAACGCAGCTGGGCCAGTTTTGCAATTGAGTGCAATTACCCGTTTAGTTAATTCCAATATTTCAAAAAACGTCTTTCGGAAAAGGGAGGAAATGATTTTATATATCTGAGGACGTTCAGCTATAACTACTCCGCAAAATCGAAAAGGGTCGAACCGAAGTGTCTGGCCGGACGCCAATTGTCTGGGAACTGCTTGGTTCGACCCTCTTCTACTTTACTTCCATGGCCACGCAGCGGTCTAGGGTGACGCATAATTTCTTTCGCAAATTGACAACCGCATAGCGGAACACGGCCCGCGCCCCGTCATATGATTTCTAGC
>NZ_JAQLDQ010000047.1 GCF_028209395.1 Collinsella aerofaciens
CTGATCCGGTCCGACCGGGCCGCGCGGCAAGGAGATATATTGCCAGACCGGAGGGGCGCCGGGGGCGGGAATCTGGGCGTACACATTTCCTACACAATTCGGAATTCTCAGCTGTATTTACCGGTAATAAAGAGGGGACCTCGTTTCCGAGATCCCCTCCTCCGTCTATCTATAGAAATAGGCTTTCAAAGCCTTAGGCCAACAGCTTACGACCGGATTCCTCGATCGCGTCAAGTGCTGCATCAGCCTCGGCGGCATCCGCGCCCTTGGCGAAGATGTACAGTTTAATCTTGGGCTCGGTGCCGGAAGGACGAACAATACCCTTGTTGCCGCCCTCAAGATCGAACTCAATGACGTTAGCCTTCGGCAGGCCGTTCACGCAGGTGTTGTAGTCCACGACGGCCTCAATCTTGGACCCAGCAAGCTCCGCAGGCGGGTTCTCGCGCAGACCGGACATGATGCCGGCCATCTTTGCCGCACCCTCAGCACCCGGATAGCTCAGCGAAATCGTCTTGTTGTGGTAGTAGCCATACTTCTCGTACAGCTCGTGCATCGCATCGGCGAGGTTCTTACCCTGGAGCTTGTAATACTGCGCCATCTGGCAAATCAGCAGCGAAGTGCTCACGGCGTCCTTGTCGCGCACGTGGTCGCCAGCCAGATAGCCGTAGCTCTCCTCGAAACCAAAGATAAAGCGATCGACCTCGCCAGCATCGGAAAGCGAGGTAATGATGTCGCCGATGTACTTGAAGCCCGTCAGGCAGCGGCGGAGCTCAAAACCGTACTCGTCGGCCAGAGCGTCAACCATTGCGGAAGAAACGATAGTAGTAACGGCAACCTTCTTAGTGAGGTCCTCGCCGCGGGCGGCACGGGTCTTGCAAATATAGTCGAGCAGCAGGACGCCCATCTCGTTACCGGTCAGCAGCAGATAGTCATCGCCATTTTTAACGGCAACGCCAACACGATCGGCGTCGGGATCGGTTGCAAGCAGCAAATCAGGGTGAACCTGCTCGCAGAGATCGATGCCCTTCTGCATGGCCTGACGGATCTCGGGGTTAGGATACGGGCAGGTCGGGAAATCGCCGTTAGGCTCCTTCTGCTCGGGAACAACCGTGACATCGGTGATGCCAGCGCGCTCGAGCACCGTGGTAACGGGAATGAGGCCGGTACCATTCAGCGGCGTATAGACAAGCTTGAGCGGCGCGCCGGCAATTTCCTCGGCAGAAAGATTCGTAACGCCGCGAGCGAGAACGGCGTCGTAATAACGCTCGAGGCACGAGTCATCGATCCATTTGACCAGGCCCTGCTCAAGAGCCTCATCGAAGTCCATGGACTTCACACCGGTGAACGTATCGGTCTCGGCGATAGCCTTAGAAATTGCATCGGCGGCCTCGCTGGTGATCTGGCAGCCGTCGGGGCCATAGGCCTTATAGCCGTTATACGGTGCCGGGTTATGACTAGCGGTCATGCAAATGCCACCGGAGCACTTAAGATCACGGACGGCCCAGGAGAGCGTCGGCACAGGAGAAATCTTGGGATAAACGAGGGCAGTCACGCCGTTTGCTGCAAGAATGGCAGCCGTCGTCTTAACGAACAGCTCACCTTTATTGCGGCTATCGCGAGCGATGGCAACCGTTGGATGCTCGAAGGTCGCATTGAGGTAGTCAGCGAATCCCTGGGTCGCACGACCGACCGTATAGATATTCATACGGTTAGTGCCCGCACCGATAGTGCCGCGAAGGCCGGCAGTACCGAAGGCGAGATCTTGGAAGAAAGCATCGGTGATGGCGTCCTCATCACCCTGCTCCTTCATCGTGTTAAGCTCAGCGAGGAGCTCCTCGTCCTTGACATTGGCAATCCAAGTATCAAGCAGCTCATGAACATCTGCCATGTGAGTCCTTCCGTCACAATCAATAAAACGACCCGTGTAAAAACAGGACAAGCGCAGCAGTGCGCTAAAGCAAATATTAGTCCATTGAGAATAGAGAACCGACCAAAGAACGGTGAACGTCTATATTCAGCGGTGGATGATTAAATTGATTTAATTGCATAAGGAATGTTGCCCGTAAACGCAAAAAAGGGGGAGGCCGCGAGGCCTCCCCCTTCTTCAAGTCATCCGACGGCTCGGTGCCGTCCACCGGTCAGCGGCGCCCTGGCCTCCCACGGGCTGGCCCCGCAGTACTCTCGGCGCGATG
>NZ_JAQLDQ010000048.1 GCF_028209395.1 Collinsella aerofaciens
AGCCAGTACCACGTACCGTTTAGGTTGAGCCAGCCGGAGGCGAGGGCGCCGGAGCCCGTCGCGTAGTACCAGGTGCCGCCGTCGAGCACCCACCCGGTCGCCATCGCGCCGGAGGCGCTGAACCAGTACGCTGAGTCGTTGCACACGTGAAGGCCCGTCACCATGGCGCCGCCCGCGTCGGGGTCGAGCCAGTACCAGAGGAGCCGCCGGTGTAAAGCCAGCCGGTCGAGGCGATGCCGTTCGCAAACCAGTACCAGGAGCCGTCGACGAGGCCCCATCCGTTAAGGGGGCCGCAGCTGCCGAAGTAGCGGCGGACGCCCTGCGCATCGGTCTGGTAGCCCGTCAGCATGGCCCCCGTCCGGGCGTCGAAGCAGTAGGGCACGCCGCCGACGGATACGGGGCCGCGCGCCAGCGCGCCGGATCCCGTCGCGTAGTACCAGGTACCGCCGTCGAGGAGCCATCCGGTAGCCATCGCGCCGGACGCATTAAACCAGTACAGTGAGCCGTTGCACTCGTGAAAGCCGGTAGCCATGGCGTGCGTCGAGGGGTCAAGCCAGTACCACGTACCGTTTAGGTTGAGCCAGCCGGAGGCGAGGGCGCCGGAGCCCGTCGCGTAGTACCAGGTGCCGCCGTCGAGCACCCACCCGGTCGCCATCGCGCCGGAGGCGTCAAACCAGTACGCGGAGCCATTGCACTCATGGAGCCCGATGGCCATGGCATGCGTCGAGGGGTCGAGCCAGTACCAGGCCCCATTGGTATAGAGCCAGCCAGAATGCAGCGAGACCGGATTAACTGAATCCACATAGAACCAGTTACCGTCAAACGAATTCCAACCCTGATTCCATTTAACGGATTCTTGAGCAGACCCATCATTGATTGAATCGGAAGAATTAAGAGTCGAGGAGACGGATTGCTGCTCAAAATCAGTAGGGATGGAGGAGCTTATGGATTCTGCGTTCGCGATATCAACCACACCGGGCCCAGCGAGCAGTAGAGTTGAAAGAATGATTAGGATTAATGTTATTCGCTTTTTCCTTGCCATGTCAGCCCCCAGTAGTAACCAATTTTTACATAAACATAGTCTACAAATGGATAGCTAAGAGCAATATGTAATTAGAAAAAAGCAATTAAAGAAGAGTTGCTAGCCGAGCCAAGCACCATTACTAGCAAAAGAGTATTGTGCCCCGTCGATCTGCTGAACACCAGTAACCATAGCGTGCGTCGAGGGATCGAGCCAGTACCAGGCGCCGCCGACATATGCCCAGCCGGAGGCCAGCGCGCCGGAGCCCGTCGCGTAGTACCAGGTTCCGCCGTCGAGGACCCATCCGGTCGCCATCGAGCCGGAGCCGTTGAACCAGTACATGGAGCCGTTGCACCCATGGAGCCCGGTGGCCATGACGTGCGTCGAGGGATCGAGCCAGTACCACGTACCGTTTAGGTTGAGCCAGCCGGAGGCGAGGGCACCGGAGCCAGTCGCGTAGTACCAGGTCCCGTCGTCGAGGACCCACCCGGTCGCCATGGCGCCGGAGGAGTTGAACCAGTATGCGGAGCCGTTGCATGCGTGAAGGCCCGTCACCATGGCGCCGCCCGCGTCGGGGTCGAGCCAGTACCAGGAGCCGCCAGTGTAAAGCCAGCCGGTCGAGGCGATGCCGTTCGCGAACCAGTACCAGGAGCCGTCGACGAGGCCCCAGCCGTTAAGGGGGCCGCAGCTGCCGAAGTAGCGGCGGACGCCCTGCGCGTCCGTCTGGTAGCCCGTCAGCATGGCCCCCGTCCGGGCGTCGAAGCAGTAGGGCACGCCGCCGACGGATACGGGGCCGCGCGCCAGC